>CALFDL010000222.1 GCA_937950415.1 uncultured Collinsella sp. | reverse complement strand
GCACACGGCCTGCACCTCGGAGAGGATGTGGCTCGAGACGATCACCGTCGTGCCCGCCGCCGCGAAGCCGCGGATCTGGTCGCGCAGTTCCTCGATGCCGATGGGGTCGAGGCCGTTGGTGGGCTCGTCGAGCACGAGCAGGCGTGGCCGGGCGATCAGCGCCAGCGCGAGCCCCAGGCGCTGCCGCATGCCCATCGAGAAGCGCCCGGCGCGCTTCTTCCCGGTGTCCGCGAGGTCCACGGCGGCGAGCACCTCATCTATGCGGCTCTCGGGAAGGCCCAGCAGCGTGGTGCGCACGCGCAGGTTCTCGCGCGCGGTGAGGTTGGGGTAGAGCGGCGCCTCCTCGATGAGGCTGCCGATTGCGTAGAGGTCCTCGCGGCGCCAGGCGTGCCCGGCAAAGAGGATCTCCCCGGCCGTCGGCCGCAGCATCCCGCAGATCATCTTGAGCGTTGTCGACTTGCCGGCGCCGTTGGGGCCGAGCAGCCCGTACACCTCGCCCTCGCGGATATGAAGGCTCACGTCGGCCACGGCGTCCTGCGCCTGGTCGCCGCGGCCGAAGCGCTTGGTGAGCCCGCGCGTCTCGAGCATGTAACCCATGGGTTCGTCCTTTCTCTTCCGGGCGCACGGGCCGAGTCGCCGTGCCCGCGCGCCTTACCTTTCGGGTTCACCATCCATGGTGGGGCGCGTTTCTAACGAAGCCGTAACGGCCGTTGGGCTCTTTTGGCGCCAGCCCTTCTCGACCCGTACGCCACTCTTGGTATGTTTATCGTGATAATAAGGACGGAGGTGCCCGTGGCACGCAATAGGTACCCGGAGGAGACGGTCGAGAAGATTCTCGACGTTGCCGAGCGGCTCCTCGTGGAGCGCGGCTACGAGCGCACCACGATGATCTGAAGAGCAATACGCTAAACCGAAAAAGGCAAACCCTGGAGACGCGATTTTCGCCATAACGAGCAAGAATATCGAAGATGTCTGCACACCATTGGCGTAGGAAGGGGAACAGCCAGTTGCAATCAGCGGACACTCTTGCGCGTATGCGACCGAAAGCATTATCCCGAGATACCTAGCATATTTAATCAGGGCTGCCAGTGGCAGCGTGAGGGCAATCTAGGGGTGGCGGTTCTGCCCGCTGTCGTCCCGTGCTGATTTTGGCTTGCGAGGCGATTCTGCTATCCTGCGAGTTGAAAAGGTTCCATCCCGGTGACAAGAGCTCCCCTGCTCTTCCGCGAACAGCGGATAGCCGGGGTGGTCGTTTGTTAGTAGTACTTTTTTGAACGATAAAGTTACCGTGATAATCAAGCGGTTGACTGCCGTTGCCTAAGCAGTCTTGTTATATCGTTGCCACAGTCCCCGGCGCAGTGCGCAGCTCCTGCCGAATCTTCCGAAAGCGTTTCGGGACTTTGGCAAGCTCCATCTTCTGCGGGGCATCGACCGTACCCGCTTCCTTCGCCGTTTCGTAATACCAGCACTTGTAATCCACCATCTCCATGGTGTGCTGCAATTCCTCCATCTGCTGTTTCAGAACTTCTTGTTGGCGCCGGAACATGGCAAGGCGCAAATCGATGGTGTCGTCTCCTTGCAGCGCCATCTCGATGTACTGCCGGATGTCCTTGATGGACATCCCGGCTTTCTTCATGCAGCCGATCACCTGCAGCCATTCGATATCCGATTCCCGGAACATGCGAATGCCACCGGAGGAGCGCTCCACGAAGGGCAGCAGCCCCTCCTTGTCGTAGTAGCGCAAGGTGGACGCCGCAACCCCCAGCAGTTTCGCCATTTCCCCCACCGTATAGACCATCTGAAAACCCCTCCGAATTATTCCAGAATCCCCTTGACTTAAAGTTAACTTTAAGTTCTAGGATGCACATGAAGTTCAAAGGAAGCATGCTTCCAAACAGAATGTTTGTCAATCATAAGGAGGGGAATCGAACGTGAACAGGCCGTATGTTTTCTGCCACATGATTTTTCTGCCACATGATGTGCGCTTTGGACGGAAAGATCATGGGCGGTTACATGGGAACGCCGCAGGGCAAAGCGGCGGGCGATGCGTTCTACGACATCGCCTTCGGGAAAGAGCCCTTTTACCATCACCAGGGCTGGCTGTCCGGCAGGGTGACGACGGACGACAACTTCACCTTCTACAGGAAGCCGGACCTGGACGAAGATGCGCCGGCCGTTCCGGCAGGTGATTTCATCGCGCAGCCGGACTTCGGAATGTTCTATGTCTCCGTGGACCCCCACGGCAAGCTGGGGTGGGAAAGCAGCACCCTGCGCTATGTGGACACCACCGCCCATGTCGTCGAGGTGCTGACAGAACAGGTCGGCAACGCCTACAGGGCATTTTTGAGAAAGCTGGGAATCTCGTACATCATCGCGGGAGAAACGGAGCTGGATCACGGTCTGGCCCTTTCCAAGCTGAAAGAAAAATTCAGCATCGAGACCCTGATGCTGGGCGGTGGCGGCGTACTGAACTGGTCGTTCCTGCAAGCGGGGATGTGCGATGAGATCAGCATCGTGTTGGCGGCGGCGGCAGACGGGAGCCCGGATACGCCGCCGGTTTTCCGAGCCGCAGAAGGCATTTCGGAGAGCAAGGCCCTTGGCTTCACGCTGAAAGAGGCGAAGGCCATGGACGGCGGGGCGGTCTGGCTGCGCTATGGCGTGAATCGATAATCCTAAGCAGGAGGTTTCAATTATGAGGTATGAACGAAAAGAGCAGTTCGAGAAGGTCAACGCATTCGACACGGGAACGGCGAACACCGCCTATGCCCAATACTTCACCGGCGATTCGTTCCTGAATCCGCTGACCGATCCGGAAGGTGGCCTGTTCGCCGCCAACGTGACCTTCGAGCCGGGATGCCGCAACAACTGGCATATCCAACACGCGGACAAAGGAGGCGGTCAGCTCCTACTCTGTACGGCTGGCGAGGGCTGGTACCAGGAGGAAGGCAAGGCCGCCGTCAGCCTGCACGAGGGCTCCGTCGTGATGATCCCCGCCAACGTCAAGCACTGGCACGGAGCGAAGAAGGACAGTTGGTTCAGCCATATCGCAGTGGAGGTTCCCGGCGAGAATTGCGAGAACGAGTGGTGCGAGCCGGTATCCCATGAAGAGTACGCAAGGCTGTAGGGAGGAACGAAACATGGCAGTCAAGCAGACGGCAGGCAGAGATGCCCTGGGCGAATTCGCCCCGAAATTCGCGGAACTGAACGATGACGTGCTCTTCGGAGAGGTCTGGAGCCGAGAGGGGCAGCTCAGCCTCCGCGACCGCTCCCTCGTGACCGTCGTCGCGCTGATGGCTCAGGGACTTACCGATGAGAGCTTCCGCTATCACCTGGCGGAGGCAAAGAAGAACGGTATTACAAAAGAAGAAATCGCGGAGGTCGTGACCCATGCAGCCTTCTACTGCGGCTGGCCCAAGGCGTGGGCGGTTTTCCGCATGGCAAAGGATGTCTGGGGCGAGGAGTAGAACGATGATCTTGAATGAAACCTACCCGTTGGCAAACGGAGTCCAGGTTCCCAAGCTGGGACTGGGCACCTGGTTCATCGACGATGCCGAGGCGGCGGAAGCCGTTCGCGAGGCGGTAAAGCTGGGCTATCGCCTGATCGACACCGCGCAGGCCTACGGAAACGAACGCGGCGTCGGCGAGGGCGTGCGCACCTGCGGCGTTCGCCGGGAAGAGCTTTTCGTCGCCAGCAAGATCGCGGCAGAGCTGAAGACCTACGAGGATGCGGCGAAGTCCATCGATGAGACGCTGGAGAGGATGGGGCTCGGCTACCTCGACCAGATGATCATCCACTCTCCCCAGCCGTGGAGCGAGTTCCGTGTGGAGAAGCGCTATTTCGAGGAGAACAAGGAGGTCTGGCGTGCGTTGGAGGATGCGCGGGCGGCGGGCAAGGTCAAGGTAATCGGCGTGTCCAACTTCCTGCAAGATGACCTTGAGAACCTCCTGAGCTCTTGCCGCGTGATGCCCATGGTCAATCAGGTCCTCCTGCACATCACCAACACCGATTCGGCATTGGTGGACTTCTGCAAGGCGCAGGGCATCCAGGTGGAGGCATACTCTCCCATTGCCCACGGCGAGGCGCCGAAGAATCCGGCGATCGTTAAGATGGCAGAGAAGTACGGCGTATCTGCCGCCCAGCTCTGCATCCGCTACGTCCTTCAGCTTGGAGCCGTCGCGCTTCCCAAGACGGCAGATCCCGCCCACATGGAAAGCAACGCGGACGTGGATTTCGCGATCTCCGAGGAAGACATGGAAACTCTCAAGAACATGGAGCGTATCGTCAACTATGGTGAATTCAGCGCATTTCCCGTGTTCAGCGGAAAGCCTCTTGCATGAGGAGAAAGCGTGAAATGAAAACCTTGATTCTGTACTACTCCTATGGAGGCAACACGAAGCGCATCGCCGAGATGATCCAGAGGGAAATCGGCGGGGATATTGCTCGTATGGATACGGTTGTTCCCTACGATGGCGATTATGATGAAGTCGTCAATCAGGGGCAGCGTGAGATTGCCGAGGGTTATTGCCCGGAACTGAAGCCGCTGAACATTGGCTGGAGAGATTACGACGCCATCATCCTGGGTTCTCCTGTCTGGTGGTACACCTTTGCGCCCGCCATGCGCAGTTTCCTGGAGCGGGCTGACCTGACCGGGAAGATCGTGTATCCGTTTGCCACCAATGGCGGCTGGCTGGGACACGCGCTGAAGGACTTTGAGGAAGCCTGCAAAGGCGCAATCGTGAAGCCGGGCCTCGATGTGCAGTTCGATGAATCCATGCTCCGTACCTCTGAGAAAGATATTCAGGCATGGATTAATACTATCCGCAGATAATCGATCTGCAGCTTTCGGCATCCGCCACAGAGCTGGCAAGGGTTTGGGATAAAACGAAAGCTCAACGTCCTGAGTTCGAAGTGATTTTATTGTAACTGTCTTGGCTTTTATTCCCGGAACCGACAAAGCGTGCCTCCGCCTCTTTTGCGTGAAGCCGGCCGGGATGTAGGGTAGTTTTGCGTCAGCAGATTTGCGCAAGGGGCCAACGGACGGGGTTTCATTGGCCCCTTGCACACCGATCGCGAATTAGAGCATGATAGCGTCGTCGGCCGTGAAGGCATCAAGGGATCCCTGCTTGACCTGAATGCAGACGTATGTGATGCCCGAGTCGGACGCGGCGCGGAACTGGCGGTGTGCGGCGGGGGAAATGCGCAGCCAGTCGCCGGCTGCAAGCTCGATTTCCTCACCGTCGATCGTGACCGAGCCCGCGCCCTCGAGCACGCCATAGATCTCCTCGTTTTCCTTGTGTGCATGGACGAACGGAACGCCAGCGCCGGCGGGAAGATTGTTGACACTCACCTCTGCCCCGGTAAGCCCGAGCACCTCGTGCAGCTCGACACGGCTCTCATTTCCGATGTGGGTCTTTGCATAATTAGCCATAATGGTTCCTCTCTTTGGGTTGATTTACCTTGCAGGCATCTCCTGCGTGAGTTATATTCAACGCGAAGGCGCATGCAAATACGAGTACGCACATATTTGTAACTGCGTACTTTTTTGTGAAACCGGTATGGTCAAGGAGGTTGGGTCTCCCGTGATGGCGAAAGAGGAACTTCCGGAGTGTCCGGTCGCAACGGCGGTAGCGCTCATTGGCGGCAAGTGGAAGCTGCTCATTATCCGTAACTTGCGCGTACGCCCTTGGCGTTTCAACGAGTTGCGCCGCAACCTTGAGGGGATCTCTCAGAAGGTGCTTACCGACAGCCTGCGGCAGATGGAGGATGATGGGCTGGTCTTTCGCCATGACTATGGCGAGAATCCTCCCCGCGTTGAGTATGGCCTTACCGAGCTCGGCCGCCAGATGATGCCCATCATGGACTCGCTCGCAGACTTCGGCGCCTATTACAAGACGGTCGTTTCGTAGCGGACAGGCTGCTTAGGGGGGCGGAGAGCCGCTACGAGTACGATAGCGGTACTCCTACGGCCGCTGTCGTTCCCGCAGGATTAGAGCGGAAGGAGACTGCAATGGGGTCGTCCGCCCCACAAGAAGGCCCTCTCTTCCCGGTATGGCGCCGACATGCGCACGCCGGCTCAAACTGCTCGATGCGCGAAGTGTTGTTATGGCTTCACTCAGCCTGCGGACGCCCAATCATCCGTGCACCACATTCTGCCCATGTGCATGGGCGGCTGCCCCCACCGCCATATGGTCTCCGGCGAGCGCCGTTGCCCCTGGTTCAAAGACGACCCCGATGCCTACGTCCTCGCCAAAACTCGCGACGCCCGTAAGAGCTGCCAATAAAACCTCCGGCCCTGCTTGGCCCTGGGAATAAACGTCAGACTTGCCCGATTCACGCTTCGCGCAAGGGCCGTTCTACTTCCCAAACCTGATCTGTCTGTCGCACAGCTCAAGGGAGCCTGGGATACCTCTTTGATATCTTCCACGAACTACTGGAGTGCGGCACAGTCGGATGACTGGACCGTTTTCGTTGGAGCTTGGTTGTTTGCCTGTGTGAATGGCGTATTTGCTTTAGCTAGCGGTTGCGACGCCTTGTTGCGGAAATGCTAACTGATGCAACTACGCCACCGGCAACACTCAGGGCGACTGCTATCGCGCCGTTGTCGCCCGTAGCGGGTAGGGTGGTCCTGGCTGGTTTAGCTGCCGTTACTGCCTTGGTGGAAACGGGATTTGCCGCGGGCTTTTCTGTCTTGGGCTGCGGTGTGGGCTCGGGCTTGGTTTCCGGTTCGGGTTTGACCTCTGGGATCGGCTTAACACTTGGATCGGGTTTGGAACCGCTCGTATCGGTTGCAATCAAGTGCACGTCACTGTCGAAGATGTAACGGATGTAGTAATCGTGCCACGTCTCGTGCATAATCCCTTGCCCGCTGTCGAAGTCACGGTCAACGTGTGTGCCAAGGTGGGCTGAGCTGTTGAGGTTCAGCCTGTAAGGGATTTGGTCGTCGGCGTAACTGCCTGTAAAGACTACGGTTGCTCTAACGTGATTGTCGATCATGGTCAGGGCAATAGAGACGCTGGCCTCTTTGGGGTTCTCGGTTTTTATAAGGCCTTCGGTATCGGTGTCGATCTTGAAGAGAAGGACGGTGTCGTTAAGCCCGTAGATGAAGTCTTCGGGTTTGTCGGGGAAATCGTATACAAACGCCTCATTCTGGACCAACATAAAGGCAGGAGGGAGCTCCAGGTCATAGTTATGGTCGACAACGGTGGTAGCTGTGAGGCTGCCTTCCGCGTTGGCTTCGTCGCAGGTAATGGGTGCTGCGACATCGGTTTCGGGCATTTCTGTCGCCAGTGCTGCGCAGGGTAGCAAAAGCAGTCCTGCCACAAGAATGCTTACTCCGAAGGCGGCGATTCTGGCGTCTGCATGACGCTTGACGTCGCGGATAGACAGGCCAGTCCGTTTGTTATGGGTCTGCGGTGCAACATGCTGTCCATACATAAGACACTCCTTGTTCGTAGGCCGGTTTCCGCGGATCTATATTGCGCCTGGCCGATGCGGCTAGGCTCTTTCACGCGAACGCTTATGCGAGCAGGGAGAAAGCTCAAGCTAATTTTCTCACAGTCGATACTTTGCGAGCAACGATTTGCTGTTCAATTCTCGGAGAGAAAATCAAGGTGGCCGAGGAGTTATCAGGCAATGAGATTGTGTCTAGAGAACACGAACGAGAGATGCGATCTACAGACGACTGAATAGCTCTATCCGTTTTGGTTACAACGAAATGTATGCCGCGCGCCTGCGGCATGAAGAAGGGAGATTCTTATGAATATCGTTGTATTGAGCGGTAGCCCGCGCAAGGGCGCCAATACCGACACCATGGTCGAGGCGTTTGCCGAGACCGCGCGCGAGGCCGGCCATACGGTCGAGGTCATCCGCGTTGCCGGCAAGAAGATTGCTGGTTGCCTGGGGTGTCAGTACTGCTTTGCCCATGAGGGTGCCTGCGTGCAGAAGGACGACATGGCCGGTGTGCTCGAGACACTGAAAGGCGCCGATATGGTTGTCTTCGCTTCGCCTATCTACTGGTTTGATATCA
>CALFDL010000221.1 GCA_937950415.1 uncultured Collinsella sp. | reverse complement strand
GAGGTCCAGACCACGGTTCCCGAGCCCAGCGAGGAGACCGAGGCTGCCAAGCTTGCCTTTACGCCGCTCGTCATTAGCGTGATGGAGCGCTCCTTCCGCGTGGCACGTGAGAACAACCAGACCTACGTGTCGACCGAGCACTTGCTGATTGGCATCGTCGAAGAGGGTAACGGCATGGCCATGGACATCCTCATGCGCCTGGGCGTGTCGTCTGCTTCCATTAAAAAGGCCATCGAAAAGCTCACTGCCAAGGATCAGGACAAGAAGCGTCCGCTCGCTGGCGCTGGCGCTGGTCGTCCCGGTGCGGGCCTGCCGTTCTTTAGCGGCTCGGACGCGTCGCAGCAAAAGGGGAGCGGCACCGATACGCTCAAGCAGTTCGCCACCAACCTCACGCAAAAGGCGCGCGACGGCGAGCTCGATCCCGTGATTGGCCGCGAAAAGGAAGTCCAGCGCATGATGGAGATCCTTTCGCGCCGCACCAAGAACAATCCGCTTATCCTGGGCGATCCCGGCGTGGGCAAGACGGCTATCGTCGAGGGCCTGGCGCAGCAGATTGCTGCTGGCAATGTGCCCGAGAATCTTATGAACCAGAATATCTGGACGCTCGATCTGCCGGGTCTTGTCGCGGGTGCCAAGTATCGCGGTGAGTTTGAGGAGCGCCTCAAGAACGTGATCCAGGAGGCAACCGAGGCCGACGACGTCATCCTGTTTATCGATGAGATGCACACCATTATCGGTGCCGGTTCCGCCGAGGGCTCCATCGACGCGAGCTCCATGCTCAAGCCGGTGCTCGCGCGCGGCGCTTTCCAGATTATCGGTGCCACCACGGCCGAGGAGTTCCGCAAGTACCTCACCAAGGACCCGGCCTTCGAGCGTCGCTTCCAGACCATCGATGTCGAGGAACCGAGTGTCGAGGACACCGTCAAGATTCTGACTGCGCTCAAGCCGCGCTACGAGGAGCACCACCACGTGCGTTACACGCAGGGTGCCATCGAGGCCGCCGCGAACCTCTCCAACCGCTACATCCAGGATCGCTTCCTGCCCGATAAGGCAATCGACCTCATCGACGAGGCCGGTGCCCGCGCTCGCATCGCCGCGAATCGCGCGCCCGAGCCGGTGCGCGAGGCCGAGCATCGCATAGAGGAACTCAAGGCCGCCGCGCAGGAGGCCACCGAGAGCGACGACATGAACAAGGCCGCCGAGATCACCGAGCAGCAGAAGGCTGCCGAGATTGAACTCGCCGAGGCCAAGGCTGCCTGGACCGCCGAGCTCGACGCCAGCCCGCTCACCATCGATGTGAGTCAGATCGCCGATATCGTGTCCGTGACTTCGGGCGTGCCGGTGTCCTCGCTTACCGAGAGCGAGAGCCGTCGCCTGCTGCAGGCCGAAAGCGTGCTCAAGACGCGCATCATCGGTCAGGATGAGGCTGTCGAGGCCGTTGCCAAGGCCGTGCGCCGCAGCCGCTCGCCGCTCAAGGATCCGCGTCGCCCCGGCGGCAGCTTTATCTTCCTGGGTCCCACCGGCACGGGCAAGACCGAGCTCGCCAAGACGCTCGCCGAGTACCTCTTTGGCAGCAAGGACGCGCTCATCAGCTTCGACATGTCCGAGTTCGGTAGCGAGTTCGAGGTCTCCAAGCTCATCGGTAGCCCTCCGGGTTACGTCGGTCACGACGAGGGCGGCCAGCTCACCAAGGCCGTTCGTCGCCACCCGTACTCGGTCGTGCTGTTCGACGAGATCGAGAAGGCGCACCCCGATATCTTTAACATCCTGCTGCAGGTGCTGGAGGAGGGCCGCCTGACTGATAGCCAGGGCAAGACGGTCGACTTTCGCAACACCGTGATCATCATGACGTCCAACGTGGGCGCCCGCGAGATCGCACAGGATGCGAGCGTCGGTTTTGGCACCACCGGCGAGCAGGGTCTTACCTCGAGCGAGATCCGCGGCCGCGCGATGGGCGAGCTCAAGCGCCTGTTCCGCCCCGAGCTGCTCAACCGCATCGACGACATCGTGGTGTTCCAGAAGCTTTCGGGTGAGAACCTGACCAAGATCGCGCACCTGCTGGTGGACGACCTGCGTCAGCGTTTGATTGCCAACGGCATGAACATCAAGCTCACCGATGCGGCCTATGACAAGATCGTGGCCGAGGGCACCGACCTCACCAACGGTGCGCGTCCGCTGCGCCGTGCTATTCAAAAGCTCATCGAGGACCCGCTGTCCGAGGAGCTTCTGGCCGGTGAGTGGGGCGAGGGCGATACCGTCCTGTGCGACGTGGCCGATGGCAAGTTTGTCTTTAGCCACGGCACGGGCGAGATCCCGGCACCGCGTCCGGCGGGCACGCTCGGTGGTGATACCGCCCCGGTGGCACCGCACACTGGCAACGCCGCGCCCGTGAGCGGCGGCGTGACCTCGGGCCCCGGCGGCATGATGCAAGCCGGTTCCGGCGCGCTGTAGGGCGTGGCGACAATTTGATACGCGCAATCGAGGCGCTCCGGAAAGGGCGCCTCGATTTGTAGAGCTGCGGAAGTTGTGACCGTTACGCTATACGGTCCACCGTTAGCCGATGATGCGAGGGCGCTCGGCGTTTTCGACTGGTTTATGCACGCAAAGTCTGGGAATATACAAGTCGCATGTCTTACTGTCTAACCAGTTGCGCCAAGGAGGCACCATGGACTACAAGATTACCGGCTACGAGCCCGCCCAGCTGTTCCATTTCTTTGAGGAGGTCAGCGCGATCCCCCGTGGGTCTGGCAACGAGAAGGGCATCAGCGATTTCCTGGTTGCGTTTGCCAAGGAGCGCGGCCTCGATGTGTACCAGGACGAGGTCTACAACGTCATCATTCGCAAGCCCGCATCTGCCGGTGCCGAGAATGCTCCGACCGTGATGCTGCAGGGCCACATCGATATGGTGTGCGACAAGTTGGGTTCCGTCGAGCACGACTTTACGACCGATGGTATCGACCTGGTCGTCAAGGACGGCGTCCTCACCGCTAACGGTACTACGCTGGGCGCTGACAACGGCATCGCCGTCGCGCTTATGCTTACTGTGCTCAACGACGATTCGATTGCCCATCCGGCCCTCGAGTGCGTATTCACCACCGACGAGGAGACCGGCCTGGTCGGCGCCGAGACGCTCGACAAGTCCCAGATCAGCGCCCGCACCATGATCAACCTCGACTCCGAGGAAGAGGGCGTGGCCACCGTCAGCTGCGCCGGCGGCGTCGTCGTTACCTACACCTGCCCCATCGTGCGCGAGCACAAGACCGGTAGCACCCTCACGCTCGACATCTCCGGCCTGCTGGGCGGTCACTCCGGCTCCGACATCAACCTGGAGCGCGGCAACGGCAACCTCATCATGGCCCGCATCATCGACCGCCTGATGGTCGCCGGCGAGCCCGCCATCGTCAGCTTTAACGGCGGCACCAAGGACAACGCCATCAACCGTGAGTGCAAGGCTGTTCTGGTCTACGCCGACCACGCTGCCGCCGAGGCCGCGGCCCAGATCGCCCGTGGCATCATCGCCGACGTCACTGCCGAGCTCGAGGTCTTCGACCCCGGCTTTACCTGCACCGTCGAGATTGCCGACGACGCCGAGGTCGAGGCCATGGACCAGAAGTCCGCGCTTGCCCTCATCCGCGCCCTGCGTCTTGCCCCTAACGGCGTGATCCGCCGCAACGTCGCCACCGACGGCTCCGTCGAGGTTTCTTCCAACATCGGCGTGGTCGCCACCTCCGATAACGAGGTCAAGATCATGCTGTCCCCGCGCTCCTCGATCACTTCGCTGCAGAACGAGTTCAAGGACCGCCTGCAGACGCTGGCCGATGTCTTGGGTTTCGACGCCAAGTTTGAGTTCGAGTATCCCGGCTGGAGCTATGCCGAGCATTCGCCGGTCCGCGACGTCTTTGTCGAGAGCTATCGCGAGCTCTTTGGCTCTGAGCTGCGCATCGAGTCCATTCACGCCGGCCTTGAGTGCGGTCTGTTTGCCGAGGCCCTGCACGGCCTGGACGCCATCGCCGTGGGCCCGACGCTCTCCGATGTCCACACCCCGGACGAGAGCATGGAGCT
>CALFDL010000220.1 GCA_937950415.1 uncultured Collinsella sp. | reverse complement strand
CTGGTGATCTCCGCCTTGAGAGGGCGGCGTCCTAAACCGCTAGACGAACGGGCCACATGACATCTGCACTGCCGTGCTGCGAGGACATATATTACGGGACAAAAAACATCAGCGCAAGAAGAAATTCCAAATTGCCGAAAAAATTGTCGGCAGGTTATGGAACGCGCAGGTCAACTGGTTAGCCAGTTCAAGTTGAGATGAGCCAGGAGGGCTTCGCGATCGTTGGGGATGTTGTCCTCGATAACGGCTTCGAGGGCGGCGTTGAGTAGCTGGCCTAGCTCGGGCCCCGGTTTCACACCGGCGCGGATCAGGTCGCCGCCGTTGATGGCGAGCATCTTGAGCGTATAGGGCTCCCGCGCCTCCAGTAGCTCGTGCGTCAGCGCGCGCATCTCCTCAATCGTCTCGACGTAATAGAAGCACGACGGGGCCTTGCCAAGTGTGTCGGCACGCTTAAGATCCATGAGCTCGTCCATCAGACGCGGCGTGTCGACGCCCTCGCCCGAAAGCGCGCGCATCATATTGAGCAGGCAGGAGCGCTCGGGGCGCAGCGGCTTGTCGTGATATTTAATGAGCAGGCACACGTCGCGCACCAAGTCGTGCGAGAGCGCCAGGCGATCCATAATGACATGCGCCTTCTTGGCGCCGAGTTCGGGATGACCGTAGAAGTGGCCGCTGCCCGCATGGTCGACCGTAAAGCAATCGGGCTTGGAGACGTCATGCAAAAACGCTGCCCACATTAAGCTCGGCGAAGGCGCCACGCCATCGCACAGCGCCAGCTCCCCTGCCACCGTCAGCACGCGGGCGATATGTTCGTAGACGTTAAACGCATGATAGACACTGCGCTGGTCAAACCCACGAGCCGGCGCAAGCTCGGGCACGGCGGCGCAGATGAGCTCGGGGTAGCGAAGCATCGCGTCTCCCCCGTGGCCGGTCGATAGAATGCCCTCGAGCTCAATCCCCACGCGCTCGCGCGCCACGGCATCGAGCAGCGGCGCGCACTCGGCAAGGGCACGCTTGGTCTCGGGCTCAATCACAAAGTCTAGGCGGCAGGCAAAGCGCACCGCGCGCAACATGCGCAGGGCATCCTCGTTAAAGCGGCGCTTAGGATCACCGACGGCGCGAATCAGCTTGCGGTCTAGGTCACCCTGGCCATCGTAGCGGTCGACAAGGCCGCGCTCGGGATGCCACGCCATGGCATTGACGGTAAAGTCGCGGCGCGCCAGATCGTCCTCAAGCGAAGCGGCGCGCTCCACACTCTGAGGATGACGACCGTCGGTATAGAAGCCGTCCAGGCGATAGGTGGTGACCTCAATGCGCTCCCCATCGCAAATAGCCGTAATTCCGCCAAATTTAATGCCCGACTCCACGACCGCGATACCGGCGGCCTCGAGCGCTGCCTTGGACTCCTGCCACAGGCCGCTACAGCACATATCAACATCGTGGCTGGGGTACCCCATCAGGGCGTCGCGCACCCAACCGCCCACGTACCAAGCCTCAAGACCAGCCGCCTCAAGCGCGCGCAGGACGCGCAGGGACGCATCGGACGGTTGAGTACCGTTGAGCGAAACATTGCACATGCCTATGGCCTCCTGCACTTGTGAGCGTTAATCGATGGTTCTCAAGAAGTCTAACAAGAAACGAGAAAGCGCGCACACGCAATCGCGTCGTCGATTCGATAAAGCGAGACAGCAGACGCCACATACGTTCAGCGCGCAAAAAACACCCGCCTTGGTAATCCAAAGCGGGTGTTCGGCAACGACGTATCGATGCTGCTAGCAGACCTGGCGAACCTCGATATGCCTCTTATATTCGTCCACCTTGGCAAAATCACCCAGACCGGGGCACTCGACCACGTTGGCGCCAGTGGCCATCGAAAGGCGCAGGGCGTCCTCGACGCGCTCCGGGGCGTCGTGCCACACGGACAGGAAGGCAGCGAGCGAGGAATCGCCGGCGCACACCGTCGACAGCAGCTTGACGTCGAAGGTGCGGTTGGCAAACCAGATATGCTCGCCGTTGGAGAAGTACGCACCGGCGCCACCAAGGGTCAGCAGCACGTTCTTGGCGCCCTTGGCGTGCAGCTCGGCCATAGCGCCCTTGACGGACTCGTCGTCGCCACCGCTCACCTTGATGCCAAAGATGTCAAGCAGCTCGTCGTCATTGGGCTTGATCAGCAGTGGCTCCAGAGCAATGAGGTCTGCCAGCTGATGGCTCGAGATGTCGAGGACGAACTCGGCCCCCTTGGCCTTGACACGGCGCAGGACCTCGGCCAAGAAGCCCTCGGAAGTGTTGGGAGGCAGCGAGCCGCTGATGACCAGGCAGGTCATGTCATCGAGCGAATCGATAAGTTCAAACATCTCCTGCTCGTTGGCCTCATTGATGGCGGCACCGGCATTGACCATGTTGTACTCGGTGTCGGGACCGGCGTTGAGGAACACATTGACGCGCGTAATACCGTCGGTCCACACGGGCTTGACG
>CALFDL010000219.1 GCA_937950415.1 uncultured Collinsella sp. | reverse complement strand
GCGCTGACCTTCTGGTCGCGCCTTTGAAATTGAACGGCAGATTGGCCAAATGCCGAGCGCGCAGCGTCGACCGGTCCGCTGTTCGTCAGAACGGCGGAACCAAACCTACATCACCATGACGTAGCGGCTGCCCACGTAGTACTGCTTGCCGAGCAAAACTGGCTCGTTGTTGGGACCGATAAAACCGGCACGTAGGTTGAGCAACGGATCGTGCGGTGCAATACCCAGCTCTGCCGCCTGCTCGGTATTGGCGCGCACGGCCTCGACCGTGCGGTAGCCAACCGAGACGATCGGGGTGCCGCCGACACGCTCGACTTCGGCAAAAATCGACTTATCCTCAAGATCGGCCGTCAGCAGCTCGCGATACTGATCAAACGGCACAAAGATGTTCTCCTCAAAGATGGGCTCGCCGTCGGCCGTACGCACGCGCTTAATGTGCAGCAGCAGCGCATCCTTCTGCAGACCGAAGAATTCCATCTCGTTTTGACGTGCCGGCACAATCTGGCGATCGACCACATGCGCACCGGCCTTCATGCCATTGTCGGCACACAGCGCGGTAAACGTCTGCAGCGTCGAAGCATGGAACTGGCGGTTGATGTGCGGCGTGGCGACAAAGGTGCCGCGGCCCTGCTGCTTAACCAAGTACCCATCGGAACACAGCTCCTCGACGGCACGGCGCACGGTGATGCGGCTCACCTCGTACTGTTCGGCAAGCTCGAGCTCAGACGGAATGCGCTCCTTGGGTGCATAAACACCCTTCTCGATCGCGTCCTTAATCTCGTCGTAAATCTGCTGGTAAAGCGGTGCGTTTTTAGATGCGGGCATATCTGTTCACTCTTATCAAAATATCGAAATAACTAATACGTATATAACGTCTTTTTATATGTTACCTCAGTTTGATAAAACGATATATCGCATACAGCAAATCCTTACTTGCCGTCGTCCTGCTGCAGGCTGTCCTGCTCGCTCAGGCGCGCCTGTCTGCTGGCCATACGCGCCGGTTTATCCGGATCGGGCACGGCCGTGGGCATGGGCTCGTCGACATGACCGCCCCACCAGCCGCCCACAAAGTTAAGCGTGTGGAACACGTTGATCACGGCGCCGGGGTCCACATCGCACACCAGCTTGACGATATCCTGGCTCTCGTAGGTCGAAACAACGGTGTGCAGCAGGTACATCTTTTCGCGGCTGTACCCGCCGATGACCTCGGCGCAGCTAATGCCATGCTGAAAATGGTCGACGTAGGCAGTCATGATCTCGTCGGCCTTGCGCGTCGTAATCTGCAGCGTCACGCGGTCGTAGCGGCGGTAGAAGCTGTCGATGGTCTTGGTCGAAATAAACTGGAACACGATGGAGTACGCCGCGTTGTCCCATCCAAACATAAAGCCAAAGATCGCCAGGATGGCGCAGTTAAAGCCAAAGATGACACCCCAGATGGTCTTGCCCGTGTGGTTGGACACCCACAGCGCGATAAAGTCGGTGCCGCCGGTCGATGCGCCGGACTTAAGCGCGATAGCGGCGCCCAGACCCGAGACCACACCGCCAAAAATGATGAGCATGATCTTATCGCCCAAAAACGGCGCGAAGTGAAAGATGTTGAGGAACAGCGACGAGAGCACGACCTGCATCATCGAGAAGATGACGAAGCGCTTGCTAATGCCACTCCAGCACAGAAGCGCCACGGGAATGTTGAGCGCGAGCATGCCGAGCGAGGTGTCGATATGAACGCCGCCGAGCGAGGTGACGCGATCGAGTAGGACCGCGACGCCGGTGAGGCCGCTCGGAAGCAGGTCGGCGGGCCGAATGAACGCCTGGATCAGGAAGGTCTGCAGAATGGCGGATATGGTGACCGCCACGGCAGTGATGGCGCGGCGGACGATGGTGAGGCGGCCGAGTACGAGCACTCGGTCCGTGAGCTGATCGATGGCGTTCGCCACGTAGGCTCCTTTCGAAGGCAGATGTAATTGTGGGGCATGCCGGCGATTGTAGCAGGAGTAAGAAAAAACCACCACAAAGGTGCCTGTCCCCTTTGTGGTGGTTTGCTGCTAAATGGCGGGTAGGATATCGGTGAGATTGTCGATGATGGTATCGGCGGCGGACTGGTCCAGGTTGACGCCCTCGTGCGGACGCAGTGCCAGGACGCGGGCGCCGGAGCGCTTGCCGGCCTCGATACCCAAAGGTGAGTCCTCGATAACCAGGCACTCGGTAGGCTCCACCTCCAGCGCCTCCATGGCGCGCAGGTAGATCTCGGGGTCGGGCTTAAACGCGCTGCACTCGTGACCGCTGATAGTGTAGTCCAGCACGTCGGCGATACCGGCAATCTCCACCAGCTCGTCGATCAACTCGCGATAGGACGAGCTCGCGATGGCACACTTCACGCCACGCTCGTGCAGCTTGCGCATCACCGGCTCCGTCTGCTCGTTGAGCAGCTCGGCATACGGAACGGGATGGTCCGGGCTATAAACCTGCTTGTACTCCACGCGCAGGCGCTCGCGCAGCTCAACATCGTCGGGCACCAGCGCCTTCCAGATGGCAGGCTCGTTAGACCCCGAAAGATCGGGGATCTCGTCAAAGTGGAACCCCTTCTCTTCCATAAACGCCACGCGACGACGGTTGTAGAACCACTCGGTATCGACCAGCACGCCGTCCATGTCAAACAGCACTGCTTTGATCATACGCATCTCCTCCCACCTGCCAAAAAGAGACAGGTTTATTATGGTAGGTTTTATCTTGGGTTTTGCGACGCGACAGGCGTGCCCTCCCCAAAGCAAAAAAGGGGACGGGGCGCAAACCCCATCCCCTCTCAATCAACCCGTAAGGTTTACTTACTTGTGATTAGTAGGAAAGCTTCCACATGTAGCGACGCATGGTCAGCGGGTGCTGACGGGCCTCGGCGATCTGGTTGCCGTACTCGCGCATAACGGCGAGGTGCAGCAGCGGGTTGAAGTAGGTGACGACGCTCGCGGGCACGGCGTCAGCCAGGCCGTAGTCCTTGGAGTCGATCAGAGCGACCTTGGCGCCCATGCGCTTAAGGAAGGTGAGGGCGCGGGCGTCCATCGGACGGGTAGCGCCATCGGACATGAAGAAGACGTAGGGCTTACCCTCGGTGGAAACCTCGAACGGGCCGTGGAAGTACTCGCCGGTGTTGTAGGCGGCGGCGTCGATCCACTGCATCTCGGTGAACAGGAAGGCGGCGTGAGAATAAGCCATCTTCTCGGAGGCACCGGAAGCCATGAAGTAGATCATCTTGTCGTCCTTGAAGTCCTCGGCGAACTTCTTGGCGAGCTTCTTGCAGTGCTGAGCGGCGTTCTCGCACAGGTCGAAGATGTTGGTGAGGCCGGTGATCATATCCTCGTAGTGATCATAGCCCTCGGTCTGCTGAAGGATCTCGAGAGCAAGAGCGATGGCATAGCCAGGCTTCTCGGCCTTGGCGGCATAGTTGGCGTGGAAGCCGTGGACGATGACGTGGTCGGCGTCGACGGTCAGAGCGGAGCCAGCCTTGTTGGTGAGGGAGACGACCGGGCAGTTGTGCTTCTTGGCGGTCTTGTTGGCCTCGACGGTCTCGGGCGTGGAGCCACCGAGGGAGCAGGTGATCACGAAGGTGTGCTCGTTGACCCAGGAAGGCGTGTCGTAGTTGAACTCGTTAGCGGTGAAGATCTGAACGTTCAGCTTGTCCGTGTTGTTGGCCAGGAAGTACTTGGCGGGGTACAGGTCGGACATGGAGGCACCGCAGCCGACGAAGGCGACGCTGTGGATCTCGTGGTTGGACAGGACGTCAGCGACGATCTGCTTAGGGAGGTTAAGGTCGATCTCGTACATCTGACACATTCCTTTCGATTTTTTGCGGCGCCACATTGCCGGACGCTCGCAGGGTTACCGTGATTAGGGCCGAGTCGCCAGCCCGTTGAGGATGTGACATAAGGGACGGCCCCTTTGCCACGTTTGGGGATGGGGACCTGCCTGGGGTATGGGATGCCAGGCAGGCCCCCGGGGAAAGCGTTTGGACGCTCGGTCGCGACTAGGCCAGGATGCCGGCCGCGGAGAGGGCGATGCCGCCCACGATGGCGATCACGAGAAGCCAACCGGTGTTGACGTTCTTCTTGATGAGCGCATACATAAGGCCGGTGAGGCCGAGGGAGATCATCTGAGGCATCATGCCATCCAGGATGTCCTGGATAACGACGGTGCCGTCAGCAAACTGCAGCGGGGTGGTGGCGCCGATCAGCGTAGCGATCATGCCGCCCACGGACATAAGACCCACGATGCCGCAGACATACATGAGCTTCTCCATGAGGTCGCCGCCCTGGAGCTTGCTCAGGTACTGGTGGCCACCCTGATAGCCCATCTTGGCTGCGAACCAAGTGATCAGCACAGAGGGGACGATGGAGATGAGCATGGCCAGGATCGGGCCCATGATGGAACCCTGCTGAGCCAGCTGAACGCCCAGACCAAAGGCGATGACGCGGATGGTGCCCTGGAAGAAGGAGTCACCGATACCGGAAAGCGGGCCCATGAGGGAGGTCTTGACCGCGTTGATCGAATCGGGGTCGAAGTTCTCGGGATCCTTGGCGTACTCCTCCTCCATGGAGGCGGCGAGGCCCAGGATGAAAGCGCTCGTCTGCGGGGTGCAGTTGTAGAACGCCATGTGACGGTGGTAAGCCTCTTTCTTAGCAGCGAGCTGCTTGGGGTCGGACTCATCCGGATAGAGGCGGTCGAGCGTGGGAACCATGCCGTAGAGGAAGCCCATGTTCATCTGACGCTCGTAGTTCCAAGAGGCCTGGATTGCCCAGGAGCGCCAGAAGAACTGGCTGACCTTCTTGTTCAGGGACACGTCCTTGGTTGCGGTTGCCATAGTGTGTTCCTCCTTAGTCTTCGTCGTCTTCGAGCGGATCGTAGTCGGAATCGACACCGGCGGCTGCATGGGAACCGTTGAACTTGAAGCCCATGAAGACGACAGCCAGGCACACACCGATCAGAGCGACCGCGATGACGGACAGGTTGAGGTAAGCGGCGAGCAGGAAACCGATGAACAGGAACGGAGTCATACCCTTCTTGATCATCATGGTGAGCAGCAGGGCCAAGCCGTAGGCGGTCATGATCTTGGTCGAAACGTTAAGACCAGTGGACAGCCACTCGGGAACCATGTTGACGATGGCCTGAACCAGGTCAGTGCCAACAAAGACGGCGAGGAAGATCGGCAGGAAGTACATGATGGCGTACAAACCGGAGCCGGCGCAGATGTGCATACGGTAGGCGGTCTTGAACTTTCCGTTATCGATCGCGTTATCTGCCACATGGGTGAGGGCGGCGATGATGGAACGGAACACGATGCCGAGGAGCTGACCCAGGACGGCGACCGGGATGGCGATCGTCATGGCGGTCTCGGCGGAAGCGTCGGTCAGGCACGCAAAGGCAGCGGCCACGATGCCGCCCAGGACCATATCGGGCGGAACGGCGGCGCCGACCTGCACCAGGCCCATGGACACGAGCTCGACGGCGGCACCGACGGCAAGGCCGGTGGGCACATCGCCCAGCAGCAGACCGACGAGCGTAGCGCCAACGAGGGGCTGCTCGAAGTTAAGACGACCGAGCAGGCGGGAGTCCCACATGCAGAACACGCCGACGAGGCCGACGAGCACCGCACTGATGAACGTATTCATACCCTTCTCCTTTCAGTCAGGCAAAAGCCTGGTTGATTACAGCTTGGCGTCGATGTCGACGCTCTGATACGTAGGGGTCTGCTGGACATAGAGCTTGATGCCCATGTCGAGCAGCTGGTTGACGTCGGCCTTCTGGGTGGCGTCGAAGAAGACGGAGCTGTCCTTGCCGCCAATCTGATCGGCACCGTCGTGGTTGGCGGTGGCGCCCAGGTTGATGGCGTCGAGCTTGTAGCCCTGGCAGAACTGCAGCATCTCGGCCGTGTTGCCAAAGACGAACATGACGCGCTCGCCGAGGGTGTTGAGCTTGTCCATCTTGGCGAGGGCACGCTCGACGGTGAAGACGTTCAGGCGCACGCCCTGGGGCTTGGCCAGCTTAAGAGCGCCCTTCTTGATGTCATCGTTGGCGGCAGCGTTGTCGACGACGATGATGCGCTCGGCCTGAACCTTGGTGGTCCAGGTAAAGACGACCTGGCCGTGCAGCAGACGGTAGTCAAGACGTGCGAGGACGATCTTGGCGGGACCGGAGCTGTGACGGGATGCCTTGGCCTTCTTGGCGGGAGCCGCGGCGGCCTCGACCGGTGCGTTGGGGTTGGTCAGACCGGTGCGGGCCTCGTTGATGAGGGCTGCGAGCTCGGCACCCTTGACGGGGACGGGGCTCATAGCAAGCGTGAGCGCCAGCGGGATGTTGAAACCGCTGACAACCGTGAACTTCGTGCCGTTCTTGGAAAGCTCGACCATGTTGTTGTTGACCGAGCTGCCGAGCATATCGGTCAACACATAGACGGTGTCGTCCGCGTTGAACGTGGCGATCATAGCCTCAACCTTATTGGTGATGGGCTCCTTGTCGTCACGAGCAAGCGACACGACGTGGACGTTCGACACGTCGCCGAGAACCATCTCGAGCGTGTCTTTGGCGCCTGCGGCCAGGCCGCCATGAGATGCGAGAATGATCTGATTCATCTTGCCTCCTCCTTTTCGTTATGGTCATTATAACGTCTTATACGTTGCTTATATTGCTAATTAGTATAAAGACCGTTCGCGGGTGAAAATCGACCGTTGACGGGTTTAACGTACTCGAAACGTTGGTGCAGGGCAGATCGACGCTGGCTGGATAACCCCAGATCAGACGCCTCGCCAATCCCCTATCGCACGAAGTACCAGGGGCTTTCCTGCACGGTGGGCTCCAGCGCGATACCCGTGCGCTCGCGGAACAGATCCATGTCCTGCGATTTCTCCGTCCACCACGCGTTGGGCTTAAAGGTCATGCTCTCAACGATATGGCCGACAAAGGCACTGTTGCGCAGCTTGGAAAAGTTGGTGTTCATAATCAGGATGGACGCGAGCACCAGCACGATGCCCAGGACCTTGATCGCGCCAGCGGGCTCGGCGTAGATGCCAATACCGACCAGAACGGTCGCCACGGTTTCGAACGAAGCCACGACCGGCACCTTCGATGTCTCAAGATCCATCGAAAGGCCCTGCATATAGAAGATGTACGCAAGAGCCGTCGGAATAAAGCCAAAGCCTGCGAACAGCAGAATGAGCTGCGGGGACATTGCCGCGGCTACATCGGACCACGGAGCCGAAAGCACCGCCATAAAGCATCCGCCAAAGACAAAGCCCCAAAACGTCACCGCCAGCGGATGCAGCGTCTTGGTGGCCATACGGCTAAACACAGCCAGCAGTGCACCGCAAAGTCCGGCGATCACACCCGACGCGACGCCCCAAGCCGAGAAATGGAAACCAGACAGGTCGCCGCTCGTCACCGCGAGCACGCAACCCACAATGTTAAAGACGATGGCGACGAGCTTGTTGGGGGTCACGTCCTCGCGATAAAGCACGCGGCCAAGCGCGACGCCAAACACCGGCGAGGTGTAGAGCAACACCGAGGCCGTGGACATGCCCACCTCGCCCATGCACTCGTAATAGCAGGTGTTGGCGACGGCTAAACCGACGATACCGACAAGCGCGCAGGGAACGAGCTCTTTAGGGCTTGCCTTGAACAGCGTCATGGGACCCGAGGCTTTTCCCTCACGAGCACCTCCCTGGCAACCCATAAATGCCAAGACCGGAGCCATCAAGACGGCACCCGACAACAGGCGAAAGGCCGCCATGCTCTGAGACGAAACGCCCAGGGCCGATATCCCGTTAACAAAGATGCCGATGGTTCCCCACATGAGGGCGGCGATCAGCACCAACGCATAGCCCATATTGCTTCTCTTCAACGCAGCCTCCTTGGTTCTGTTTCCAATATGTTTCATGCTACGTTATAGTCGTTATATACATTTTTCAAGGCACAAATCGGCGAACGGGAAATCTCTTGAAACAAGGAGTGTCGCAGGTGCCGGCAGAAAGGGAACGTCCCTAACTGCCGGCAGAAAGGGAACGTCCCCAAGTGCCGCTCTGATGGGTTTGCAGCGTCGGCTGATCCGCCGTTCGGCAGAACGGCGGAACCAATATCCCCTAGTAGTCCAGCTTCCACATGTAGCGACGCGTCATGTAGTCCTTGTGAGTAACGGCAGAGAGTGCACGCATATACACGTTGTTGAGGATCGGGGCAAAGATCAGGTGGTTGAAGTACTCGCTCACGCTGTCCTTGATGTCGTTGAGGCCGAGCTCCTTGGCGTCGAGCTGATAGACGCGCTCGCCACCGTACTGGTTGACGAAGCGGATGCCGCGCTCGTCGTTGCAGCGGCTGCGGCCGACGCTGATGAGCTGGAAAAGCGAGGTGCGCTTGTCCAGGATCTCGAAGGGGCCGTGGAAGAAGTCGCAGGTGTTGATGGTGCAGGAGTCGATCTGCAGCATCTCCTGCACGTTGCAGATGCTAAAGACGTAGGCGGCGCCAAAAAGCGGGCCCTGGGCCATGACGTTGATGCAGGGCTTGTCGGCGTTCTGCTCGGCCCACTTGGCAGCGAGCGGACGGGTGTACTCGACGGCCTTGCGATAGATGGGATCGATCAGGTCGAAGGCGGCCATGGCGGTCTCGTACTCGGCATAGCCCTCGGTCTGCTGCGTGAGCTCCATGGCGATCATGGTCACGACGGCGGAGTTGGTGCGGCCCATGCAGGACTCGTCGACGGCCAGGCTGTCGTACTGGATCTTGTAGTCGCAGACCTCGGTGAGGCCGGACTCGTCAACATAGATGGCGATGGTGCTGGCGCCGTGGTCCTTGGCGACCTGGGCGGCGACGATGGTCTCCTTGGTGCCGCGCATGGACACGACGACGGCCAGGGTGTTCTCGTTAACGTAGGCGGGGGTTGCGTGCACGAACTCGTTGCTGGTGTAACTGGAGCTCACGACCTGCGTGGCCTCGTGCTCCATAAAGTACTGGGCAGGATAGTTGCCGCCGTTGGATCCGCCGGCGCCAATCCACACGACGCGCTTGATGCCGCCCTTGTCTGCCTTGTCAGCCAAAATCTGGGAGACGACGTCCTTAACCTGTTCCTGAGTAGTCATCGCGCATCAGCCTTTCTTCTCGTTTGATGCTCTTGATGGCATACAAGTTACATACATGTTTTGGTTATGTCGACTAGTTGTATGCTATATATATCTTAGAAATTTTGCTGATGCGGTTTTCGATAGCTAGCTACCAGCGGTTTTGTTGTTGTATTGAATACATGCTTGATTAGATACGCATACAAGTTAGATACAGGTTGATCGCATGAACGCTTCGTCTAAAAAGAAACTGGCCCAATACGAGCGCTTGGCGGGTACGCTTCGCGACCGCATCGCCGCCGGCATCTACGCACGCGGAGACAAGCTGCCGTCTGAGATGGAGCTCATGGACGAATCGGGGCTGTCGCGCAGCACCGTGCGCCACGCCCTTAAGGTGCTCGTTGATGAGGGCCTGGTGCGCACCGAGCGCGGGCGTGGCGCCTTTGTGGCCGACACGCCCGCGCTCCACGAGAACAACCTAGTGTTTTCGAGCTATACCAAGCAGGTCGAAGGCCAGGGCATGAAGCCCACCACGCGCACGGTGGACTCGGGCTTTACCAAGGCGGGCGGCAGCATAGCTAAGTTCTTTGATGCCGCCGTGGGCAGCAAGCTCGTCAAACTTGTCCGCCTGCGTTATCTGGACGATGCGCCGCTGTGCCTGGAGACCACCTACCTGCCGCCAAGCTTCGAGTCGCTCATCGACCGCGATATCAACGGTTCGCTCTACGCGACGCTGCGCCAAGAATTCCATCGCGCGCCAGCACAGGGACATAAGACCTTTGAGGTGTGCTATGCCTCGCAAAACGAGGCGTTTTTGCTCAACGTCGAGCGCGGGCAGGCGCTGATCCTGATCACCGACTACGTCTACGACACCGACGGCCGACCGCTCCATGTCTCTAAGCGCATCCAACGCACCGACCGCGCCAAATACACCGAGCCCATCGGCTAACCTGCCAAAATAAACCTGTCCCTAAATGGTAGGTTTGGGGAGGTCGGGGAACCAGGTTGGTTTGGGTTGGTTGGGGACGCGTTCGGCCAGGACCAGCTCCATCCAGCACATGTCGTACCAGCGGCCGAACTTTTGGGCGCAGCGATCGAAGGCGCCCACCAGGCGATACCCCATATGGGCATGGAAGTCCTGGCTGTTGTGCGTCAGGTATTCGTCGTCCTTGTCGTGCGGCACGGCGATGAGGGCGCACATGTTGGTGATGCCCATCGCGACCAGGCACTGCTTGAGCGCGTCGTGTAGCTTGCGACCCAGCCCGCCATGGCGCACATCGCGTGCCAGGTAGATCGATGTCTCGACCGACCAGTCGTATGCCTCGCGGCTGTTAAGCGGACTCACGTAGGCATAGCCTACCGGACGCCCGTCCAACTCCATCACCAAATACGGATAGCGCTTGAGCGTACGCTCAATACGCCCGGCGAACTCCTCAACGCTCGGCACCTCGTATTCGCAGGTAATCGCCGTCTGGCGCACATATGGCTCATAGATGGCAAGCAACGCCGGCGCATCATCGGGCGTCGCCAGGCGAATCGTCGGCTCGGACATCGCGGTCATACAGCCCTTCTCCCTCAAAAGCAAAGGCCGCCTTGCGCCAAACCCAGGCGCAAGGCGGCCCCTCGTCATAACATCAAGCTACAGGACAGCCGCCAGCGCGTCGATGTCCTCCTGCGTCGTGGCCCAGCTGGTGCAAAAGCGCACCACCGTATGGGTCTCGTCGTACTTTTCCCAGTACTCGATCGAGGCGTGCTCGCGAATGCGGGCCATGTCCTCGTTGGGCAGAATCACAAACTGCTGGTTGGTCGGCGTCTCCAAGAAAAACTCGTAGCCGCGCTCGTGCAGCACACGACGCAGCGCCTGAGCCGTCTCAATCGCCTGACGACCAATCTCAAAATACAGGCCATCGGTAAAGAGCGCCTCAAACTGCACGCCCGTCAGGCGGCCCTTGGCCAGCAGCGCGCCGTGCTGCTTAATGCGCGGAATGGGATGCGCCGGGGCGCGCATGCCGCAGAACACCACAGCCTCGCCGCAGAGCGCGCCGCACTTGGTGCCGCCGATGTAGAACACGTCGCACAGCTGCGCCAGCTCGGGCAGGGTAATGTCGCACTCATCGGCCGCCAGCGCATAGGCCAGGCGAGCGCCGTCCACAAACAGCGGAATCTCGCGCTTCTGGCACACCGCATAAATCTCGGCCAGCTCGGCCTTTGAGTACAGCGTGCCATACTCGGTCGACAGGCTCACGTACACGGCGCCCGGGAACACCATGTGCTCGCAGCTCTCGTTTTCGTAGAACACCTGGATATAGTTCTCGAGGTCCTCGGCGTGCATCTTGCCCTCGTAGCCGGGGATGGTGAGCACCTTGTGGCCGCCAAACTCGATGGCGCCCGCCTCGTGGCAGGCAACGTGGCCGGTCTCGGCGGCAACGACGCCCTCGTACGGCGCGAGCAGCATGTCAATCACCGTCGCGTTGGTCTGCGTGCCGCCCACCAGCAAAAATACGTCGGCATCGGGAGCCTGACAGGCCTCGCGGATCAGCTGCTTGGCGCGCTCGGTATGTGCATCGGTACCGTAGCCGGGCTGCGGTTCCATATTGGTGTCGACGAGCGCTTGCAGCACCGCCGGATGTGCACCGTGGGAATAGTCATTGTTGAACGCGAGCATGGCAATCCTCTCTTACCAGGTATCGTCCAGATGATTCAAACGGGGCTATTGTACGCCGTTGGGATAGGCAATGCGCGCGGCAAGGCACTCAAGTGCCAGCACCAGGGCAAAGCCGCAGCTCACGTCAGTCAAAAAGTGCGCACCGATCACGATGCGGCCAAAGGCGACGAACGCCGCGACCACGGCGGCGACCCAAAAGACCACGCGGCGGCGCGACGGCTTTTCCTTAAAGGCCGCCGCGGGAAGCCCGGCGAGCATAAGGCCGATCGCCGCGTGCGCCGTGTGTCCGCTCGCAAACGACTTAAAGCCGTCCTTGATCACGCCGGCAGCGATATAGGCCCACTTGTCGGGGTTACCGATCACCCACCACGGCTGAAAATCGAGTCCCTGCGTTACCTCGATCACGCGCATGCGCGGGCGCGACCACAGCGGCTTGACGATCACGTTGAGGATGATGGCTTGGGCAACCCATACGGCAAGCACCATCAGTGCCCAGCGCGTGAGCTCGTCGGGGTCGGTGTCGCGCGTGAGGCGATAGACGATAAGGTTGGCGGCGATCACCAGCGCAAACGTCAGCACCAACTGAACCGCGATGAGTTTGCCGCCAACCCGCAGGGACGAAACGATCTCGTAGCCGGCCAGGCCAATGTTGACGAGGATGCCGAGCACGGCGAGCCATTTGCTCCCCCTGGAGTCGGGACGCACCGCGCGCACGAGCATAACGCCCGCGATGCTCGCCGTCAGCTCGAACGGCAGCTCGCCGGCGGCCTCGATAAAGCGGCCGTACATGCTGCCGATGTTGAACAGCGCGCTCGAGATCTGGTAATCGAAGAAGCTGCCCACGCCCAGACAAAGGCACAGGACAACCGCGATCATGGCGACATCTTTCTTATAGATGTATCCGAACATGCTTTCCTTTCGATGAGGTCAGATTGCCCAAATGGGGCGTTTGCAGCGTCGACCCGCTAGTCGTCGTCGCTAGCACCCAGCTGCTGCAGCAGCATGAGGGCGGCTGCCACGGGACCGGTGCCGTCGTTGGCGTCGAGGCCTCGGCCCAGGCCGCTGCCCGCACCGGCGCCGGCCTTGTAGGGCACCGACAGCTTGCGGCTCTTGGGAAAGTTCACCGCACCGTAGCGGGTCTTAAGCTCAAAGGCCACCTTCTTGGGCACGTCGACGCCCAAAAACGTGATGCGCCCGCCGCTGAGCGTAACGCTCTCGAGCCCCAGGCGCTCGCCGCGAATGCGGATGCGCGCGCGGTTGAACAGGTTGAGTCCCGCCAAGGGCAGCTCGCCATGCGCGGCCTCGGTCTCTTCCTGCACTTCGTCGATGCTCTCCAGGTCCTCGGCCGCCGCGAGCTTGCGGTACACGAGCACGCGCTGGTCCACCGCCGGCAGGTACTCCTCGGACAAGAAGTAGTCGGCCGGCAGGTTAATGCCCACGCTCGCCGCCTCCACGCCGGCATCGTCGTCGCCGCGCGCCTCTGCCACGGCCTGGCCCAGCATCTGCGTAAACAGGTCAAAGCCCACGCTCGACAGGTTGCCGTGCTGCTCGGCGCCCATCAGCGAGCCTGCGCCGCGAATCTCCAGGTCGCGCATGGCGATGCGCATGCCGCTGCCCAGGTCCTGGAACTCGGACAGCGCGGTCAGGCGCGCCGTGGCCTCCTCGGTGAGCGGCAGCTCGCCCGGGAACATAAAGTACGCGTAGGCCTGCGTGGCAGAGCGGCCCACACGGCCCTTGAGCTGGTAGAGCTGTGCCAGACCCAGGCGCTGCGAGTCCTCGATGATGAGCGTGTTGGCGGTCGCGTTGTCGATGCCGCTCTCCACGATGGTCGTGGCGATGAGCACGTCGATCTTTTTGGTCGCGAACTCGATCATCACGTCCTCGACCTCGCGCGGGCTCATCTTGCCGTGCGCCACGCCCACGCGCGCCTCGGGCGCGGCCTCGTGCACGCGCGCCACGGCGTCGTCGATGGTCTTGACGCGGTTGGACACGTAGTACACCTGGCCACCGCGGCCCACTTCCAGACGAATCGCCGCGCTCACCACGTCGGGATCGTACTCCCCCACGTGCACGATCACGGGACGGCGCCCGGTCGGCGGCGTAGTGATCAGGCTCATGTCACGCACGCCACTCGTGGCCATCTGCATGGTTCGCGGAATAGGCGTTGCCGAAAGCGTGAGCACGTCGATCTGCTCGCGCAGGTTTTTGAGCTGCTCCTTGTGCTGCACGCCAAAGCGCTGCTCTTCGTCAATGATCACCAGGCCCAGATTCTTGGGGTTCACATCGGCCGAGAGCAGGCGGTGCGTGCCGATGAGCACGTCGATCGCACCCTCGGCAAACGCCTTGAGCGCGCGCTTTTGCTGCGCCGGCGTGCGGAAACGGCTGAGCACCTCGACCTCGAGGCCAAACGGGGCAAAGCGCTCAAAGAACGTCTCGTAGTGCTGCTGGGCCAGAATGGTCGTGGGGCAGAGCACCATGACCTGGCGGCCGGAGTCAACGCACTTAAACGCCGCGCGCAGGGCGACCTCGGTCTTGCCAAAGCCCACATCGCCACACAGCAGGCGGTCCATGGGCTTGGGTGCCTCCATGTCGGCCTTAATGTCGGCAATGGCCTCCAGCTGGTCGCGCGTCTCATCGTAAGGGAAACTCTGCTCCATCTCGATCTGCTCGGGCGTGTCGGGCGGGCAGGCGATACCGGTAATCGAAGAGCGGCGCGTATACAGATCGACCAGGTCAAACGCCAGCTTTTTGGCGTTCTTGCGCGCCTTGTTGGTGGCGCGCGTCCAGTCGGCGGTGTTGAGCCTGGTCAGGCGCGGCTTGTCGCCGTCGGGACCAACGTAGCGCGTAATGCGGTCAACCTGCTCCAGCGGCACATAGAGTTTGTCGCCATCGGCGTATTCCAGCAAAAAGTAGTCGCGTTCCTTGCCGCCCACTTCCTGGCGCGCGATCTCGCTAAAGAGCGCGATGCCGTGAGTAGCGTGCACCACGTAGTCGCCCGGCTTAAACGGGAAGGTAATCTGCGTAATGTCCACCTTGCGGCGGCTGCGCGCGCGGTTGGCATCCATGCGGGCGTTGAGGTCGGCGATCGAAAACACGGCCAGGTTGGCATCGGGCACCACCACGCCCTGCGGCAGGGCGGCATCGACAAAGGTCACGCGTCCGCGCGAGATGGTGGGCACG
>CALFDL010000218.1 GCA_937950415.1 uncultured Collinsella sp. | reverse complement strand
CAGGGCGCTTGGCTGCTCGCCAACAACTCCAATCCCCAGATGCTCGCGATGGACATCGTCAACCCGTTCTACATGATGCTCCCCGAGCCCCTGCGCCCCTTCGCCATCGTGCTTTCGGCCGTGGCGGCCATCATCGCCTCGCAGGCGCTCATCACCGGATCGTTCTCGCTGGTATCCGAGGCCACCCGCCTCAACCTCATGCCGCACCTGCGCATCCACTACCCCAGCGACACCAAGGGCCAGCTCTATATTCCGCTCGTCAACAACATCATGTGGATCGGCTGCATCTTCATCGTGCTGCTGTTCCAAAACTCCGAGCGCATGGAGAGCGCCTACGGCCTCGCCATTACCGTGACCATGCTCATGACCACGACGCTTTTGACGAGCTACATCGCCGGCATCATGAAGCACAAGCTGGGCGCCTGCGTCTTCGCTCTGCTCTTTGGCGCCATTGAGCTGTGCTTCTTCGCTTCGTGCCTCACCATGTTCTTTGACGGCGGCTACGTCATGATCTTCCTGGCCTCGCTGCTGTTTGGCCTTATGTATGTGTGGCGTCGCGGCACCGCCATCGAGCGCACGCAGACGATTCTGCTGCCCGTCTCCAAGTACATCGACCAACTCAATCGCCTGCGCAATGACGAGACCTATCCCGTGCTCGCCGACAACCTGGTGTTCCTCACCAACAGCCCCGACCCGCTCACGCTCGACCGCGACGTGCTCTATTCCATCTTGGACAAGCATCCCAAACGCGCCAAGGCATACTGGTTCATCAACGTGCACGTTACCGATGAGCCCTATACGCATGAGTATTCCGTTGAGACCTTTGGCACGGACTTCTTGTTCCGCGTGCGCTTGGACCTGGGCTTTAAGGTCAACCAGCGCGTTAACGCCTACCTGCGCCAGATCGTTGGCGACTTGATGGCATCGGGAGAGCTGCCGCCGCAGCATCACACCTACTCCATCTACGAGACGCGCGGCAACGTGGGCGACTTCCGCTTTTGCATGCTGCGCAAGATGCTTGCCCCCGAAACGGACATCAACCGCAACGACCACCGCGTGATGGCCATCAAGTACGCCGTCCGCCGCGCCTGCGGAAGCCCGGCACGCTGGTACGGCCTAGAGAACTCGGCCATCATCATCGAGTACGTGCCGCTGTTTGCCCGCATGCGCCCGGCCGTTAAGCTCGTGCGCACCCAGGTGCCGCTCGAGGTTCAAATCGAAGAGGCCGAAGAAATGGAAGTCGACATCTTCTCGGACGACCTGGTCAACGGCAACGAAGCCGGCAGGAATATGAACGTCGATCCCACTGAGCTGCTCGAGAGCGTCGCAGATACGCCCGAACAGCAACAGCTCGACGGCCTCGAGAGTGAACAACTCAACGACGCCAACTTCTAGCGACGCCGCGAATCGACGACAGCGGCCCTGCACCTCACGAGAGATGCAGGGCCGCTTTGTATCGCGACGGACTTCTCACCTACGAACGACGCGGCTCGGGAACCACGAGCCTATCGGGGCTCGCGCCCTCGGCATCCATCAGGCTCACGTAGCGAATCGACGGATCCCCATACATCGCGTAGTAATAATTGCCCGTGCGCGCGCTAAAGCATCCGGTATAGATAGTCTTCTCGAACTTGCCATCGCCCATCCTGGACGCCCCCTCAATCATCACCACGCCCTCGAGTGAACGGAACATGCGTACGACGTTTTCGGTCTCGCTCTCCTTTTGCGGGTAATTGGCATTGAGGTACGCCGCCTTTACAAAACGGCTCGGCGAATAGCAATCGCCCGGAATGCCGCGCATGCCGGCACCCGCGCCATAGGGCTTGAGCTCGGCGCCACGCCATGTCGCCGTCTGCGGAAAATCGCTTGTGGCAGTGATATAGGTGCGCAGGTTTTCCATGTGCCACGGGAAGGTCGGCTGGTTGGCAAGGGTGTCGACCGGATCGTCGTATACATGCAGGCCGTCAGCCATCATTTCGACCACGATGCTGCGCTGGCTGTCGCCGATAATCCAATGGAGCAGCGACACGCCCAGCCCCTCTCCGGCAGATTTGGCGACAATCACCGTATCGTGCAGCGCAGCCTCGACCTCGTCGACCGTCGAGAACGTCGCTGCCACCCACAGGGGAAACTCATAGGCCGCGATATTGGTCTTGCCGTCGACAGGGTCATCGGCATACTCGGCATAACCAGGGAAATTGAGACCCGCCACGGCGAGGCCCGCATCGTTGCCGCAGTCGAAAAACATAGGGTAGTTCTTGTAATCGATGCACATACCGATCACCGCGTGTGCCGCTGTCGCGTCGTCGATAAACGAATACGGAATGTGAAACCCGCGTGGCATCACGCGAACCTGTTGGCCGTAGTCAAAACTCCAGTCGAGGTTGCGGCCCAGATACATGTGGCCAGAATTATCGGTAAATCGAATGCTCGTGCACATAGCGCCTCCTAGCTTTACGTTCCTGCTAAGGTTATTGTCACCAAACAAAAAGGCGCTAAACACAAAAGCCCGGACATGACAACAATGTCACGCCCGGGCCAAAAGAGACGAAGTGCGGTGCTTTGGTCCCCTAGACCAACTTTCCAAGACAGTGGTCGATCATATGCTGGACCATCTGTGCCTCGAAGCCGACGAAGTCCTGCTTGCGCTCGCGCATCTTGCCGTCAACGATCACGTCATAAGCAACCTTGCACTTGATATAGCGCGTGGACTTGGTGACCTCCTCGTGCGTCAGGCAGCTCTCCTCCATCTTGCTGGCACCCAGGCCAAACACCAGACGGGGGTTGTAGAGCACGTGGGGCTCGCCGGCATCGTCCAAATAGACGCAGACCTTCTTGGTGACGCCGATCTGGTTGGCGGCCAAGCAGCCGGCATCATCGAGCGACTTGATGGTATCGATCAGGTCCTGAGCAACCGACTCGTCCTCGACGGTCGCAACCTCGCAACGCTGGGACAGGATAGCCTCGTCGTGGCAAAGCTCTTTAATCATACGTTCCTCCATAGGGGTCGTTGTAACCGCTTAAGTATACGGTACCCACACATTTTCATGCGAAAAATACCGTCCGTCTGCTACAAAGCGCCGAACATCAACATGCGAGGAACAACAGCGTCGTAAAGGGGCTATAGTAGGTGAGTTCGTGTCAATCGGCCTAAACTCGGGGCCGAACAAGGAAAGGGTATGCATGGACGAACTATTTCACGTCAGTGAGCGCAAGTCCACAATCGGGACCGAACTTCGCGCTGGACTGACAACATTCCTGGCGATGGCCTACATCATCGCCGTCAACCCCGCGGTGCTCTCGGGCGCTGGCATCGATGC
>CALFDL010000217.1 GCA_937950415.1 uncultured Collinsella sp. | reverse complement strand
CGAGCTGGGTTCAGAACGTCGTGAGACAGTTCGGTCCCTATCCTCCGTGGGCGCAGGAGAATCGATGGAGGCTGCCCCCAGTACGAGAGGACCGGGGTGGACGCACCTCCGGTGAACCGGTTGTCGACCAACGGCACGGCCGGGTAGCCGCGTGCGGCGCGGATAACCGCTGAAGGCATCTAAGCGGGAAGCCGTTCCAGGGATTAGTTCTCCTTCCGGTAAGGGCCCAGGTAGACTACCTGGTCGATAGACGGCAGGTGCAAGGCTGGCGACAGCCTCAGCCGAGCCGCACTAATCGCCCGAGCTCTTCCGGAACCGCACCTCGCGGCCCGCGGGACATGCGCTCTGAAGCGCGGTCCGGGCACGAGGATGCCCCCGAGTCACATCTTTCCTATACGCCATGCGGCCCCCAGGGCACGTGTATGCGATACCGGACACCGTAACGGTGGGCGCCGCCCACCGGTCAGCGGCCAGAGCATGGGGGGCACGCCCGGTCCCGTTCCGAACCCGGAAGCTAAGCCCCATCGCGCCGAGAGTACTGCGGGGTCAGCCCGTGGGAGGCCAGGGCGCCGCTGACCGGTGGACGGCACCGAGCCGTCGTCGAACTTAAGAAGGGGGAGGCCTCGCGGCCTCCCCCTTTTTTGCGTTAATTGAGCTTAATGACTCAATTACTCCAGTCGCTCTATTTGCTATTTAGCTATTGGGCCTTTACTTAAAGACAACGAATCGAATTACAAGGGCAACCGCTATGATCGCAATAGTCAATAGCAGGATTGTCAGTCGATGCTGCTTGCGTCGTTTACTTGATGAAACGAAGATTGATTTTCCTTGTTTTGGCGTCTCGAGATAACGAGCCGAATGCGTCAAGGTTTGCTTAGGTCGAGGACCTCTATGCTCTCGAGCTGCGGGCGCATTCGTTGGCTCGGCATTGATTGCGCTGTTTTTTGATAACGGTGCGTCTTTAAGATATACGGGATCTCCTGAGGCGACGCCCATATGCTTGCGTCCTGTTTGGGCATCCTCGAGTGTCTGGTATCGATTTCTCGTTACATACTCGGGCTCAGGATCGTTGATGGGTTCTTGCGAGATATGGGGGCGATGAAACCGCGTCGGCTGCGGGGTAGATTCTTCCCCCTGAGCCGGCTTAAACGTATTGTTTTGGTTTTGGTCGTTCATGATGCCCTTTAGCTCGTTACCAACAACGCATATGCGCTCATTGTAAGCCCCTTATGCTGATTTGCCAGGGATATACGCACTATTTAAGGGCCGGTTCAAAGAACCTTAACCTTCCTAAAACCTTAGTCAAATACACTTAGATATGCTTATAGTCCTGGACTCAAAAAACTTTATAGTCTATGTATATATAAGAGACGGGTGGGCATATATAAGAGCGTCAAACGAAGTCCCAGTCGCCTAGAAGGTGGCTCGGCAGTTCCCAAAAGGAGTGGTAAACATGGCAAGCATGGTTCCTTATCGTTCGGTTTTTGGCGTT
>CALFDL010000216.1 GCA_937950415.1 uncultured Collinsella sp. | reverse complement strand
CCGACGCGCTGCGCCGCATCAACGGGTCGCTGGGCTTCGATGACGAGTCGTACCATCGCGCACTTGCCGCCTCGATGCTCGTGAGCTGCGATAATGCGCATGCCGTGCATCCCAACCACGCCGAGAAGTGCGATGCCCGCAACCAGGTCGTGCTCAACGGCGGCATCGTTATCAAGGAAGCCGCCAACCAGCACTACTGCACCGATGCCTTTAGCCGCGCGGTGTTCCAGGCTATTTGCGATGACGCCGACGTGCCCACGCAGGCCTTCGCCAACAAGAGTGATATGGCCGGCGGCTCCACCCTGGGCAACCTGTCGAACATGCAGGCGAGCATGCACGCCGTAGACGTGGGCCTGCCGCAGCTGGCCATGCACTCAAGCTACGAGACCGGCGGCGTACGCGACGTGATGTACGCCATTCGCGCCCTCACGGCTTTCTACGAGCGAAACCTAACCATCAACGGCGCCGAAAGCGTGGAGCTCTAAAACCTGCTAAAAGGGACAGGTTTATTATGCAGGTTTTATCTGGGCAAATGCCGCAAAGCCAACAGCTGGACAGAATTGTTATGACACCGCAGGTTGAGCAAGCGTCAGCGAGCGATGTCCAGAGCGAACAAGTTGGCATGAAAAAGGCAAGGCATAGACCTTCTGGTCATGCCTTGCCTTTTGAATGACAAATTGTCGCTCTGGACGTCGCGCAGCGTCGGCCCGTTACGCGGGTTGGTAAACCCGCGTAACTACAAATCCCCGCCGGCGCCCAGCAGCTTACGCATGACCTGTTCGGGGTTAACTGAGCCGTCGCGCGGGGCCAGGGCGGTGATCTTCTTCTGCATCTTGTACTCGTGCAGCTCGTCCTCGAGCTGGCGTACGCGGGCACGGAGTTTTTCGTTCTCGCGCTCGCGCTCCTCAGCACGCTCCTTCATATCGAGGATACGCACCACGCCGGCAAGGTTGATGCCCTCGTCGGTCAGCTGGTTGATGAGCTCCAAGCGCTCGATATCGGCACGCGAATACAGACGCGTGTTGCCGCCCGAGCGCTGGGGGTTCACCAGGCCCTTGGACTCGTAGACGCGCAGAGTCTGCGGATGCATGCCGGTCAGCTCGGCCGCCACGCTGATCATGTACAGCGGTTTGTTCCTATTGTCCTCGGCCATGCTACCTGACCCCTTTCCGTCTCGTTATCGTCCATCATAAGCCCGCGGGCGTGGGCGTGCGCCGCGACCGCCCTAGTACGTCGCCTTGTAACGGTTGACCTTCTCGCGATAATCGCGCGTGTCGGCCTCGCGCAGCTTGGTCATGGCATCGCGCTCGTCATCAGACAGGTTCGTGGGAACCTGCACCTTGATCTCGACGAGCAGCGCACCCGTGCGGCCGCGATGCTTAACGTCGGGTGCACCCATCTCCTTAAAGCGGAACTTCTTGCCCGTCTGGGTACCCGCGGGCACCTTCAGACGAACCGTCGCGCCGCCGGGCGTGGGCACATCCACCGTGCAGCCGAGCGCCGCCTCGTAGACCGAGACCGGCACCTCCATGGTCACATCGGCACCTTTACGCTTAAACAGCGGATGTTCCTCCACGTGCGTGGTCACGACCAGGTCGCCGCGCTCGCCTCCGGCAACGCCGTACTCGCCACGGCGCTTGTAACGCAATTTGCCGCCGTCGACCGCGCCCGCGGGCACCGAGACCGTAATGGTCTGCTGCTCGCCTGTCGAGGGAATGCGATAGGTGACCTTGTGCGTCACGCCGCGAAACGCGTCCTCGGCAGTTACGTCGACAGTCAGCGACAGGTCGCCGCCCTTGCGCGCGCGGTTGC
>CALFDL010000215.1 GCA_937950415.1 uncultured Collinsella sp. | reverse complement strand
AAAGCACGTCCCGTTTCTCAAAAAGCGTCAAACGCCAACTCGACGCCCTGTCCCACTTAGGCGCCAATCGCGCGTCGGTACTCCGCCATAACCTGCGCATCGGCAGCTGCGGGGTCGGCGAAATAGCGCCCGTCATAGGTCTCGGCCGAAACAACTCCGCGATAGTCGCGCGCCACCAGCCTATCCAGGTCGGCGCGCATATCGCGGTCGCCGTCACCCCAGGCAAGATGCGTCGTGCCATCTGCCGCAACATCGACAAAATGCACGTGGGCGACATCATCGCCAAGCAGATCGAAATAATCGTCGATGGTATCCCCTGCCACCGCCATAGCGCCCAAATCCAGACACGCCTTAAGTGCCGGATGATCAACTGCCTCGATCATGCGCTTCGTGTCGGCCGCCGAGTTCACGATCATCGACTCAACCGGCTGTAGGGCCTCGAGCACCAGTCGCACGCCGCGCTCTCCCGCATGCTCGGCAATCGCACGCAGCATCGAGGCGCTGCGACCCCACGCGTCCTCGATCGGCTCGTTCAAAAATGCCCAGCCGCTCGAGACCATGACCTGCTCGGCTCCAAGTTCCGCCGCGATATCCACAACGTTCTTAAAGTACGCGAGCGTGCGGGCACGCGCCTCATTCCCACGCGCCGCGATATTCCACGGCTTGGGGTTGTTCTGTTCGGGACAAAGCCCCACAATCCGAACCCCATACCGCTGCGACAGCTCCCGCACCTGCTCGAGCGAATCGTATCCATGGCAATCGACATACAGATGCATCGCCCCGGTCCAAAGCTCGCAACACGTGTAGCCCGAGGCCGCTGCCGAAGAAAAGAATTCCTCAAGGTCAAAATAACGATGGCTGATATTCATGACGGCAAGCTGGGGATAGCCCATAATTACTCTCCAACCTAAACGAGGCCCCGTTCCATATAGGAGCGGGCCCAATTACACAAACGTTATTTGCTCTTAGTAGTCGAACTGGTGATAGTAACGACGGTAGTTGAGGTTGTGCTTGGTGACCGTCTCGTAGTAAGCGGCAAGGCGATCGGTGATCAGCGAGGAGAGGATCCACGGAGACACGATGACGCGGAACTCGTCGTCAAGGCCGGGGATCGCGAACTCGGCGGTGT
>CALFDL010000214.1 GCA_937950415.1 uncultured Collinsella sp. | reverse complement strand
GAGCTTGAGTGGCTCGCCGGCAACGGTCACCTCGCGATGGCTGGGCGAGAGCACGATATCGCCCACGCTCAGTACATCGCTCGCCTGCCTGACCATGCCGCCACGACGCAGCAGCGCACGACAGCGGCTCGCGAGCTCCATGAGCGAAAACGGCTTGGTCAGATAGTCGTCGGCACCGCCGTCGAGTGCCATGACCTTGTCGAGCTCGGTGTCCTTGGCGGTGAGCATCATGATGGGCATCGTCGCTGTCAGGCGATCGGCACGCAAGCGGCGCATAATTGCCAGGCCGTCGGTATCGGGCAGCATGATATCGAGCAGGACGGCATCAGGCACCCGTCGCGCCACGGCAGCCTTAAACTCGCCATCGCACGAAAAGCCTTCGGCCTCGATTCCCTGCTTGCGCAGCGCGTAGACCGTCAAATCCCTGATGTTGTCATCGTCTTCGACGTAATAGATCATGTTGAACCCCTTTGCGGCCGGTATGACCGCATCTTAACCCTAAAGGTGCCTGTACAAGGCGATATCAGCCAAAACGGCCCGTCAAATAGTCCGCCGTGCGCGGATCGGTCGGGTTTTTGAAGAGTTGAGCGGTAGGCGCATGCTCCACCAGCTCGCCCAGCAAAAAGAACGCGACCGAGTCGGAAATGCGCGCGGCCTGCTGCATGTTGTGCGTAACGACCACCAGCGTGCACGTTTCCTTGAGCTCGCAGGCCAACTGCTCAACCACCAGCGTCGACACGGGATCGAGGGCGCTCGTGGGCTCATCCATCAGCAGGATGTCGGGCTGCACAGCAAGCGCACGAGCGATGCACAGACGCTGCTGCTGTCCGCCCGAAAGGCCCAGGCCCGACTCCTTGAGCTTGTCCTTGACCTCGTCCCACAATGCGGCGCGGCGCAGGGAGTCCTCGACCAGCTCGTCAAGCACAACGCGATCGCGCACGCCCATGCCGCGAGGGCCATAGGCAACGTTGTCGTAGATGCTCATGGGAAACGGATTGGGGCGCTGGAAGACCATGCCCACGCGCTGACGCAGGCGGCAGATGTCGTAATCGCCCAGGATATCCTGACCGTCGAGCGCGATCTTGCCCTCGATACGGCAATCCTTGATGCTATCGTTCATGCGGTTAAAGCAGCGCAGCAGCGTCGACTTGCCACAACCAGAAGGCCCGATAAACGAGGTAATCTGCTTGTCGCGGATTTTGATGTTCACGTCCTTGAGCGCATGGTGGTCGCCATAGAACAGGTCGAGGCCCTCCACATCGATGCGCGTCGGCGAGGCCGCAAGGTCCTCTGCCGTGGGGCGAGTCGCATCCCCAACTTCGCGCTCGTGCGCGGCCTCGGCCTGCGCCTCCATGAGTTCCTCAAGCTCCGTGGGCTCCATAGCCGCAGCAGCCGTCATACCGCATACCTCCACATCGATATCAATTCAGCAGTAT
>CALFDL010000213.1 GCA_937950415.1 uncultured Collinsella sp. | reverse complement strand
CCTGCGCAAGACGAAGGCCACATTAAGTGGCCTTCTTTGCGTGCGGAACTCGCGACCAACCTTATGCCTCGCCCGCAGTCCCGGACCTTCCGGGTTCAAAGCGCGACACACCGGACTGGTTGTCTGATATAAAGATGGCGAAGGCCCCTTTCGGGGCCTTCTTTTTTATTAGAGGAATTCGCCTACTCGGTGGACTTCGGGTTCTAGGTCTACGTCGAATTGGTCTTTGACGGTTGTTTGGATGTGGCGGATGAGTTCGTCGACATCGGCGGCGGTGGCGTGGTCGGCGTTGACGATGAAGCCGCAGTGCTTTTCGCTCACCTGCGCGCCGCCGATGGCGTGTCCTCGCAGGCCGGCGTCCATGATGAGCTTGCCGGCAAAGTAGCCCTCGGGGCGCTTGAAGGTGGAGCCGGCGCTCGGCATGTCGAGCGGCTGCTTGTCCTCGCGGCGTTGGCGGTAGTCGTCCATGTCGGCCTTGATCATCGCGGCGTTGCCCGGGGCGAGATTGAAGGTGGCCGAGAGCACGATGAAGCCGTCGTCGGCGATGCGGCTCTTGCGATAGCCCAGGTTGAGCTCATCGACATCGAATTCGATGATGTTGCCGCTACCGCGGGTGCCGTCGTCGAGCTGGCGAGCAGGTTTGTAGACGCGCACGGACTCCAGTACATCGGCCATGCAGGCACCGTAAGCTCCGGCGTTCATGTAGCAGGCGCCGCCGACCGATCCGGGAATGCCCGAGATGGGCTCCATGCCGGTGAGACCGGCCTCGGCTGCCGCCGCGGCGACATCGGAAAGCAAGGCGCCGGCTGCCGCCGTGACGTGCGTGCCGTTGACCGTAATGTCGGAGAGGCCCTCGCCCAGCGCTACGACGACGCCGCGGATGCCCTTGTCGCCGACGAGCAAGTCGGAGCCGTTGCCCACGATGGTGAGTGGCAGGTCGCAGCGATAGCAGGTATCGAGCGTGGCGACGAGGCCCTGCTCGGTATCGGGCGTGACAAAGACGTCGGCCGGGCCGCCGATCTTAAACGTGGTGTGCTCGCGCATGGGCTCGCTCATCAGCACGTTGTCCTCGCCGGCAACGCCAGCGAGCGCGCACAGCAGGTCCTCGTTAAAAAAGTCGTTCTCGTGCATACGAATATCCGCCTTTTGGTGGTTGTTGTCATCAATCGATTGCAATATACCCCACCCGGACGGATTTGGTGCGCTGGCGGCGATAAAACAGCCGTCTACCGGATTGGTAAAGTGTTTATCACCGAGGTAGAGGGGTAGTCGCTATACTTTCAAGAGATTGCGCGTAAACCCGGAAGGAGCGAGATGGCCAACAAAGTCACCCTCAAGCAGATCGCCCAGGAGGTGGGGCTTTCCCCCTCGTCGGTCTCGCTTGTGCTCAATAATCGGCCCTGTCGCATCTCGGAAGAAAACCGCAAGCTCATCAAAGAGGTCGCGGCGCGCAACCACTATGTTCCCAACCAGATTGCGCGTAGTCTGGTCATGCGCGAGTCGCGCACGCTGGGCCTTATCGTCCCTAACATCGAGAGCCGCTTTTTTGCCTCGCTCGCCGGTAGCCTGGAAAAGCGCTGCCGCGAGGACGGCTATGCGCTCTTCATTACCAGCTCGGGTGGAAGTGCCGACGACGATCTGGAGCTGTTGCGCCAGCTGGTAACGCGCGGCGTTGATGGTGTCTTCCTGGTTGTGGGCGACGAGTTCTCCGACGACCGCGCCCTGCGCGAAGAAGTCAGCCATCTGCCTATCCCTGCCGTGATGGTCGACCGTGCCATTGAGGGGCTCGAGTGCGACAAAGTGATGTTCGACCACGAGATGGGTGGCTACATGGCCACTCGCTATCTGATCGAGCAGGGTCACCGTCGCATTGCCTGCTTGGTTAACGCGCGCCGTTCCAATACGGGGCGTAAGCGACTTGCCGGCTATGAGCGCGCGCTGCGCGAGGTTGGCCTGCCTATCGACGCACGTTTGGAGTTTGAGAGCGAGTACTACATTCCGAGCGCCTACGAGGCCTCGGAGGCGGTGCTCGCAACTGATGCCACCGCCGTGTTCGCAAGCTCGGATAACATCGCCCTCGGTCTGCTCAAGCGCCTGCACGAGATGGGGAAGAGCATTCCGGGCGATATTTCGGTCGTAAGCTATGACAACTCGGCGGCCGACGTTCTCTTTGAGCCGGCGCTGACCGCGATTGAGCAGGATCCTGGTGTCCTTGCGGAGCATGCTTTTGGCTGCATGTCCAAGCGTCTTGCCGGTAGGGGCGGCAGGCGTGCCGAAGAGGTCGTCCTGGAGCCGGCGCTTATCGTTAAGGGCAGCGTGCTCGAACTTACCGAATGTAGCTAAACGTACTTGTTTGTTTGCATAGATTGCATGCGGAGTGTCTGCTATTTGCCGGCGGGGCCGGGGTGCCTGCCTTGTTCTGAGAAGTTCGCGGAGCCCACTTCTCAAAACCCTCGTCCGTGAACTCTTCCGCTGGGCGAGCCATAGACGCCGCGCACCGATAGGGTAAGGCAGCGGCTTGAAATTGGTGCTATATTCAGCTTGAGTTGTTTAATGCTAGTACGGGAGGCTGATATGGGGCTGTTCAAGAAGAAAAACCCGCAGGATGCCTTTGATCCCGATGTGTTTACCATCACGGATACGATTTTGGACCCACCGCGGTTTACGTTTTTGCCGGCTATCTACCAGGATGCCACGCGCCGCAAGTGGGCCGTGCATCAGCGCGGCGGCGAGCCGAAGATTTTTGACTATGCGGATGTGCTGCAGTGCGAAGTGGCCGAGGCGGGCGATCCGGAGGCCGAAGAAGCGGTCTCTAAACAGGAATTTGCCCAGCGTATCCTGGCAAACCCTGCCAAGGCGGCGAAAATAAACGCTGCCAAGCGTAATATGTGTCTTGGTATGGGCGTTGTTGTGGCGGTTCAGACGGGAAAAGACGAGGTTTCCAAATTAGAGATTCCCGTTATGACCGACGAGGTCAAACGCGATTCAAGTCTATATAAGTCGTATCGGAATGTCGCCGAGAAGATCAAGGCCGAATTTGATGCCATGGGAGGGCTGGCCTAATTTTGGCGGCATACGTGTCTGAATGAGGAGTCTGTGCAATGGCAGGCGAATCTTATGCAATTCCCCCCAAAGATCGTGCTGTTGAGGGAATTCTTTGGTATATCCAGCACCATCAGCTTGCCGGCGGCGATCGCCTGCCGGCCGAGCGCGTGCTGTGCGAAGAGATTGGCGTTTCGCGTACGGCGTTGCGTGCCGGTATCACGCGGCTTATCTCGTGTGGAACGCTCGAGAGCCGTCGCGGATTGGGTACGTATGTGTGTCCTCCCAAGCCGTTGAACATCTTCCAGGAAACGTATAACTTTTCCGATGCTGTACGGACTGCCGGCCTGCACCCCTCTTCTCGTCTGGTTTCCACCGGGACCATCGAGGCGGATGAGGCGCTTGCCGACAAGCTTGGGGTGGCTGTAGGCGCTCCCTTGCTCCGCATGCAGCGCGTTCGACTTATTGAGGGCGAGCCGGCGTCAATCGAGACCGCTCACGTTAACCTGTCCCTGTGCCCATCGCTTCCCGAACACGATTTTGAGTGTGAGAGCCTTTACGATGTCTTGCTCAAAGAAGGTGGCGTGCGTGTTGAGCATGGACGTGAGCATATCTCCATCTCGCGTTTGAACGTCGAAGAGGCCGAGCTGCTCCAGCAAGAAGAGGGAACGCCGGTGTTCTATGAGAGCTCGATCGAATTTGATAAGGACATGCGTTTTGTGGAGCATTGCAAATCGGTGATTTTGCCCACAAAGTTCCGCTTTGCCGATAACGGCGAAGAGAACGGCATGAGGAGCGTGGCAGGTGAACAATGGCTGAAACAGTAGATGCCACCCCGGTTTATATGCGCATTCGACGCCGCATCGAGGAACGTATCGAGCGCAGTATATATCCCACGGGTTCCATGATTCCGTCCGAAAAAGACCTTGCCGAGGAATTTGGTACGACACGCTTGACCATCCGAAGCGCTGTCGATGAGCTGGTTCGGCGCGGGCAGATTCGCCGTGTTCGGGGAAAAGGTGCCTTTGTGGCGCAGAAAGTACCTGCTTTTTTTGAACGCACGGTCGGTTTCCGTGAATCGGTCCGTGCTTCGGGCGGCGAGCCGTCCGTCCGTATTCTCGCGCGTTCCAAGCGTTATGCGGGGCCATATTACGCCGACCTGTTTGGCATCGCCGAGGACGACCTGCTCTATTCCGTTCGACGCCTGAACTGCATAAACGGTAGCCCCGTATTGATTGAGACGGCGCTGATTCCCTGCCTGCTGTTCCCAACCATCGAAGATATTGACGTGTCGGTCTTCAGTTTGTACGAGACCTATGAGATGCTGGGCCGAAAGCCAGTCATGGCACAGGAAAAGCTCGATATCGAAGCGCTGGGCGCACGAGATGCCGGCCTCCTTGGACTGGAACAGGGCGATCTTGTTTTGCTTTTGGAATGCGTGAGCTATGACGCGAGCGGTCAGGCTATCGAGTATGTAAAGTCCTTCAATCGTGGCGATACGGGCGGCTACACCTATACGTACTAGCTGGTATTTTGTGAATAACGGCTGGGAAACTAACCAGTTTTGATCGTTGGGTCAGCTGTATATACAACCTTACAGGGCTCAAAATGGACCGTTCGCCGATGGGGATAAATTAATCGACAAAGAGGTACCAAAAAGCCGTAACCTGTAACTGTGATTGGTATCAAATACTAATGATTTGTTACGAGGTGAGACGATGAAGATGCTCGATTACGTTCAGCTTGCCCATGTGCGTATGGGGGAGAACCTCGAGCGTTCGTCTGAGCTGGTAGCGCAGCTCGTTGATATTTTCCAGTCCGGTTCTTTTGACGCGCTGCGCATCGTTGCTTCGGGTTCGTCGCGCCATGCTGCGGATTGCGCCCGCGATTACCTGCAAGATGCGCTGCAGATGCAGGTGTCCGTTGTGACGCCCGAGGCCTTCGTCGATTTTGAACACACCTATCCACAGCATGCGCTTAACATTGCCGTCTCGCAGAGCGGCTATTCAACCAATACGATTGCGGCGCTCGATTACATGCGCGCACACGATATGGCTGCAGTTGCGCTCACGGCAAACGTCGAGGCACCCATCAAGGAACACGCTGACATCGTTCTTGACTACGGTGTGGGCGTCGAGTCGGTGGACTTTGTGACTCTGGGCGTCGAGGTTCTCGTTGAGTACCTGGTGCTCTTTGGTATTTACGGCGGTCAGGCGCGCGGAACGATTGACGCCAAGGGCGTTGCCCAGCGTCTTGACGACCTGCGCGAGGCTATCCAGGCCAATGCCGTGATGTGCAAGACCGCCGAGGCATATGTCCAAGACCACATGCTCGAGCTTTCTGAGCACACGCCCGCTATGGTCGTCGGCAACGGCCCCAACTATGGTGTTGCCGAGGAGGCAGCGCTCAAGCTGAGCGAGACCATCAAGATTCCTGCCATGCATCACGAAGGCGAGGAGTTCGTCCACGGTCCCGAGATGCAGATCGTTCCGGGCTATCTGGTGTTTATTGTCGACGATCCGCAGGGGTCGGAGCGTCTTGCGAATATCGCCGATGCGCTATCGAACGTTACGACAAAAACGGTGCTGCTCACGGCCCATCCCAAGGGTGGGGCTCACGAGGTTGTGGTGCCTCAGGTGGCTCCGCTGCTCAGCGCAATTCCCAATCTCGTGTTCTTCCAGACGATTGCGGCAATAATCGCCGAGCGTCTGAAGTCATGGGACGTTCACCCGTATCTCGATGCTGTCTCCAAGCAAATGGAGGTCAAGGCAGAGGGCTACGAAGAGTCAGTCAATGCGCTTAAGGCCAAAGCGGCTGAGTGTTACGGAATGTAAGCGGGTTTTGATGCCCGTTGGCATGGGGGATGTGGAAACAACCCCAGAAAGGAGAGACAAATGAAGGAAACCGAGAAGATCGAGATCATGCATTTCGACCAGGAGGGCTACGTCGAGGACGGCAAGAACGTCTACGAGGCCGGCAAGACGATGACCGCGCTCGCCGACAAGGTCGCCGACGAGGGCTACGACGCCGTGTTCCTGATGGGCGTCGGCGGCACCTGGGACGAGCTCATGCAGCTCGAGTACCTCATGAACAAGTTCGGCGACCGCGACCTCGAGGTCTA
>CALFDL010000212.1 GCA_937950415.1 uncultured Collinsella sp. | reverse complement strand
AAAAACGTGCCGTACACACCAAAGACTGGCTTGGCGCCCGAGCGCGCAAGCGCGGTGGCAAAGGTCACGGCGTGTTCCTCGGCAATGCCCACGTCGACAAACTGCTTGCCTGCCGCGGCGCGAAGCTCGGGTGTAAAGCCCATGATATAGGGCGTGGCGGCCGTGATGCCCACGACCTGCGGGTCGTTTGCGATGGCGGCGCTGAGCGCCTCGCCCGTAATATCGGCATAGGTGCGCGGCGCAGGCTCGCTCGGATGGCCCGGGCAGAGCTTGCGCCCAGTCGCCATGTCAAACGGACCCACATGATGCCAGCGCTCGGGGTCGCTCTGGGCCGGCTCAAAGCCCTTACCCTTGGCGGTGGAGACGTGCAGCACGATGGGATGATCGATATTGCGCAGTTCCTGCAGCGCGTCGACGAGGGCCAACACATCGTTACCGGCGTTCAGATAGCGGTAGCCGAGCCCCATCGCGCGGAAAACGTTGCGCTCGCAGGTGCCGTTGCTGGCGCGCAGCTCGGCCAGATTGCGATACAGGCCACCGTGGTTTTCGGCGATGGACTGGTCGTTGTCATTGACGACGATGATCAGGTTGCTGTCGAGCTCGGCGGCATTGTTAAAGCCCTCAAACGCCAGGCCGCCCGAAAGCGAACCGTCGCCAATGATGGTGATGACGTTGTAGCTGTCGCCCGCCAGATTGCGGGCGTGTGCCAAGCCGCAGCCCAGGCTCATCGATGTGGAGGTGTGGCCCATGGCGAACAGGTCGTGCTCGGACTCGTCGGGATTGGCAAAGCCAGAAGCCTCACCATAACGCTCCGGATCGATATAAGTGTACGCGCGCCCCGTCAGCGCCTTGTGGGCGTAGGTCTGGTGCGAAACGTCAAAGACAATCTTGTCGATGGGGGAGTTAAACACGCGATGAAGTGCAACCGTAAGCTCAACGACGCCCAGGTTGGGGGCAACGTGCCCGCCGACGGCGGCGGAGCTTTCGAGGATTGCCTGGCGGATCTCGCCGCAGAGCTGCGGGAGCTCGGCGCGATTAAGAGCCTTGACGTCCTCGGGCGTTGTCGTTTGCGTAAGCAGCATCGTTGTGGGTTACTCCATGCGAATCGAGCGCCGGCGCTCCCTCGGCCGGCACAATTGCACAAAACAGTCTCGCACATTTTGGCGTTTGATATGTGACGGCGGCGCGGTAATTCGCCAACTGGTGGGGCAAAACGTTTTGTCCGATGCCATACTGATAAGTTCCATGATGATTTTATTCATTGCGTGCAAGCTGTGGCTTGCCGCCGAGCGCCGCCGGAAGGAGGCCGCATGTCCGATACCGTTCGTGCCGAGAAAATCGCGTGCGAAGTAGACCATGCTGCCCGTCAACTGGCACAGGCGGGCCGTCTGGACCTGACGCGCGAGTTTATCCAGCATGGCGATGTGACGGTCTATGCGCATGTGACTTCGGTGGCGCGGGCGAGCCTGTCTTTTGCTGAGCGTTTGAGCCGTGCTGGCATTTCGGTCGACCGCGCCTCGCTGTTGCGCGGAGCCTTGCTGCATGACTATTTTCTCTATGACTGGCACGATCCCGATCCAAGCCATCGCCTGCACGGGTTTCGGCATCCGTTTTTTGCCCTGGCGCGTGCGGAGGAAGATTTTGAGCTGACGTCGCGCGAGCGGAATATTATCGTGCGCCATATGTTTCCGCTGGTGCCGGTGCCTCCGACGTGTCGTGAGGCTTGGATTGTGTGCCTGGCAGATAAATGGTGCGCGCTGCGTGAGACGGTCGCCGGCCGTCTGCGGCGCAAGGACGAGGCGGACGATGACGTGAGCAGCGAATCGAGCGAAAAGAGGAGAGGGTAGACGGTGGGAACCGCGATCGATATGGCTTTTGGCGGCGCGACGCTTGCCGCCTGCCCACTCTCGGCACTGGTGCTCTCGTTTGCCTTTTACGGGTTTTGCGGCTGGGCGTGGGAGTCGACGGTCTGCGCCATGCTCAATCACGGACGATTTGCCAACAGTGGCTTTTTGCTTGGGCCGTGCTGCCCCATCTATGGCGCGGGCGGCATTGCCTGCTGGCTGCTGTTGCGTGGGATTCCGGATGCCTCGAGCCAGTTTGTCGCTGCAGCGCTCGTATGCAGCGTGATTGAATATAGCGTGGGCCTTCTATTGGAAAAAACAACAGGCGCGCGCTTTTGGGATTACTCACACCTGCCGTTTAACCTGCACGGACGCATCTGCCTGTACTGGGCCTGCGCGTTTGGCTTGGGCGCGCTGTGCATTTGCCGCTTGGTGGAGCCGGCATTGCTGGGGCTGCTTGGCCATCTGCCGGTGCTGATTGTGCGGCTGTCCGCCTTTATCGTCGCGGTCGCGATGATGGTCGACGCGGTGTGCTCTTTGGCCAGCTGGCGCCGCCTGTCCGATCAGCTGGAGCGTGTGCGTGCCGACCTTGCCGACCGCATCAATGAGTCGCTTGCCGATGCCTCCGACTCCATGCTCGAACGCATTCCCGATTCGACGATTGACTCGGTGGCGCAGACGCACATCCGTAGCCGTGCCGTTAACGCGTGGCTGGCCGAGCTGGGTGACGCTGCGCTCGATGCCCTGCGCGAGAAGGCTTCGATGCCGACGTTTATCTCGGATGGTGCTCGCGGCCTGGCGCTTGCTGCCCGCCGCGTGGCCGATGCCGCGCCGAGCATGCCGCGTCCGTCGCTCAGCCGTCACCTTGCCGGCAAGCGCATGAGCCGTCCGGTGCCGAGCGTGTCGCTCAGCCGCCGCGACCTGCGCTTCTTCAATGCCTTCCCGCGCTTGCGCATCAACCGCTACGAGGGCGTCATCCGAGCTACCGACCTCCGCGACCGAGCCCGCGAGCTGTTCCGGCGTTAGCCAGAGCGGGGCCAAGCGCACCCTTCTCGTTCGCACGTTTCCCGTTCGTTTCGCGCCCGTTGCCGCGTCGTTTCCAAGATTGCGGCACCGTTTCCATTCGACAACGCGGCGTTTAACAACGCTGTATCTGGTCTACACCAGTTGCCCCTCGGCCGCATCATGGGCGCCGACAACGTTCATGCGACCAAGGGGGAGCGAATGTACGATACGGGATCGACAACGTTTATGCTCATCTGCACCATGCTCGTGTTTTTAATGACACCGGGTCTGGCGTTTTTCTATGGCGGCCTGTCCAGGCGCAAAAATGTCATCAACACCATGCTCATGTGCTTTGGCGCCATTGGCCTGGTTGGCGTGCTGTGGATTGTTGCCGGCTGGTCGCTGGCCTACGGTGGCGACGGCTCGAGCCCGTTTATTGGAGGCCTTGACCAGCTGCTGTGCCTGCCGGTGCTCAACCAGGCGCTGCAGGCGGCCGAGGGCAATGCCGCGGACGGTGCCGTCTACCCTCAGATCATCAACATCGCCTTTCAGATGGCGTTTGCCATGATCACCGCCGCTATCGTCACGGGCAGCCTGGCCGGCCGCGTTAAGTTTGGTGCCATGACGGCCTTCCTGGGCATTTGGCTGCTCGTGGTCTATGCGCCGCTCGCCCACATGGTTTGGGGCGGCGATGGTTCCTTTATCGGCGACATCATCGGCGCGCTCGACTTTGCCGGCGGCGACGTGGTACACATTTCGTCCGGTCTCACGGGCCTGATTCTCTGCTTAATGCTCGGCCGTCGTCGCGGCTTTGGCATGGTGAGCTACCGTCCGCATAACGTGCCGTTTGTGGCGCTGGGCGCCGGTCTACTTTGGTTTGGTTGGTTTGGCTTTAACGGCGGCAGCGAGTTTAAAGCCGACGCCGTGGCGGCACTCGCCATCCTCAACACCGTGACGGCCAGCGCGGCGGGCATGGTTTCGTGGCTTGCCGTCGAGCGCATGCACACCGGTCGCCCCACGCTGGTGGGCGCCAGCACTGGTCTGGTTGCGGGCCTTGTGGTGGTCACGCCCGGCGCGGGCTTTGTCGAGCCGTGGGCAGCGCTGGTTATGGGCCTGGTCGTGTCGCCCGTCTGCTACTTGGCCATCAGTCATCTTAAGACCAAGTTTGGCTACGACGACGCACTCGACGCGTTCGGTTGCCACGGTATCGGCGGCATCTTGGGCGGTGTGCTCACGGGCCTGTTCTGCGTGCCGGAGCTCTCGTGGACCGGTAAGGGCGGCCTGTTCTACACGGGCGACGTGTCGCTGCTTGTCTCGCAGGTTCTGGGCATTGTGGTGACGGTCGTTATTGTGCTGATGCTCGACTTGGTGATCGCCGCGGTGGTCAAGGCGCTGTTCCACGGTAGCCTGCGCGTGGACGAGGCCGACGAGGCGCTGGGCTTGGATGCGAGTCAGCACGGCGAGAGCGCGTATCCTTCTTTCTCCGGACTCGATTAGCAGCTTCCCCAGACTCCGCACCTTGCCGTTCAATCGTCGCGCGGCTTCCCCAGGCACCGCACCTTGGGTTTCAAACCGTCGCTTGCGTACAAAAGTACGCGGCGCTCCTCTTTCAACCCAATCTGCGGCACCTGGGAAACCCGCCTCATTGAATGGCAATTCATTTCTTTTATTGAAGAGAGGAATTTACTATGAAGAAAATTACGGCGATTGTTCGTGCCGAGAAGCTTGAGGTTCTTAAAGATGCGCTGTTTGCTGCTGATGTTCGCGGCATGACTATCAACCAGGTGCAGGGCTGCGGCGCGCAGCATGGCTGGAAGGAATACGTGCGCGGCAACGAGCTGCTCGTCAACACGATCCCCAAGGTGCAGTTCACCCTCATCTGCGCCGACGAGCATGTCGACGGTATCGTTGACATTATCTGCAGCGCCGCTCGCACCGGTGCCGTCGGCGACGGCAAGATTTGGGTCGAGCCGGTCGAGGATGTTATCCGCATCCGTACCGGCGAACACGGCCCCGCCGCGGTGTAGAATCGACCGTCTACCATCCGCAACGTTAAAATGCTGCAATGAGGCACAAGACTTGCGTTGTGGATGGACGGATTATGGGTCGTAATAAATATCCCGAGGAGACTGTCGCGAAGATTCTCGACGCGGCCCTGGAGCTATTCTGCGTACAGGGTTATGAGGGGACGAGCATTCAAGACATCGTCGACCGTCTCGATGGCATGACCAAGGGTGCTGTCTATCATCACTTTAAGAGCAAAGAGGAGATTTTCAACGCCGCATTTGATCGGGCAATGGCTCCGATTGTTGAGCAACGTCGCTCAACGCTTGGTATCGGCAATATGACCGGAGCCCAAAAGCTCAAGCGGCTGTACGCGCCCGAGTCTGTCGTTCCGCAAATTGAGCTATGGGCACGCATGCATCCTGCGGCAGATCCGGTAAAAAGCTCGCGTCTACTGGCGATGCAGTACCAGGGCTCGTTCGACGAGTCGGCCGATGGCTGTCTCTTGCCAGTGATCGAGGAGGGCATCGCCGACGGTTCCATTGCGTGCAAATGCCCGCGCGAAGCGGCTGAGGCCGTATCGTTGTTGGCGAATCTTTGGCTGCTGCCGCTGTTCCGTCCGCTCGAGACCAAAGATCGAATGCTCGCTCGCGCGCAATGTTTGGCGCAGATGGCGGCCGCGGTGGGGCTCGATTTGGGTAATGAAGTGCTTCAGACAACGGCTCAGATTTGGGACGTATGGAACCGTGCTGGGTGGTAATATAGATACTGACGGTATGTAATTGATTTGTAAGGGTAGCCACGGCTGCCCTTTTCAAGTCATTAAATACATACTAATGGTATGTATAGGGGGCAGGCTTATGGCTGGAATGCGGAGGAGCAATGTCTCGTTGGCGCAAAAAACAGTGCGATCTATCAGGCTTTTCGGTCTTCTTGTTGCACAGCTGTGCGCGTATTCGATGTTGTCGGCACTGTGCTTTGCGTGCCCGCTTTACTTGTTCGACTGCAGCGGCTCATCAACGTTATATGGTGCTGTCGCGGCGATAGCGTTCGTGCCGGGCGTGCTTGCGACTCCGGCTGGCGGAATCTTGGCGGATCGCGGGAGACATCGCGGGGTTCTTGTGGTGCTCGGCATTGTTCTGATGGTTGCATCACTGTTGTTTATCCCCATGAAGCGTTCGCTGCCTCTTGCCGTTGTCGTGGTAGCAATGCTTTGCGTCCAATATGGCATCCAATCGCTGCTGAAACCGATGCTTCAAATTGAGACGGTGCGCATGACGGGCCCAGAAAAGGTTGAGCGTGCCACTGCGTTGGTCTCGCAGATAACCATGGCGAGCAATATCTTGGGGCCTGTAGTCGGGACGGCAGTCTATGGGTGCTTTGGTATCGATGCTCTATGCGAAACCGCGGCGTTGACGTTTGCGATGTCAGCCCTACTGTTCGGGGGCGCACTCAAGCAAAATGCCTCATCTGGAATGACAGGGGACAGTACGACTTGCTCGACATGTCGAAACGATTTTCGGGAGTCGATTCGGTACCTGTTTCAAAACGCATCATTGCTCGTTGTGTTTTTGCTTGCAGCTATTTTGAACCTTGCGTTAGTTGGGTTAACGATTGGTGCTCCCGTTATTGTTGCAAAGCATCTCGGAATGCGGTCATCCTTTGTTGGGATTATTGAGGTGGCTATGGGCTTAGGTGGTCTTGTCGGCAGTGGTTTGGTCGGTATTTGGCCACATCGTTTTTCCTTCAAGGGCATATGTCGATATGTTGCGATGATTAGTTTTGGAGTCGTACCGATTATTGTCGCACTACTGAGCGGTCCTGATGAATTAGCGTTTGCCGCGCTTGCGGCCGGCTCGGCATGGGTTATGGCGTGGGCAAGCATTACATCGGTCGAAATCGTTTCATTCGTTCAGCGGTCAGTGCCAAAGGAACTCTGCGGAAAAGTGCTGGCACTCGTTTATATGACGCTTTCCTGTGCAACGCCTATTGGCCAATTGGTTTACGGGCTCGCATATGATCGATGGACACCGGCGATTGTATTCGCAGGCATGTTGGCGGTGCTGACGTTGACGACGGCGCTGTTTAATCGGCTGATAAGTCGCTTATGGCGAATGTCTTAAGGCGCTGGGGGACCGTGAATTTGCGGAAGCATTGTCTCGCCGCGCCGGAACGCCATTGTTTGGGCATGCCTCTCCTTCGTCTACAATATCGTGCAGACGAAGGAGAGGCGTGCCCATGATCAAGATGTTTGCGAGTGACTTAGACGGAACGCTGCTGAACGCCCTGCACGAGGCAGATGGGACCATCCGCCGTGCCATCCGTGAGCTGACCGAGGCTGGCCTGCACGTGGTTCCCGCGACTGGACGCTCGACGTTGCCGATCGGCGAGCATGGCTTTACGGGCCTGACGCTTGACGCCTGCTGCTCCAACGGATCCATCGTGCGCGACAGTCATGGCGAGGTGCTCAAGACCTGGACCATCGACCCACAGGTCACCGAGGAGCTGCTCAAGGCGTTCCCGGACATTTGCTTTGATTGCTCCACGCCCGATGGCATGTTCTCGAGCGGGTCGTTCGAGATGCACCAGGCGGGCTTTAAAAAGGACAGCCCCATCAAGCGTATTGTGATGCGCGGCATGCGTGCGCGTGGCGGCTATCACGAGGAACAGTATTTCGACCAGTCGATCGGCGATATCTTGCGCCACGATGTATGCAAGATCAATTGTCGCGTGACCTCGCCCGAGCTGGAGCGCGACCTTAAGGCGTATCTTGCCGAACGCTCCGACCGCGTGGTCAATGCACCGTTCGATCCGGTGATGTTCGAAATCACGGACGTGGCGTGCAACAAGGGCGAGAGCGTAGCCTGGCTGGCGGGCTACTACGGTATTGCCGAGGACGAGGTCGCGGTCTACGGCGACGGCGGCAACGACATCGCCATGCTCAAGCGCTTCCGCCACAGCTACGCGACCAAAAACGCGAGCGATGCAGCTAAAGCCGCCGCGAGCGCGACCATCGGCAGCTGCATGGTCCACGCCGTCCCCAAACACATGCTTGCCACCATGCGCAAGCAAAACTCCCGCACCGTCATCGAATAATGCAACAAAGGGACAGTCCCTTTGTCACGCGGAGTCATGGTCCCTTGGAGTACGAACACATATTCGTATATATGACCAAGCTCTGTTAGAATCGGTATCGTTGACGGCAGTTCCATGTGCCGGGCAGCGCCCTCCATCTGATGGGAGGTGATGCCCATGACCGATTTGATTGATTTCGTGAGACTTCTGACCGCTTTGGTCTCGTTCTTCACGGCGCTTGTCGGCCTTTCCGAGGCACTCAAGCAGCGTTCGAAGCAACATAGAAGGGGTCGCCGCCGCTAAGGCGTTGACCCCTTAATCCAAGCAACGGCGCTGCCCAGCTTAGCAGAACTTGGGCTGCCGTCGACACTATTCTACCCATGAATGCCATTTTGGACAAACGGCAATGCCGCTCCAAAAGCCAGGCGGGTCGTGACAATGGGATAGTCCGTTTGTCACATTCCGGGGTTCTCGACTAGCCAATGCTCGTAGGCGCGCTGCATGACCTCGGTTTTATCGGCTTTTTTGCGGCAGCCCTTTTGTTCCTCAACGGCCAGTTCGTAAGCTCCACTTTGCTCAAAAGCGCTGGTATCCCAGGCGCCGTGTTCAATGCGCGACCATACGGCATCGATGAGGTGTTCGAGCTCGGCAATGTCATCGGCGCTGGCGGTCGTCGAGAACGGCGGACGCAGCTCATTCGTTGCCTTGTCGGGCTCGACATAGTAATCGCCCATGGAAGTGACGGTGTAGCCATAAAACTCGGTCGACGTCTCGACCAGCAGTTTGTAGAACTTGAGCTGGCGATGATAGCCCGCGGGCACCTCCTTGCCAAAGCCGGTCTTGTAGTCGACAATCTGCACCGTTTTAGCTGCATCGTCAACGAGGAGCAGATCAAGAAAACCGAAGAGCGGGGTTCCACCGGCAGTTAGACACTGCATGTTCGCTTCCGTGATGCAACGGTAGCCGCGCACGTGCTCGACAAGCCAGGGGACGAATGCACGACAAATGCGTTCGAAGCGCTCCGAATAACGGTGGACATCCTCGGAGGCAAAATCGAGCCACGAAATCTGCTGACGATACTCGGCCTCAATTGCCTCGATTGCCGCCTCGCCATCGGTTGCCATCCGATTAACGATTTCTTCGAACATCGCGTGAACGATGGTGCCGAATTCGGTTTGGATCGTAGGCGCAGTGGGCAGGCGCACAATCTGCTTTTCGGGGAAGTGCTGGCTATTTGCGCATCCAGGCTCGTACGTCACAAAGTTGTTGAGCGCTGTTGCAGAGAGAAACTTCACGTCGGTGTGAGGCTCCAAAAGCGCGCAGAGCTCGGGCGTATCGAACGCGTAGTTGTCGCGCCATTCGGTTTCGATGGCGGTGCTGAGCTGGTTTGCCTCGACGGTGACTTCGCAAGAGTCGATAAGCCCCGTGAGCTCCTGCAGTGCCGACCCGCCGGCGCGGCACAGCTCGAGGTGTCGTTTAGCGCGCGTGATGGCGACAAATAACAGGCGGCGTGCGTCGTCGTCATCCTTTTCGTCGCGAATAAGCAGGTTGGACGGGTACAAGCTCATGCCGCCGGCGCCTTTGTGCCAGGTAGAGTCATCGGCGTCGAGCAAATAGACGCAGTCGAACTCTAGGCCCTTCGAGCTATGGGCGCTGGTGAGGCGAACAGCTCCCGGCGTGCCGAGATCGATGGACGCGTCGATGCTCACGCCAAACTTTTGAGCGGCGTCGAGTTTGTCGACAATATCGGGCAGGCGAAGCGTGCGTCCCATGCGGCGCGCGTCGCCCATTTCACCCTCGGCAAAGGCGAGTAGGGCGCGGATGCCGGCATTGAATTCGGCGGCGCCTAGCGGATCTTGATCTTTGCGATGCCGGTAATAGCCAAGGCTGCGTTCGGCAATCTTAAAGAGCAAATCCCGGACAGGCGAGGCATTGGCCTCTGCCGCCCACTGCATAAGATCGTCGTGCAGCTCTTTGACGCAGGCACTATTGCCCTCGCGCATGGCGGCCATCCAGTCGCCGCGATGCTCACGCTTGGCGCTGAGCGCAAACGTCACGGACGATGGATGGTCGCCGCCCAGCTCGGCGGCACAGACAATCTGCGGAAGATAGCTGCTGGCGAGCTCCTTTTGCCCGCGAGCAAACGCGGTAACGCAGCGCAACAGTGCCAACGTCGTCTGCATGCGCTCGGAGGCAAAGAGATTCTGCCGCTCGCGATACGAAAACGGCACGTTTTCCTTAACGAGGAAGGGGATCAGCGAGCGCAATGCGGCGTGTTTGGAAGAGATGACTGCAATTCCTTCATCGGGATCTTCGCAGTCATCGAGGTAACCAGCATCAATCCTCTGCCTAATGCTCGCGGCAACGGCGGCGTATTCCTCGGCTTTGCCGGCGTAGACGTTCTCGCTAAAGCTGACCTGGTCACTCTGAGGCTTAAAGGCTTCGATTGACTTATTCGAGCTGGCATCGAGTCGGTATTCGATTTGCTGGGCGATAGCTTGACCAAGCTCAACGATGGCGGGCGTGGAGCGATAGTTGGTCTTGAGCACGATGCTCCGGGGCGAGAACTCGGCCGCAAACTGGTTGGCACATTCGATCGTGGCGCCCTGAAAACGCATGATGGCCTGGTCATCGTCGCCGACGGCCATGATATTGGGCGCATCAACGCCGTCGCAGAGCAGCTCGATGATGCGCATCTGGGCACCATTGGTGTCCTGGAACTCGTCAACCTGGATATAGGTATAGGTATCCTGGAGCACTTGGCGTAGCGCGTCGTTGTGCTCGACGGCGTCAACAAAGTCGCCGATCATGTCATCGTAATCGTAGAGATGGTGCTGGTCGAGCTCGCTCTGGTAGCGACGCGCGACGTCGCAAGCGGTCTTAAGTCGCTCGCTCTGCTCCGCAATCTTAAAGGTGCGCCCCTGAGAGTTGCTGCCTCCAAAGAAGGCATCGCGCACCTTGGTGTATCCCGAGGACTTGCCCTTCTCATCGATGAGCTCGGCGCGGCGAATGGTATCGCGCAGCTCAAGGATATAGGGCACATACGTGCCAGCAGGACAGCCGATCGGGCGGGTGAGCGATGTGGACGCCATGCCGCAGGCACGCTCGACTTCTTCCTCAAAGCGTTCTGCCAACGCAGCGCTTGCCCTTTCGCAGGCGAGCGTAAGCAGCTCGGAATGCTCGGTGAGCCAGGCAGCGGCGTCGATATTCTGCTGTGCAATGGCGCTCAGCACGTCGTAATCCAGGCCGCTGCGCTTGGTCTTGGAGACAAAGCCGATCATCTTGCCGATGTTTTGCGCGGGCATATCGGGCGACCCTCCGCCCAGGGGCGACCCAAAGGGAAGCGATTTGAGCAGGCGGTCGAAGATCTCCTGCTGATGCAAGCTCGTGATGAGTGTGTCGGTCGCAGGGCGTGTGAAAAACTCGGGATAGCGCGACCTGATGCTGCTTGCAAATCCGTGGAACGTACTGACTTCGATGCCATAGGCGTCGCGCCCAATGAGTTCAATCAGGCGTTTGCGCATGGCTTCCGCGCCCGCCTCGGTATAGGTGAGGCAGAGGATGTTGCGTGGGGCGGCATCGCGCTTGGCCAGGATGTTCGCCGCGCGCAGGCTCAGTAACTGCGTCTTGCCGGTGCCGGGACCGGCAATGACGAGCAGCGGACCATCTAGGCATTCGACGGCCTTGCGCTGTTCAGGATTCAGGCGCTCGAACGATACGTTGAATTTGGGGGTCATGTTCATGGCAGTATTACCTGTCTTCCTGGTAGAGCGCACGCGTGCTATCGAGATAGTCGAGATACGTATCGATGGCACTTTGAGGTTGAACGATCTTAATGAACGTGCTGAGTTGCAGCAACCAGCCAAAGAACTGCGGTGACAGCGGGGCTTTGACAGTTGCCAACAGGCGCCCGTCCTGGTTTTCAAACACAACGGCGTCCAGTCCAAACTTGTCGATGAGCGGGTTCATCGCGCGGTCGTCAAGTTCCAGCACCACGGTGGTCTTATCGGCCGCATAGACTCCAAACGATGGCGAAACGTGGTCCTCGAGCACATAGCCGGCGATGCGCGAATCTTTGGTCGCGGACTCTTCGGACACCGCAACGTCGAGCATACGATCGACGCGATAAGGCGTGAACGGCTGATGACCCGAGCCGGCATTAGCCCATTTATCTCGAAACCCGATCATGTAATAGAGCTCGTCGGAGTAGATAAGGCGTACAGGTGTGAGCTCGTAGGTGTCGCCACCATGATTGAGGGCCTTTTGCTTGGCGGCGTTGTAGTGGAAGTAACGGAACCGTATCTTTCGTTTTTCGCGCATGGCCTGCTGAATCAGGTCGATGTTGAGCAGGGCATCAGAGTTTTGCATCTTCACGCGCGAAGGCACGTCGACGCGCTTGTGCATAAGTTCGCGTTCGCCCAAGCTGGCGAGGCTTTGCAGCTTGCCGATAAGATGGTCGGTCAACTCATCGGTCAAAAACGGCGAACTCTGCACGGCGTCAACAAGCATGATGAGTTCTTGCAGGTCGAGCGGGCGCGAGGCCAACGCCCATTCCTTGCCGCCGCGCTGGTCGATGGTGAGCCCAAAGTCGCGAAGCGTTTGCAGGTCGCGATAGATGGCCTTTCGTTCGGCCTCGAGATCGTGATAGGCGAGCTCCTCGATGATCTGCTGCGTTGTGAGCCCGTGCGTGCTGTCGGTCTTTTCCATCAAGGTTTTAAGCAGGAACAGAAGCCTCAGCTTTTGGTTTGGTCTGTTCGCCACGTTGTCTCCTTTCGCCGGCAGGGTATCAGCCGGAGATGCAAAACAAGACCTGTTATTGGGACTCATTGTAGCCCGTGCGACCGTAGTATTCGCAGCAATAAGGGCCCGAATAGGGCGAAAGGTGGTTAAACGGAAATCGGCGGTTTGGCTAGCCGGTGCGACGTGCGCCCTGTTAGCTTGGGGCCGGTTCCGGTTTACAAGGATCAGAACAGGAGAAATGCGATGGCAGACATCAAAGTCTTTGCCGAGAATCTTGAGGATTCAACCGAGGAGCAGATCGAGGAGATTTCCAGCTGCCCAGCATTTGAAGGCGCCAAGATTCGCATCATGCCCGATGCCCATAAGGGCAAGGGCTGCGTGATTGGTTTTACGGCAAACTTGGGTGACAAGGTCATTCCTAATTTGGTGGGCGTCGACATCGGATGCGGTATGTATTGTGTGGCGCTTGCGGAGACCATTGCGCGCGACGACCTCATTCAGTTCAATCGCGATGTGAAGCGCGCGGTGCCCACGGGCTTTAGCCTTCATCGCGATCCTGCCTGCGTACTCACGGACTTTGGCATGGAGTCGCGTGATTGGCTGCAGGATAAACGCAAGGTTGAGCGCTCCATGGGCACGCTGGGCGGCGGCAATCACTTCATTGAACTCGACGAGGACGAGGATGGGTGCCAATATCTGGTCGTGCACACCGGCTCGCGCAACATGGGCAAGCAGACGGCGGAGCACCATCAGGCGCTGGCGCAGAAGACGTGCACGGCAGATATTCCCGACGAGCTTAAGTATCTCGAGGGCGATCTTTCTGCCGAGTATCTCGTCGATATGCATAACTGCCAGCGCTTTTCGAACCAGAACCGCAAGGCGATTGTCGCACAGATTGTTGAGCGTACGGGAATTCGACTCGACGGAGACGGCTTTACCACCATGCACAACTACATCTCGGAAGGCGGCATGATTCGCAAGGGCGCCATTAGCGCTCATGCGGGGGAGATGGTGCTGATTCCGTTCAACATGCGCGACGGTGCCGTTATTGCGCGCGGCAAGGGAAACGAGGACTGGAACTGCTCGGCGCCGCACGGGACGGGTCGCGCGATGAGCCGCACCAAAGCGTTCCAAACGCTCGATACCAGGTCGTTCGTTAACGAGATGCGCGATGCTGGCATCTACTGTCCGAGCGCATGCGAGACGACGCTCGATGAGTCGCCCGAAGCGTATAAGCCTGCGGATGATGTACTGAGGCTCATGGACCCGACGGTTGATGTTATTCACCGGCTTAAGCCCATTTGGAATTTTAAGGCTACTGGTAAGCGCGGTAGGCGTTAGGAGGGTTGCGATGACGCTAAAGATGGACTCCAGGGACAACCGAATTGGCCGTTCTGTGAGTATGGGCGAGCTGATGAACTTGCCAGGCGTTATGCCGCCGACATACGCGAACCAGCGTGGTTGGATTCGTAAAGAACGAGGCGATGACGGCTTTGACATAAGCCGTTTCCATGATCGACTGACTTCCGGGCTCGATCATGCCATGGAAACGTCGGTGTTCGAGGCGCTGCGGGTATTGAAGACTGGTACGCCTGTTGATGGCATCCTGAGCGGCGGTATTGGACTAGGCAAGCTTAGCGTGATTGGTGGCGCGCATGAAGACGTTTCGAACGTGCTGGCGCATGCGGTTTTATGCCTGAGCGAGCAGTGTACCGTGCTTTATGTGCCGATGCGGGAGCGTGAAGAGGATGCGGTCGCCCGGCTGATTCAAGCTGAGATGGGTGCCAAGGTGCCGGAGGATCTCGAGGAACGGCAGGTCGAGACAGTTCGCGCAACGATGCGGCTCAAACAACGCAACCTGGGCATCTTTGCCGAAGACAACATGACCATGGACCTTGTAACAAGTTGGTTGCTCGGCGATCAGACGTGGAACAGGGCGGTGCTAGAGAACATCGTGGTCGTAATCGACGGACTCGAAATGCTCGACGACAACCGCCCGGTAAATGCGATCCTGCGCGACTTACGCAACATGCTCAGCCCGACATCCGCCATCCTGGCAGGTTGCTTTGCGGCAGAGGGCCGAGAGAACGACGCAACATTCGCGGAGACCCACTGCAATGCGGACGCTCTGGTGAGGATGGTTCATGGTGGCGAAACCCCCGCCTACGTGCGAGTTTTCTGCTGATGCCATAACCAATAAAAGCGCCCGGCCCGCGGGGCAATTGCGCCGCAGGCCGGGCTTTAAATTGGAGGTTGGCTTGAAGTTGGCGGCCAAGAGCCAGTTGATTCGAAGATTAGACGCGCCTTAATCGTTGGGGGTTGGAGAGATGCGGGATTGATCGGCGTTTCCGAGCATTTGGGCGAACCTTGCGTGCATTACCCTGCGCTTGTTGTCCTCGGAGGTTTCGATGTGGCATTTCAAGTCGCGACAAAAGTCGGAAAAATGACACTCATCTTCATATAAGGTGGCGTGTTTACTGAAGAAGTTATAAATCTCTTTGTACGTAATGAGCGCATACTCCCACTCTGTGTTGCGTTCCGGGTCTATTCCTTTCAAATCGGAGGGTTTAATGCTGCTGTAGTTTGGCGCAAATAAATACAGGGCTAGTTTCTGGCCCTCTCTACATTTTGTCTCTGCATGTTCGTAGTATTTTTCGAGCTGGTTGGTTTCTCCATCCTCGCCTCGCTTAATTCCGTTGATTCCGGAGCGAATTTTGTTCTCGATGACTATGACATGCGTTTCTGTTTCGATCCATAAATCGATATTGTTCTCGGACTCTCTTACGAGAGAAGTGATGCTGCCTACATTTGGTAGCCCTAAAACCTCTTTAGCAAATTCCCGAAAGCCTTCGTCGCTGTAATTAAAGTAATAGGCAAACAAATTGGAAAAGACTAGCTCATCGTATTGCTTCTTTGCGATTTCTAGGAAAGTTGGCGTTTGATGCTCGGCGAGTATTTCACTTTTCTGCAGTTTCTCGGCAGCGAAGGCGGTTTCACTCGCTTCTTTCCATAGACTCTCGTCATCAATCAGATCTCTTAATTTCCTGTAGCCCTCTTTGCGTTTCGCTTCTGAAAAGTACGTTCTCTGAGACTGGTTGAGAATCTTGGCATCGCCTACGTATACTTCAATGCGCTCGTCATCTTTGAGGACGTCCTCCTTTCCAGTTGCAATAAATATGCGTTTCCCCGATGCCGGCAGCAAAAACTCATCGACACGACATGCAAGATTTAGTCCGGCTTCTTTGTCGTTTTCGCCTCGGTGCGTGTTATCGCCGAAAAGAGCTGAGAGTGGTTTTCCATTAAACGTTATTGTCGATACTTCATTTTCATCCACGCTAGCAAGAGAACGTGCGAGTGCATCGACCTCAACTTTCTGTTCGCCGTCTTTATGTGCGAGAATTATTGCCGTTGATTTCAAGTCGTGGCTTTTCGCAATGGTTCCCTTGCTGGGTATGTATAGGTATCTATTGCCGTTGTCGTCAGGGAAGAAGTTGATAATCTCGTGGCCGATATTTTTCCCTTCATCTAAATAAGTGCCTGAGAACAATACGCTAATTAAAATGTCTTTTGGCTCGTTGTTGTTCATTGTCGACCTCCAGTTAACACTCGATCCAATCATTTCGTTGTAGATGCGGGGGACTTACAGATTTCGAGAAGGAATTCTTCGTCGTTTCGCATGGCTGGCAGTTTTCGAGCGATTGTTGTGTAGGAATCGACGCAGGTGGCCTTCGTTTCGGTGTCCATTCTGTTCCCGTCTTTAGCGGCCTCTATAACAAAAAAATAGTAGAACGTGGGCCTTGTGAATTTGTTGAGCAACAAAGATGTACGGACGATCTGGACGGGTGAACGGGAAAATATTCAACTACCGGCGTCCGGGTCTCTCTTCTAAAAGTCTGCGCCGCCACCGTATCTGGCTCTCGTCGTCGGATGGGTCCGTCGCACCTGTTATTTATTTCGTCTGAGTATCAGTGTGGAACCCCGCGTTCGTCAACGAGCACGATGCCGATATATATCCAGCCAAATAGGCTCGTTCTCTTTGTTGCTGGCACACTCTTCTAACAGGTCTTCTATCTGGTCTAGTTCGATTGCTTGCAAGGCTGCGTATTCTTCTGGCAAAGGTTGCGTTACTTTCTTCGCTCTAAACACGGGCGACAACATCAAGTTCGTGTGTGCCCATCCGGCAAAGCAACTGCCGTAGGGGATAGAGCCACATCTGATCTGCCCATCGCCATCGGGATACAGGCAGTCCAATTTCGAGTTTGCTACCAGGCAATAACAAGGGCCTGGTGCCCATGGCCTGCAGTCGATCTCAAGAATATCGCCCTTTTTGTACGGCGTGGGCAGGTCGACATATGCCCCCTTAAACCACGGCCCAAAGATTCCACCCACAATACAGTCGAGCACCTCGCCACATTCGCCCTCTTCTTCCCTGCAGATGTACTGGATTTCGCCGGAGGCGTTTGCGTAGTAAGTGTAGTCTGGCTGTAGAAAGCCGTCGTATGGATATGAGCAGCTCGGGTCGTTGGCAAGGTCGAACAGCTCAATCATCCAGTATGAGGACGATAAATCTGTCATGCCGCCCCACTTGTCTGCGTATGTCTTCATTGCCGCAAGGGCGGCCTGCCACGATGCCACGGGGAAGGGGCCATGCGTGATGGCGGATCCCACTTCGTTGCCGATAAAGCTAATTTCGCTAATTAGCAGCGTCTTTCCGTCTCCGTCGACGGCCTTTAGCGCGTCCAAGCAGTCATCGATGTAGTCGATACATTCTTCTGGATCGTACCAGTTAAAGGTGTTGTCTGACGAGTTGCGCTCGTCAGCAACCAACCTGCTGAGCATCTTCCGTTTGCGGTTGATTTCTATCGACGCGCCACCGATGATTTGCGTGTAATGATCGCCATTCAGGAGCTGTGGATTATGCAACAAATGCTCTCGCAACTCCGGAGAGTCGATGAGGTTGATTACTTCTTCGCGCATGATAGCCTCCTGGTTATCGGCGTGGCTTTTCGCGGATTCGGGCATGACGGCCTCTACTCAAATAGCTGCGGATACTTTTCCTTGAGCGGTGCCTGATCCAGACGTAGCTCTTCCAGGTTGCGCTTTGCCTTGGACTCCATCTTTATGGTGTCGATAAACGCGATGAGTGAGTCGACATACAGGTCGCCGCGCAGGTAGGCCTGGGCGGCGATTAAAATCCGCTGCTCGTCTTTGAGCGGCTCGCGATAATACTCAAGATTCAGGTAAAGCGGGTCTGGCTCGCCGATGTACAGCGGGAATGTCTCGTTGTAGTCAATGGAGCAGCCGGTGGCACGCATGTTGCTGATATCCCCTGCATGGCGATAGTGCTCGAGGCGCTGCTGCGCATGATCAAGCCATTCGTCAGAACGGTCTGCCTGCCGAAGCTCTGCCTCAAGCTGTGTTCGGTCCCACGTGGGCAGATCGAGCAACGTGAACGGCTCACGGGCACTGCCTAGCGGCGTCCAGACGATGTCGCCGGTGTGGAACGGCGTGGGGATATCGACCCAGATGAACTCGAATGCGATCTCCCAATCGTTCTCAACGGGGCCGGCTGAAGGGCAATAAACGGAAAGGGCCTCGCCTTTGCTGTTTGCCATGAGCCAATCTTCCCGGCGATGTTCTTTGTCGGCATCGAGCGGGCACCGGGTGATGCGTACGCGTGCCTCTGGACGGCTCGTCAGTTCATCATCACCGCGCAACGCCTCGACACATTTCTCATAACAGCTGAATGGCGCGCCGAAGGCCCCGCAAAGTTGCCCGTCAGGCACAATCTCCTCTTCATACTGATAAACGTAGCCCGTCCCACTCGTAAACGCATCGACGCACCGCTTGTTGTAATCGATTGTCCAGCGCAAGAAGGCATGGAAATCGGGGATGGCCGGCCTTCCAAGACCGGCAAGGGTTGCCTCCAGCGAACAATTGGGCATGGTTTGCACAATCTCCTGCCAGGCTTCGCACTTCTGCTCGAGCGTGGCAGTTTTCGAAAACCAAACAAGATATGCTGCCTCGATGGCGCTGGGCTGGAAGTCGATGCTGCGCAGGTGCTCCCGAATGTCCCGGGAGTCAACAAAATCCAAGATGTCCATGGTTAGCTCCTCTTTGTTTTGAATCGTGCCGGCGGGGCTATCGTGTCATCGAACAGCTCCGGGTAGCGGGTCTTGAGCCCGCGGTCTTCTCCTTCAAACCGCTCGGCTTTTTTCTTGACCAGCGCCTGCAGCTCGAAAAGACTTGATAGCGCAATAAGTGAGTCAAGACCCAGATTGCCGTCGAGATATGCCCGCACGCCGTACAGAATTCTCGCCTCCGGCTTGAGCGGGGTGCGGCAGTATTCCATATCGAGAAGAAAACAACTCGGCTCTCCGATATAGACGGGGTACTCCAGGGGATATTCAATCTGACAGCCGTAGGCGTACATGTCGCTCGTATCGCCATTTTGCCGATGGTGCCTGAGCAGGTCGTCGGCCTTTTCTGCGGCGCATTCCCTGTAGGTGGAAGGCGGAAGCTCATCCATGACCCGCTTCGTGGTCCATGTCTGCATATTGAGAAGTAACATGGGGTCGCCAGGGTCGCCGTGACGACAAATGATGTCGCCGGCGTGGAATGGCGTCGGGATGTCAAACCACATCAGCTCAAAGGCAAAAGTGGGGTCTTCGCCCTCGCGTTCTTTGTCGATGCAACGCAGCTGGCAATCCATGACCTTGCCATTTGCGTCGAGCATGAGCTTATCGGCGGCATAGTAGTCTTCGTCCGGATCGATCGGGCGGCGTGTTACTTCAATCGAGGTAGGATTCTCCTCCTCAAGCTCATTCCAGATTGCCTCGAAACATTTTTCGTAGCTGGTGTAGGGGCCATAATTGCACCCGCTCTCATGGGGGCTTCCCGTCTTGTCCTCAAAGAAATACATATGCTTGCCAGACTGTTTGAACCGGGCGATTTTCTTGCGCTCCCATCTGATGACATCGCGAAGAAAGACATGGAAGTTGGGGATATTGAACGTGCCGTATCGCCTGTTCATCGCACAATTGGGCATGTTTTCGAGAATCTTTTGCCAGGCCTCGATCTTCTGTTGCAGCGTCTTTTCGCTCGAACGGTCGACGATGAACGCCGCCTCGGGCGTGGTGGGCTCGTAGCCGATGCCTTCCAAATGCTCTCTGATATCGGGCGAGTCGAGAAACTCGAGAATGTCCGAACGTATAGCGTTGGCACTGGGACCGGCCGATGTGCGGTATGGCTGCAGGCAATCGTGTGTGAACGAGCCGTCCGACCATTGCTTGCCGTAGCTGGGGTCATCGTGCAGCTTTTTCGAGAGTTCGAGCATAAAGGAGCAATCATCGGGCAAGTCGCCGGTATAACGTTCGGCGGTATAGAGGGCAGAGGGCGTGAAGTCGTCGAGGAAGCCGTCCGTGAAATCCCTCAAGCGGAGATTGCCTTCCTCAACGCCGTAGATTTTGCTCGGATAGGCGCACCAAACCTGGTCTTTGAACAAACTATCGTAGTCGTCTTCGAGCACGATGGCGAAACGGGGGCCGTGGTCGAAGGGCCGACTATCGATCTTGATGATGTCGCCGGGGACCCAGGGAGTGTAAAAGACCTCACCATTGGCGCAGAAGTGCTTGCTTTTGTTCCGCGGCAAGTGATCGATGCTTTGATGCGGAGTCCGCTGATTCCGTCGGTCGCTCAAAAAGACCAAATCGCCAGCCATGGTCGCGGCGAATATCAGCGAGGCTTGAGTGCGCGGGCGGTCGTGTAAGTCTTTGGCGGTATAGAGCTTAATCTGCCAGAATGATTCGGACCAATCTTCATCGGGGTCGTCATCGACGTATTGCTTCATGAGGGTTTGCGCAGCTTCCCAAGAGGCAACGGGGAAGGGGCCGTCAAAGGTGTCGTGCCCGCGTTCCTCTTCGCTGTAAAACACGCCGGAGACCAGCAAGATACCGCGGTCACGGTCAACGTTGCAAAGCATATCGAGTGCAGTACTGAGCTGGTCGAGGCCGGAGTCGATCGCCTCGGCGTAATCCGATGAGACCTCTTTGCGAAGCTGCTCGAGCAGGGTCCGTTTTTCGTCGAGCGTCTTGAGGGAGCCGCCGATGATCTTACAGAGGGAGCCATCTGCCATTCCCATGTGTTTGAACATATGAGCACGCAGCTCATCGTCCTTGATGCAACTGCAAACGAGCTCCCTGCCGGCATCGGTGATTACGGTATCTGCTTGGCTGTCCATAGCAACCTCCAATTCGGTCGTTGCCGTTAGCATCCATCAGAGGTTGTGCTTTGCGGTCCCATTAACGGGTCTGATATGAATCTCGCGTCAAACATACTTTTGGAAACGCACTGGTACATGGATGTGCGCATACTGAAAGGATTGCCATGCAGAATATGATGTTGGATCTTGTGACGAACAGCGCCGGTATGGCGGAGGCCTGGGAGGACGCTTTTAGGGGCTACAAAGGCATTGCAGTGCATTGCTGTGATTTTAAGGTGTTTATCGAACAGCAGCCTGAAATCGATGCCGTCGTATCGCCGGCGAACTCATATGGCTTAATGGATGGCAATTACGACTTGGCAATAACCGATAAGTTTGGACCGGAGCTTGCCGAACGAGTGAGATCGGTTATTACGGAGCGGTTTTACGGAGAGCAGCCGGTTGGTACGAGCTTTTCAGTTCCAATTCCCGGGCACGAGGACATTCTGCTCATACATACTCCAACCATGCGGGTTCCCACTCCCATCGTTGACCCTTTGGTTGTCTATCAATGCATGAGGACAACGCTTATGGAAGCGATGCGAACTTCGCGTCAGCGAATCGTGGTTCCCGCGTTCGGTGGAGCGTGCGGATTTCTTCCGTTCAAGAAAATAGCCATGCTCATGTGGGAGGCCTATCTTCAAATCGCTGAACCGCCCGCAGCAATCACTTGGGAATATGCGTGGTCACGCAATTTGGAGGAATGGTACCGCTGACGTGTCGTTGACGGCTCGCCGGGAAATGGAACTCTGCTCTCATGGTAAAGGGGTCGCCGCCGCTAGGGCGTTGACCCCTTAATCCTGACAACTGGTGCATTTTCCCTCTGAAAAAAGATCGACAGCCGTATCGAACAGCTCTGGATAGCGGTCCTTGAGCCAGCTGTCTGCGTCCTCGAAGCCGCGTGCCTTTTTCTCCGCCAGCGCCTGTAGCTCGCATGCGCTGGCCATCGCGGCGAGCGAGTCAACTGCTAGGTCGCCTTTGATATACGCCCTGACGCCGTAGAGGATTCGCTCCTCCGACTTGAGCGGCTCACGATAATAGTCAATGTCCAAAAGAAAGCCCTCAGGCTCCCCAATGTAGAAGGGGAAATGCAAGGCGGATGAGACTTGGCACCCATAGGCGTACATGTCGCTGGTGTCGCCGTCATATCGGTGCCAGCGCAATAGCTTGTCGGCCTTTTGAACGAGGCGGTCTTTGTAGACGGAAGAGACAAGTTCTTTGTCGACTCGTGTGGACCCCCAGGTTTGCAGGTCAAACAGCACCATCGGCTCGTCGGGGCGTTGGAGGTTACAAACGATGTCTCCGGCATGGAAAGGCGTCGGGATATCGAACCACATGTCCTCGAAATCGCTGGCGGCGCCCTCCTCGTCCCACTCGCTTTTGTTGCGGTAATCGCAAGACATTACTTCGCCGTTCGCATTGAGTAAGACCATGTCGTCGGCATAGTGGTCTTCGTCTGGGTCGATGGGGCGGCGAGTGATCTTGATTGCCTTTGGATTGTCGCCTTCGAATTCTCTCCAGATGGCATCGAAGCACTTTTGATAACTGCTGTACGGGCCGTAAAGAAGGTCGCATCGGTCACGCCGGTCCCACGAGTAGTCCTCAAAGAAATACAGGCTTTGACCGTCCGTCCTTTTAAAGTGTGCGAGCTTTCTTTGCTCCTGCCTGATGACATTGCGCAAAAAGGCATGGAAGTCCGGAATGTTGACCGTGTCATTTCTGCGGCTCATAGTGCAATTGGGCATATTGTCGACGATCTTTTGCCAGCCTTCGAGCTTTTGCTGTCGCGTTGCTTTGTGCGAGCAATTGACGATAAAAGCCGCTACGGGCGTGGTGGGCTCGTAGTCGATTCGTTGAAGATGCTCCTTAATACTGTGCGAGTCTAAAAACTCGAGGATGTCCGTACGAATGTCCAGCTCACTTTGGCTTACGGGCTTGCGGTACGGCTGCAGACAGTCGTGTCCGGTCGAGCCTTCGAACCATTGCTTGCCGTAGTCGGGGTTGTCGTGCAGCTTCTGCGAAAGTTCGAGCATAAAAGCGCAGTCGTCCGGCAGGTCGCCGGTGTAGCGCTCGGCGGTGTAGAGGGCAGAGGGGATGAAGGGGTCCAAGAGACTGTCGCTGAAGGTGCCGGATGAAAGCGAGCCCTCCTTAACGCCGTGGTCTTTGCTGGGCCCCGCACACCAGATCTGTCCCCGGAGTGTGTGTTCGTAGTCGTTCTCGAGCACAATGGCAAAGCGAGGCCCGTGGTCGAAGGGGCGGCCGTCGATTTTGAGGATGTCGCCCGGTACCCACGGCGTGTAGACGGGCTCGTTGTTCGCGCAGAACCGCCTGCTATCGTTTCGCCAGGCGCTTTCGACATGCGATTTACGAGTGCGGTGATTACGCAGATCGCGGAGGAATATAAGCTCGCCATCCTTGGTTGCCGCGAACGACAGGGAGGGCTGCGCCGTTTGGTGCTCGTGCAGGTCTTCCGAGGTGTAGAGATTGATCTTCCAGTACGATTCGGACCAATCGTCGTCAGGATACTCTTTGATGTAGCGCTTCATGAGCGTTTGCGCGGCTTCCCAGGATGCGGTGGGGAAGGGGCCGTCAAGGGCGTCGGCGTCGCGCTCCTCCTCGTTGTAGAACATGACGTGCAGTAGGAGGATTCCGCGGTCGCGCTCGACGTTATTGAGCATGTCGAGCGCGCTGTTGAGCTGGGCGAGATGCGAATCGATATCTTCGATGAGCTCCGATGTGACCTCTTCGCGAAGTTGCTCGAGCATGGTGTGCTTTTCGTCAAGCGTCTTCAGCGACCCGGCGATGATCGGCGCTGGCCAGTATAGGTATTTACGCATGTGGTCTCGTAGCTCTTGGCTTTTGATGCAGCTGAGGACGAGGTCTTTGCCGGCATCGGTGATGCCATCGCTTGCCTGATTGTTCATGTCGGCCTCCTTATCGGTCGTTACCGGCATGATGCAACGGGTGTGGCGATTGTTGGTCCCATTAACGGGACCAAACGGCGGCTCGATGTGACAAAGGGGCAGTCCCTTTGTCACATTCCATATATTGCCTTTACGTGTTGATGCACACGGTGTGCAATAATACTCGCACTGTGCAATAGCGCACAGGCTGAGTAACAAGGAGGACGCTTGTCCCAGCTCGAGAAATGTGATCGCCGGTCCCTTCGCTCGCAGCGTGCCCTTCGCCAGGCACTTGCCAGCGAGCTTGCCGAAAGCGGCGACCTTTCGCGCATTAATGTCGCGTCGCTCACCGAGCGCGCTGGCCTTACGCGCCGCACGTTCTATTCGCACTACCGCGATATTCCCGACTTTATCAATCAAATCGAGGACGGCTTGCTGGACGAGATCCGTGAGCGCATTGAGCTCATCACCGCAGCTCAACTACCCGATCTCTATCACAACATCGATGAGCTCGAGCCGGCGCCCGGTTCGGTTGAGCTGCTACGCTATCTTGCGGCTAATCGCGACCTTATCGGGGCCCTGCTGGGCCCGGGCGGCGACCCCGCCTTTATTAAAAAGATCATCGATACCGCACGCGAGGCCGTGGTGCCTCGTGCGCAGACGGGCATTTTGGGCCTGGCGCTGGGCACGTTCTTTGACTACTACGTCACCTACGTCGTGAGTGCCGAGGTCGGCCTGATTCAGCGCTGGTTTGAGCGTGGGCTCACCGAATCGCCCGAGGCCATGGCGCGCATTATGACGGTGCTCGCTTTTGTTCGTCCTGGTGACCTGTATGGCCAACCCATCGATATCAACGTGCCGGAATACGGCATGAAGCTATTGAACTTGCAGCTCGAGGACGCGGCCGACACCGCCGCAACCGTCGAGTCCAACAACTAAGAGGAGAGACAATGAGCAAACTCGTCGAGGGCATTAAGGACCGCATGGTCGCTGCCGCACGCGAGGCCGCGCCCACCGTGATGGACGCCGCGCAGAAGGCCGCGACCGCGGCTGTCGAGAAAGTTGCCGAGGCAGTTGCCGATGCCAAGAACGTGGCAGGGGAGACGTCCGTCGCCGCCGAGCCCGCTACCGCTACTGAGCCCGTAGCCGCCGCCCGCGCCCCCGAAGGCGCGATCTTCAACCCCGAGAACGCTCGTGGCAACCTGCACCTGGGCATCGACGTGGGCTCCACCACCGTTAAGCTCGCCGTGCTCAACGACGACAACCAGATCGTCTACGCCAAGTACCAGCGCCACCACACCGATGTCCGCGCCTGCGCCCGCGACCTGTTCGAGGGCGCTGCGACCGTGCTGCCGACGGCCCAGATGACCTGCGCCATTACCGGCTCGGGCGGCCTACTGCTGTCCCAGTGGCTCGACTTGGAGTTTGTCCAGGAGGTCATCGCCAGCAAACGCGCCGTCGAGACCCTCATCCCGGCCACCGACGTCGCCATCGAGCTGGGCGGCGAGGACGCCAAGATCATCTACTTCGATAACGGCATCGAGCAGCGCATGAACGGCACCTGCGCCGGTGGTACGGGCGCGTTCATCGACCAGATGGCAACCCTGCTGCACACCGACGCGAGCGGCCTTAACGAGCTCGCGGCCAACGCCACCACCATCTATCCCATCGCCAGCCGCTGCGGCGTTTTTGCCAAGACCGACGTGCAGCCGCTGCTCAACGAAGGCGCCCGCCCCGAGGACGTGGCCGCTTCCATCTTCCAGGCCGTCGTGACCCAGACCATCTCGGGTCTGGCGTGCGGCCGTCCCATCCGCGGCAACGTCGCCTTCCTGGGCGGCCCGCTGCAGTATCTCTCCGAGCTGCGCCACCGCTTCTACCTCACGCTCAACCTGGACGAGGAGCATCGTATCGTGCCCCAAAACGCCCACCTGTTTGTGGCGAGCGGCGCCGCCATGGCGCACGAGTCCAACAAGCTCAGCACGTTCCCGCAGCTCATCGAGGCTATCGACAGCTTAGGCGACACGCAGGGTGCTGAGGTCGAGCGTCTGGATCCGCTCTTTGCCACCGACGAGGACTTTGCTGAGTTCAAGACCCGCCACGACCAGGAAGTCGTTCCCAAGGGCAAGCTCGACGGCTACACCGGCCGCGTGTTCATCGGTATCGACGCCGGCTCCACCACCATGAAGGCCGCACTCGTGGGCGAGGACGGCCAGCTGTTGCACACCTGGTACGGTAACAACAACGGCGACATCCTGGGCACGGCCAAGGTCATCATGGCCGATTTCTACAACCACATTCCCGCGGGCTGCACCATCGGCCACGTGACCACCACGGGCTACGGCGAGGCGCTGCTCATCGAGGCCCTCAAGGCCGACTCCGGCGAGATCGAGACCGTTGCGCACCTGCGCGGCGCCAAGGCATTCCTGCCCGGCGTCGAGTTTATCCTGGACATCGGCGGCCAGGACATGAAGTGTCTGCGCGTCAAGGACGGCGTCATCGAGCACATCATGCTCAACGAGGCCTGCTCGTCGGGCTGCGGTAGCTTTATCGAGAGTTTCGCCGTCTCTATGAACATGGACGTGCGCGCGTTCGCCAACGCTGCCATCCGTGCCAAGGCTCCGGTCGACCTGGGAAGTCGCTGCACGGTCTTTATGAACTCGCGCGTCAAGCAGGCGCAAAAGGAAGGCGCCACGGTGGGCGACATCGCGGCCGGCCTGTCCTATTCCGTCATCAAGAATGCCCTGTTTAAAGTCATTAAGCTGCGTGACCCCAAGGAGATCGGCAGCCAGGTGATCGTTCAGGGCGGCACCTTTATGTCCGATGCCACGTTGCGCGCGTTTGAGCAGCTCACCGGCGTGCACGCCGTGCGTCCCGACATCGCCGGCTGCATGGGCGCCTATGGCGCTGCCTTGCTCGCCCGCGATCGCGCTGGCGCCGACGGCACTTCGACCATTCTTTCTGCCGAGGACATCGCACACCTCACCGTGACGCAAAAGCATGTCCGCTGCGGTCGCTGCTCCAACAACTGCCAGCTTACCGTCAACGACTTTGGCGGCGGTAGGCGCTTCATTACCGGCAACCGCTGCGAGAAGGGCGCCGGCCACAAAAAGCAGAAGACCGAGGCCCCCAACCTCTTCAAAAAGAAAAACGAGTTGCTGTTTAACCGCGAGGTGCTGAGCCCCGACGAGGCCCCGCGCGGCACCGTGGGTATCCCGCGCGCGCTCAACATGTACGAGAACTACCCCTTCTGGCATGCGTTCTTTACGCGCTTGGGCTTTAGCGTGCAGCTGTCCGACCAGTCGAGCAAGAAGACCTACCAGGCGGGCATCGAGTCCATGCCGTCCGAGAGCGTGTGCTACCCGGCAAAGATGAGCCACGGCCATGTGATGAACCTTATCGACCGCGATGTCGACTTCATTTGGATGCCGTGCGTGCGCTGGGAGCGCAAGGAGGATCCGACGGCCGGCAACTGCTATAACTGCCCCATCGTCATGAGCTACCCCACGGCGTTGGCACTCAACATCGACGAGATCCGCGAGCAGAACATCGAGTTCCTGTACCCGTTTGTGCCCTATCACGACAAGACCGAGCTCAAGCGCCGTCTGTACCAGGTGCTCGCCGTCGACCGTGTGGCCGATGCTGAGGCCGGTCGCGGTCGCGTACGCGGTCCCAAGATCACGCGCTCCGAGGTCGATGCCGCCGTCAACGCTGCCTTTGAGGCCGATGCGCGTTTCCACGAGGACATCCAGACCATGGGCGAGGAGGCCCTTAAGTGGGTCGAGGACCACGGTGGTCATGGCATCGTGCTCGCCGGTCGTCCCTACCATAACGACCCCGAGATCAACCACGCCCTGCCCGAGCTTATCTCGAGCTTTGGCTTTGCGGTCTTTACCGAGGATTCGCTCGCGCACCTGGTGAAGCCCGAGCGTCCCATCCGCGTCGTCGATCAGTGGATGTACCACAGCCGCCTGTACGCCGTCGCCCGTTTTGTGACGATGCGCAACGACCTGGACCTGATTCAGCTCAACTCTTTCGGCTGCGGCCTGGACGCTCTGACCACCGACCAGGTGCAGGAGATTCTGGAAGCCAGCGGCAAGATCTACACCGTGCTCAAGATCGATGAGGTGTCCAACCTGGGCGCCGCGCGCATCCGCATCCGCTCGCTCATGGCCGCGCTTAAGGACCAGGAGGCCGAGCACTTGGCCGAGGCCACGGCCGCGGGCGAGACCTACGAGCAGGGTGACGCCGCGCCGGTGGCGCCCTCCACGGATGCCCCCGCGTTCGCGAGCCGCAAGTACGCGTTCGAAGCGCAGCGTGAGAGCGCATCGACCGCGTGGCCCAAGGTGCCCTTTACCGAGCAGATGCGCGACGAGGGCTACACCATCCTGTGCCCGCAGATGGCGCCGATCCACTTTGACCTGGTCAAAGAGGTGTTCCGTGGTGCTGGCTACAACTTGGAGCTGCTGCCCTCGACCGATCACGACGCCGTCGAGGCTGGCCTGCGCTATGTGAACAATGACATTTGCTATCCGTCGATCCTGGTGACCGGCCAGATTATGGAGGCCATCGAGAGCGGTCGGTACGACCTGTCCAAGACGGCTGTGGTCATCAGCCAGACCGGCGGTGGCTGCCGCGCCACAAACTACATCGCACTCATCCGCAAGGCCCTGCGCGAGAGCGGCCACCCCGAGATTCCGGTGATCTCGCTTTCGGCCGTGGCGCTCGGCGAGGATAACCCCGGCTTTAAGATTACGCCAGCGCTGCTTAAGCAGGCAGTTTACGCGGTACTCTTTGGCGACGTGATGATGCAGATGCTCTATCGCTGCCGCCCGTACGAGGCCACGCCCGGCGCTGCCAACGCACTCTACGAGGAGTACATGGCGCGCGCCCGCAAGCTGGCGCCCAAGTTCAACCGCCACAACTACACCAAGCTGTGCCGCGAGGCCATCCGCGCGTTCGATACCATGCCGCTCGTGGGCGAGGGCACCAAGCCGCGCGTGGGCGTGGTCGGCGAGATCTTGGTCAAGTTCCACCCCACGGCCAACAACCACGTGGTCGACGTTATCGAGCGCGAGGGCTGCGAGGCCGTGGTACCGGGCCTGCTCGACTTCTTCCTGTACTCTATGAGCAACGCCGAGCTGCAGAAGGACGAGCTGGGAAGCTCTGCTACCACGCGCGCTGGTATGCAGGCGCTCATCAAACTTGTGGACTGGATGCGTACGCCGGTGGAGGAGATGCTCGAAAAGTCCCGCCGCTTTGAGGCGCCCGAGCGCATCGGCACCATGGCCGACAAGGCCCGCACGGTGCTTTCGGTGTGCAACAACATGGGCGAGGGTTGGTTGCTCACGGCCGAGATGCTCGACCTGATCGATCACGGTGCGCCCAACATCATCTGCACGCAGCCCTTTGCATGCCTGCCCAACCACGTGGTGGGCAAGGCCGTGATCAAGGAGCTGCGCCGTCAGCACCCCGAGAGCAACATCGTCGCGGTGGACTACGACCCCGGTGCGTCCGAGGTCAACCAGCTCAACCGTATTAAGCTCATGATTAGCGTGGCCAAGGAGAACATGCGCGCCGGCAAGGGCTTTAAGCTCGAGAAGGTGGCGCCGCTCGCGATGGACGAGGTCACCGGCCAGATGCGTGCCCATGACGGCTGCGTGAGCTGTGGGCCGGCCAGCGAGGAAGCCGTTGCATCGGTCGCCAAGCGTCTGGGACGCGGTATTAAGAAGTAGTTGGCCTATTTCGAGCCGGATATAAGACAAACGGGTGGTAGTCGTACCGGCTACCACCCGTTTTTGCTGGACATATGTTGCGCAAATGATCTCGCTGCAGCCTTCCGTGGGCTCGTATTTCAGAAGTGCGGTGAAAACGCGAACCTCCCGAGCACACCGCCTTTTTAGACTCCCGCGACCTGCGGTTTTGTTGTCAAAAAAGCCGATCTGGTCGGCGAAACCCGATTTTTCCCCGCACTTCCGAAAACAGCGGTTCAGCAGCGCCAAAAAATGGCCTCAAAATCGAGAGTTAATGAACAAATGTAGCCGTTCGCCGCGAAATACCGTCCGTTTATAGAACCCACCCCCGGCTCGCGGCCTCCTTACGGTTGAATAAATACACATCTATGGAATTACGTAAGAGAGGACCGTCCCATGAGCTACAAGACCGTTTGCGTCGCCGGCGGTGGCGTGCTGGGAAGCCAGATTGCCTTTCAGGCTGCCTACTGCGGCTTTGATGTAACGATTTGGCTGCGCAGCGAGGGCAGCATCGGCCGCACCCAGCCCAAGATCGATCATGTGCGCGAGGAGTACATCGCGGCAATCGAGGGTATGGCGGACGGCACGGGCGAGTGGTGCTCCGGTATCGCCGATGGCGGCCAGCCCTTCGACAAGGAAGCGGCACTCGCCGCCGTTGAGCGTGCCTACTCCACACTCAAGCTGGAGCTCGATCTTGCCAAGGCAGTGGCCGACGCCGATTTGGTCATCGAGTCTATGGCTGAGGATACCCAGGCAAAGATTGACTTCTACAAGAAGCTCGCCCCGGTTCTCCCGCAAAAGACCGTCATCGTGACCAACTCCTCCACGCTGCTGCCGAGTACCTTTGCCAAGTACACCGGCCGCCCCGAGAAGTACCTGTTGCTGCACTTTGCCAATTCCATCTGGAAGAACAACATGACCGAGGTCATGGCTCAGGACCAGACCGACAAGCGCTACTTCGATGAACTCGTCGACTTTGCCAACGACATCCGTATGCTGGCGTTGCCCGTCAACAAGGAAAAGAACGGCTACCTGCTCAACTCCATGTTGGTGCCATGGCTGCTCTCGGGCCTTGACCTGTATGTCTCGGGCGTCAGCGACCCCAAGAGCATCGACCTCGCGTGGACGCGCGGCACCGGCGCTCCCAAGGGTCCGTTCCGCGTGTTCGACACGGTGGGTATCCAGACGGCCTATAACATCGTCATGCAGTATCAGAAGGTCCCGGGCCTGGTGAGTCCGCTGCTCAAGAAGATGATGATGCCCTACAACTTTAAGGCTATGGCCTCCGTCCTCAAGAAAATGCTCGATGAAGGCAAGCTGGGCGAAAGCTCGGGCGAGGGCTTCTTCAAGTACTAAAAAATGATCCCTCGGGGACGGAGGAAAGCGGATCATTTTCGGCCGCCAACAGTGAGAAGATGGACCCAGAAATAGAAAGGAGTGGCAATGGGCCGGCTCGGGCTTTGAGGACAAGTTACTGCAGGCCCAAGGCGATTTTTCGCTCAACGCAGGCCAGCACAGTGTGACCTATCTACCAAACGACGAGACGACCGCGACCGGTCGCTACCAGGTGCTGCTGTACGACAACAACTTTGGTGCGGCCGAAAGCTATCCCAAGTTCGACTGGGGCCAGCTGGGCGCCGCGGTGGTGACCGACTACAGCCGCGGCTCGCATTCGTTTGGGCGCATCTTTACGGTGGACGAGGT
>CALFDL010000211.1 GCA_937950415.1 uncultured Collinsella sp. | reverse complement strand
GGCGAGGAGGCCTAACATGGCCGAACTCACGCCGCGCATGAAGGAGCTCGTCCAGCCCTACCTGGCCGGCATCGAGCCCTATGATCCCAACTTTACGCCCACGCGCATCAACCTTTCGGCCAACGAGAACACCTATCCCGTGCCGGCCGGCGTACGCGAGGCAATCGATGCGGCCCTGGCTGCCACGCCGCTCAACCGCTATCCCGATCCCATGTCCAACGACCTGCGCGACGAGCTTGCTGCCTGGCATGGCGTGACGCGCGAGAACATCTGCGTGGGCAACGGCGGCGACGAGCTGCTCTATAACTACCTGCTGGCGTTTGGCGGCGCGGGGAGGACCCTGCTCAACTGCCCGCCGTGCTTTAGCGAGTATGCCTTCTTTGCGTCTCTGTGCCAGACCGAGGTGCGCGATGTGTGGCGCGACCCGGCGACCTTTGAGCTCGACCAAGCTGCTGTGCTCGCGGCGGCGCCGGAGTGCAACCTCGCCATCGTGACCTCGCCCAACAATCCCACGGGCGATGTGGCGCCGCTCGACTTTGTCGCGGCCCTGTGCGATGTGTGTCCCGGCATGGTGATGGTCGACGAGGCTTACGTTGAGTTTGCCGACGATTCGTTTGGCACGGCAACCACGGCGCAAGGCCTTATCGCCGAGCATCCCAACCTGGTGATTTTGCATACGCTGTCCAAGGCGTTTGGCGCCGCCGGCACGCGTCTGGGCTATGTGATCGCGGCACACGAGGTCATCGATGTGTTCGCGGCGATTCGCCAGATCTATTCGGTCAATGTGCTGAGCCAGGCCGCAGCGCTTGCCTGCGTGCGTGCCCGCGATGCGTATGCACCCGTGGTGGCGCAAGTTACATCCGAGCGCGAGCGCGAGTTGTGCGCCCTGCGCGCAATGGCTGCCGAGGGCCTGCCCGTGGAGGTATGGCCGAGCGCGGCGAATTTTGTGCTCGCGCGCACGCCGCATGCCACGCGCGTGCGCGAGCGTCTGCGCGACGAGTATTCAATTTTGGTGCGCGACTTTAGCTACGCGCCGGGACTCGCGGACTGCCTGCGCATTACCGTGGGCACCCCGCAGGAAAACGACGAGGTGCTGGCCGCGTTTGCCGCGCTGGTGAAGGAGGAGATGTAGATGGACCGCTATGCCGAGGTAACCCGCAAGACGGGCGAGACCGACATTGTCGTCAAGCTCGACCTGGATGGATCCGGTGTGTGCGATATCTCGACCGGCGTACCGTTTTTCGACCACATGCTCAACGCCTTTGGCCGTCATGGCCTGTTCGATCTGACGGTGCATGCGGTGGGCGACGTGGAGGTCGATGCGCACCACACCGTCGAGGACACGGGCATTGTGCTGGGCGAGGCGTTTTGCCAGGCTCTGGGCGACAAGGCGGGCATTACGCGCTTTGCCGACGCGGCGATCGCCATGGACGAGACGCTTGTGATGGCTGCTGTTGATATTTCGGGCCGCGGGCAGGCCTACTGCGAGCTGCCCGTGCCGACCGAGCGCGTGGGCAGCTTCGATACCGAGCTGGCCGTCGAGTTCTTCTACGCCTTTGCGCGTGACGCCAAGCTCACGCTGCACGTGCGCGAGCTGGCGGGCAGCAACTCGCATCACATTATCGAGGCTGCCTTTAAGGCCGTGGGCCGCACGATGCGCCACGCCTGCGAGCTCGATCCCCGCGTGCAGGGCATCCCCAGCACCAAGGGATCGCTGTAACCTGCCAAAAAAGGGACAGGTTTTGAATGGGGAAAAGGAGGGTCGCGTGGGCGAACCGAAGATCGTGGTAGTTGACTACCACAAGGGCAACTTGTCGAGCGTCGTGCGCGGGCTTGCGCGCGCCGGTGCCGCTGCCTGCACGTCGGACGACCCGGAGCAGATCCGCCGCGCCGACGGCCTGGTCATCCCGGGCGTGGGCGCGTTCTATGACGCGATCGCCTTTATACGCCAGAGCGGCGAGGAGGCGGCCGTGCTCGATGCCGTCGCCGCCGGAACTCCGCTGCTCGGCATTTGCCTGGGCCTTCAGCTATTTTTTGAGCGTGGCAACGAGGGCGTGCCTGCGGACGAGGGCGCGGTTGCCGATGGCAACACCCCCGAGCAGGCTGGCGGTCCCTGGGTCGATGGCCTGGGTATTATGCGTGGCTCGTGCACGCGCTTGGAATCGAGTCGCCTGAAGGTGCCGCACGTGGGCTGGGACCAGGTGCACATGACGCCCGCCGGTGCGGCCGAACCGCTGCTCGCCGGCTTTGCCGAAGGTGCCAACATGTACTTTACCCACAGCTACGCGGTGGCAGATGACGCCGATCCCGCCGACGTCTTGGCCCGCACGCACTACACACGGAGCTTCCCGTGCATCGTGCGCCATGGCAACGTGTGGGGATGCCAGTTCCATCCCGAGAAATCCTCTGCGCTGGGACAGCGCATCCTTAAGAACTTCGTGAGCATCGTCGAGGAGGCCGGCCGATGATCCTGTTTCCCGCAATCGATCTGATCGGCGGCAAGGTTGTGCGCCTGGAGCGCGGCGACCGCAGCCGCTGCAAGGTATATTCCGACGACCCCGTGGCAGTCGCCCGCTCGTTTGCCGAGCAGGGTGCGAGCTGGGTGCATGTCGTCGACCTGTCCGCCGCCTTTGGCGAGGACGAGGACGCGTGCGCTGCCAACTCGGCGGCGATTAAGGCTATCTGCGGCGTCGACGGCCTGTCCGTGGACGTGGGCGGCGGTGTCCGCTCGCTCGCGCGCATCGACGAGCTGGCAGGCTACGGCGCACGCCGCATTGCACTGGGCACCGTGCTGGTGACCGAGCCGGGTTTTGCCGAGGTGGCGGCCCAAGGCTTTGGCGAGCTGCTGGTGGCAGACATCGCCGCGCGCGACGGCCAGGTCAAGGTGAACGGCTGGCGTGATGGCGCGGGCGTGGCACTCGACGATGCCGTGGCACAGCTCACCGAGCTGGGTTTTAAGCATCTGGTGTATACCGACATCGCGCGCGATGGCATGCAGACGGGCATCGATGTGGCGGCGTATCGCCATGTTGCCAAGGTCGCGGGCTTTCCTGTCGTGGCTTCGGGCGGCATCTCTACGCTCGACGACATTCGCGCGCTGGCTGCGGTGAGTGAGGGCGCGATTGAAGGTGCTATTACCGGTCGCGCGCTCTACGAGGGCAACTTTACGCTGGTACAGGCGCTGGCCGCCGCCCGAGGGGAGGAGTAGCCCATGCTTACCAAACGTGTGATTCCCTGCCTGGACGTCAAGGACGGCCGTGTGGTCAAGGGCGTCAACTTTGTGAGCTTGCGCGATGCGGGCGATCCGGTGGAGCTGGCGCGCGCCTACGACCGCGAAGGTGCGGACGAGGTTGTCTTCCTGGACATTACCGCCACGAGCGACAACCGCGCGACGACCATCGAGATGGC
>CALFDL010000210.1 GCA_937950415.1 uncultured Collinsella sp. | reverse complement strand
CCGAGCGTAACGAGCAGCATACCGGCGGAGAGGGGGATGGCTCCGTGCCCGCCCTGACTCTGCTGGTCTTGGAGACTTGTCTCCAGTTTGTTGTGTGCCACGTGGACTCCCTTAGACATCTAATTTCTGTCGGGACAGAAATCTTTTATGCCGTCTTTATATAAGAGCAGTTTGGCACATCGGGGTGCTTTAGACAATAATCCCCAGCTGGGGAGTAGCTGCCCGCGTGGACAGCATTTCAAAACAGGGACGCACCCACTGGGCGGCTTGCTGCAACGTAATAACCGCGGGCGCACCCCTGTTTTGAAACATGAAAAGGGGCTGTTAGGCGCGTGCTGCCTGGGCAATACCGGCTTTGGCGCTTGCACGTTTGCCGGCGAGCTCGCAGAAGATCGCGCCGCCGATGATCAGCGCGGCGCCCATCAGGCGGACCGGTGTTATGGCTTCGCCTAAAAGGACGGCGGAGAACACGACGGCCGAAAGCGGCTCGAGGTAGCCGACAACCGCGACGGTCTGGACGGGCAGTTTGGCGACGGCACTAAAGTAGAGCAGGCAACCGATGCCGGTGTTGACGACGCCGAGCATGACGACGGCGCGCCAATCAATACCGGCGGCGACGCCGGCGGACAGGAATGAGGGGACGCCCTGCGTGATGAGCGTGAGGACCAGTGCGGTCACAAAGGCGGCGCTCACCTGGAGCGTGGAGTTTTCGAGGCCTTCGATGTGTGGCGCACCCTTGCTAGCGATGACCATCAGCGCATAGCAAAATGCCGAGGCGATGCCGCAAGCGATACCAGCAATGGGCATATTGCCGCCTAGACCTTGCGCTGCAATGAGAAAAGCACCGCAGGCGACGGCGATAAACCCGGCGATTTTGCCGCCGGTCAGTTTTTCGCCAAAGATGAGTGGGGAGAGCGCCATGACAATGATGGGGCCGCAGTAGTACAGCAGCGAGGATACGCCGACGCCGATCGTTTGGTAGGCGCGGAACAGAAAAAACCAGCTGGCGCCCAGCGCGGCTCCCGAGAGGAGGAGGGCTGCGGCTTCGCGGGAGCGAGACGGAGCCTGCAGGTTATGGCGTTGGGTGATGGCAAGGATGATGACGAGCGAGAGGGCTCCCAGAAAGGTGCGCAGCAGCACGATATCGGAGCTCGGCAGCGCGATGGCGGCGGCGATGATGCCGTTGGAGCCAAACAGCAGCAATGCTGCCAAATACGTAATCAGTCCGTTATTCATGTACTGCCGTCCCCTCTATATCCTTGCATGTTTACTATGGGCGAGGTGGTTCTAGAAGAAAAGCGAATATAATGCATGGATGACATGACAAAAACTCATGCAATGGTGGAGGCCTGCCGTGGAAACGAATATTCAAAAGATGCAGGTGCTGCTCGAGACCGTGCGCGCCGGAAGCTTTACGCGCGCCGCAGAGCGCCTGAGCTATTCGCAATCGGGCGTGAGCCGCATGGTGGCCGATCTTGAGGCCGATTGGGGCTTTAAGGTGCTCGACCGCAGTCGCGAGGGTGTAGCTCTTTCTGCCGACGGGCGGCAGATTATGCCGGCCGTGGAGGCGCTCTGCGAGGAATTCGTTCGCTTGCAGCGACGCGTGGATGAGATGCGCGGGCTCATGCGCGGCAAAATCTGCATCGGTACGTTTTCGAGCGTGGCGACCCACGTGCTGCCGCCGGTGATCGCGCGTTTTCGTGCCGATTATCCAGACGTCGATTACGAGTTGCTGATGGGCGACTATTCGGAGATTGAACAATGGGTGGCAGAGGGCCGCTGCGATCTGGGCTTTATCCCGCATGAGCCCCGAGAAAATGGCATGACGTCGCGGTCTTTGGTGCGCGACGAGTTGATGGCGGTAGTGCCGGCAGAGTCTTTGCTTGCCACCGAGGAGGTCGTCTCTCTTGCCGATTTGGCCAACGAGCAGTTTATTCTGCTGGAACGC
>CALFDL010000209.1 GCA_937950415.1 uncultured Collinsella sp. | reverse complement strand
AGACGGTCGAGTCGATCAACCACGCCAAGGCCGCCGGCGTTCCCATCGTCGTCGCCGTCAACAAGATCGATAAGCCGGGCGCCAACCCCGACCGCGTGCGCCAGGAGCTCACCGAGTACGGCGTCATCCCCGAGGAGTGGGGCGGACAGAACATGTTCGTCAACATCTCGGCCAAGCAGAAGATCGGTATCGACGACCTTCTGGAGACCGTGCTGCTTCAGGCCGACGTTCTCGAGCTCAAGGCCAACCCGGACACCTTTGCCTCCGGCAACGTCCTCGAGGCCAAGCTCGACAAGGGCCGCGGCTCGGTCGCTACCGTGCTCGTGACCCGCGGTACCTTGCATGTGGGCGATACGCTGGTCGCCGGCCTTACCTACGGCCGCGTCCGTGCTATGCTCGACCCCAAGGGTCGCGCCGTCACCGAGGCCGGTCCCTCCGACGCTGTCGAGATCCTGGGTCTGCAGTCCGTGCCCAACGCCGGTGACGAGTTCCGCGTGTTCGAGGACGAGCGCGAGGCTCGCGCCCTTGCCGACGAGCGTTCGCTCAAGGCCCGTATCGAGGAGCAGAGCCGCGTCAAGCACGTCACGCTCGAGAACCTCTTCGAGACCATCGCCGACGCCGAGGTCAAGGAGCTCAACCTGATCATCAAGGCCGACGTCCAGGGCTCCATCGAGGCTCTTCAGGACTCGCTCGACAAGATGGATCAGTCCGAGGTTCGCATCAACACGATTCACTCCGCCGTTGGCGCCATCAACGAGACGGACGTTGTCCTGGCCGACGCCTCCAACGCCATCATCATCGGCTTTGGCGTCCGTCCTGACGGTAAGGCCCGCTCCGCCGCCGAGCGCGAGGGTGTCGAGATCCGTTGCTACGACGTCATCTATAAGTGCCTCGAGGAGCTCGACGCCGCCCGTATCGGCATGCTCAAGCCCACCGAGGTCGAGGTCGCCACGGGTACCGCGACCGTCCTGGACACCTTCAAGGTGCCCAAAGTCGGTATCGCCGCCGGTGTCCGCGTCGAAGAGGGCGAGATCGCCGCGACCGATTCCGTGCGCCTGGTGCGCGACGGCATCGTGGTTTTCAACGGCAAGATCGCCTCGATGCGCCACTACAAGGACGAGGCCAAGAGCCTCAAGAGCGGTTCCGAGGGCGGCATTGGCTTGGAGAACTTCCAGGACATCAAGCCCGGCGACCAGATCGAGGGTTACCGCATCGACCAGGTTGCCCGTACCGAGTAGGGGGTAGCGCTATGAAGCAAACGCAGGCAACCCGCCGTCTGGGCGAGCAGCTTCGCGAGAAGCTTGGTTATATCCTGCTCTTTGAGGTTTCCGATCCGCGTCTCGACCTGGTTACTTTGACTGCGGTCGAGGTCGCGGTGGACCGTTCGTTCGCGCGCGTGTACGTGTCGTGCGATGCGAGCCGCTACGATGAGGTCATGGAGGCGCTCGCAAGCGCCAAGGGCCGTATTCGCAGCCTGTTGGCTCGCTCGCTCGATTGGCGTGTCACGCCCGAGCTCGATTTTCGCATCGACCGCTCGACCGATGAGGCCGAGCGCATCACGCGTGCGCTGGAAAACGTTCCCGCCACGCTTGCGATCGAAAAGGACGAGGACGGCTATCCGATAGCGGATGCCGCCCAGGAGGCAGCTTTAGATGACTAATTCCGCCGACCTCGCCTCGTGCGAGTCTGCAGATATTCAGCGACGCATCCTCGAGCTCATCGAGGGTGCGTCCTCCATTGCGATTTCGGGACACACTTCTCCCGACGGCGACGCCTTGGGCTCTGTATTGGGTCTGGGCCTTTCGCTCATGAAGTTTTTTCCCAACAAGGACATTGCGCTGCTGCTGGCAGATGATGACCCGGTTCCGCGCATCTACCGCTTTATGGAAGGCTCCGATCGCCTGGTGCCGGCATCTGCGTACACCGGCAATCCGGACCTGTTCATCTCGGTGGACGTGCCGGTCGTCGAGCGCCTCAACAACTCGGCCGAGGTGCTTCGCCGCTCCAAGCATGTGGTGTGCTTCGATCACCATCCGGCGCGCGAGGAGTTTGCCGAGCTCAGCCTGAGGCGCGTCGATGCCGCGGCCTGCGCGATGATCATCGATCGCTTCTTGGACAATTGCGGCATTGTCGCACGTGATGGCGTCGCGACTTGCTTGCTGTGCGGCTTGGTGACCGACACCGGTCGTTTTCAGTACCAGAACGCCGATGCTGCTGCGTTCCATGCGGCCTCGCGCCTGGTGGCGCACGGTGCCGATCCGGCGCGCGTCGCGCTCGAGGTTTATCAGAGCATGCGCGTTGAGTTTTTGCACCTCAAGTCCATCGTTATGGGCCGCATCAAGACGGTGGCCCACGGGCGCGTCGCGTATAGCTATGCGTACCAGAGCGACCTTGAGGCTTGCGGTGTCACCTCGGATGAGTGCGACGGCCTGGTTGACGTGGTGCGTTCGGTGATGGGCGTCGAGGTCTGCATGTTCTTAAAGGGCATTGAGGGCGATACCAAGGTGCGTGGCAACCTGCGCTCCAAGGGCGACCTCGATGTGTCCGAGATTGCTGCCAACTTTGGCGGTGGCGGGCATCATGCCGCCGCCGGCTTTTCCAACAACGGAACAATTCGCGAGACGCTCGCCGTGGCACTTCCCATGCTGGCCGAGCTGGTGGGGGAGGATCCCGCTTCGGTGACCGTCGAGCTCTAACTTATTGGATGGTACATGGCTCGTCGAACGCCTTCTCAATTGAATATGCTGCTCGCCGTCGATAAGCCGGTGGGCTGCACGTCCCATGACGTGGTCTCGCAATGCCGACGCGCCCTCCATGAGCGGCGCGTCGGCCATGCCGGTACGCTCGACCCCATGGCATCGGGTGTCATGGTTGTGGGCGTGGGTCAGGCTACCCGTTTGCTGGGTATGCTCACGCTCGATACGAAAAACTACGTCGCCGACATTTCGTTTGGCGCCGAGACCAATACCGATGATGCGGAGGGCGAGGCCGTCCGCACGGTGGCTGTTGCCGACGAGCTCCGCGATCCTGCCTATGCGCGTGAGCGCTTGGTCGCCATGCTGGGTCCGCAGATGCAGGTGCCGCCGGCGTTTTCGGCTATCTCGGTCAATGGCGTTCGCGCCTACAAGTCTGCTCGTGAGGGCAATGCGGTGGATCTACCTCCGCGCCCCGTCGAGGTCTATGCCGCCGACCTGATCGCCGTGGGCGGCGAGGGTGATTCGTGTGTGTGGACCGTGGCGTTCTCGGTGAGCAAGGGCACTTACATTCGCGCGCTCGCTCGCGACCTGGGCCGCGCCTGCGAGAGCGCCGCGCACATTTCTGCGCTTCGCCGCACCGCATCCGGTGTTGTTTCTATTGGCGCCTGTCATGCGGTGGAGGAGCTTTCTCCCGAGTCCGCGGCTGGCTTTGCCCTGGATCCCATTGCGGCCCTGGGCGCCACGCGTGTTGACTTGCCGGGCGATCTTGCCGACGATCTGCTCTGCGGCCGACGCATTCCCGTTGAGCGTGCGCTTGCCGATTTCGATTCCTCGAAGGCGCCGTTTGCGTTGGTGCTCGATGGGGGACTCAAGGCGCTCGCCCGCATTGAGGGCGGCCGCTTTGTCATGGAGCACGTGTTTCCGCAGGCAATCGGCGGTGTTCGATGATGTTGTCCGCTCGCGAGCTCGCGCGTGTCTTTTTCGCGGGCGAGTCGGACGAGGCTCGCATCGTTACTGCCGATGCGTTTGATAAGTGTGAGCACCTGGGTGCCGCCTCGATCGCCATTGGCGTGTTCGATGGCGTGCACCGTGGACACCAGGAGCTCATTGCGGCGCTTGTCCGCGATGCCCGTGCCCATGGCTGCAAGGCGGTCGTAGTTACCTTCGATCCCGACCCGGACGTTGTGGTGAGCTCTTCGCCCGCTCGAAAATTGATGACGACGGCCGACCGTCTGCATGCCTTGGCTCAGACCGGGGTCGATGCAGTGGTGGCTGTTCCCTTTACGCCTGAGGTTGCGGCGCTTGACCATGTTGATTTTCTCTCGATGGTGTCGCGTCTGGTCGACATTCGATCGATTCGCGTTGGTAGCGATTTTAGGCTGGGTCGTGGCGGTGCTTCTGGTGTTGCCGAGATGCGCGCCTGGGGTTCCGAGCACGGCGTTGACGTGTATGGTCACGACCTGCTTTGCGAGGGCGGTGAGGCCATTTGCGCCACCCGCATCCGTCATGAGCTGGGACAGGGCCATGTGGAGCTGGCTGCTGAGTTGCTCGGCCGCCCGTATATGGTGCGTGGCGGTGTAATTCGCGGCCGTCACGAGGGTTCTGGCATGGGCTTTCCCACGGCAAACCTGCAAGTTCCCGACGGCATTCAGGTGCCTGCCGATGGCGTGTATGAGGGTCTGGTGCTGGTCGATGACACCGCGTGGCCCGCTGCCGTGAACGTCGGACTGCCGCCGACGTATGCCGACGATGCGGCATCTGCGCATCTCGAGGCTAATTTAATTGGTTATACGGGCGACCTCTATGGCGCTTCCGTTTCGCTGGGGTTTACGCGCTGGCTACGTCCCTCGCGTGTGTTCGATTCGCTGGATGAGTTGATTGCGACCGTCGAGGGTAATATCGAAGATATTCGTCACAACTTGGGCAAGCAGGGGGTGAGCATCCGTGATTAGCGATGAGGAAAAAGACCAGGTACGCGCTGCGTCTGACCTGGTTGCCATCGTGCAGGAAACGGTCGAGCTCAAGCCCCGCGGCCATGAGTTTTGGGGATGCTGCCCCTTCCATGGCGAAAAGACGCCGTCCTTCCACATTATCCCCGCCACGCAGGTGTGGCATTGCTTTGGCTGCGGCGAGGGTGGCGACGTCTTCACCTATATCATGAAGCGCGAGAACCTGAGCTTTCCCGAGTCAATCCGTTATTTGGCCGATCGCGCGGGTATTGAGCTGCACGACACCGGAGATCGCCGCGAGCGCGGCACCAAGCGTGCCCGCATCTACGATCTGTGCGCCGAGACGGCCCAGTTCTACCACACCATGCTTATGCGCGGTAAGGACGGCCGTCCGCGCGAGTATTTTGCCAGTCGCGGCATGGGCGGCGACGTCTGCCGCCGCTACTGCCTGGGCTTTGCGCCGGGCCGCAACGCGCTGGTATCGCACCTGTCCCAGGCGGGTTTTACCCCGCAGGAGATGATCGATGCCAACGTTGCCGTGAGCCGCGGACGCGGGCAACTAGCCGACCGCTTCTACGACCGTGTGATGTTCCCCATCTTTGACGAGCAGGGTCACAACATTGCCTTTGGCGGTCGCATCATGGGTGACGGCCAGCCTAAGTACCTCAATACCGCCGAGACGAGCGTGTTTCATAAAAAACGAAACCTCTACGGTTTTAATTGGGCCAAGGAGTTTATCGTCGCGCAGGATACCGCCATTGTGGTGGAGGGATATACCGACTGCATCGCCTGTTGGGAGGCGGGGATTAAAAACGTTGTCGCCACGCTGGGCACCGCGCTCACGGAGCATCACGTCAAAACGCTCACTCGCTTTGCCAAGCGCATCGTGTATATGTTTGATGGCGATGCCGCCGGTCAAAAGGCCGCTCGCCGCGCGATTCAGTTTATCGAGCAGGATTCTATGGACCTGCGCTGCGTGGTGCTGCCCGACGGCAACGACCCTATGGAGTTTATTACGGCACATGGTGGTCAGGAGCTGCAGACGCGCATCGACGCGGCCGAGCCGCTCATGGATTTCGTCTACCGTTCGCTGCAGGAGTCGAGCGACATCACCACGCCGGGCGGTCGCGCCAAGGCGCTGGAGGATGCGCTGACGCTTATCTATCCGCTGCGCGACAGCTATATGATCGACACGTACTTTATCCAGATTGCCGATCTGCTGGGTTTGGATTTGGAGACGGTGCGCGCGAGCTCGGGCCGTGTGTTTCGCGATGTCGCCAAGCGCGAAGATGCGGAACGACGTCGTGAGCAGAACTATGAGCGCCAGCGGGCACAGGCTGAGCGGTCCGGTAGCGCGGGCGGTCGGACGTCGGGTTCTTGCGATGCCGGTCGCGGTGCTTGGGCATCGGGCGCTACGCCGCCGGTGTCCGCGCCGGTCGAAGAAGAGCCGTACGACTATGTCCCGCTCGATGCCTACGGTGCCGCGCCCGTGGAGGTTGTCGACGATCTTCCGCCGATCGATGTGCCTGATGGTATGGGAGCTGCGCCCGCCGGTGCCCCGACAGACGCCTCGGCCCCTATGGTTCTTACCGATCTAGAGCGCAAGTCCTTGGCAGGGGAGCGCGAGCTGCTGACCATGCTCACGAGCTACCCCGACCTGTTCCGCACGTATGCCGACCGCATCTGCTCCATCGAGTGGGTTGACCCACGTCACGAGTCCATCGCATGGGCCGTTCTGGCAACGCCGCCGGGAACCGATCCTGCAGCCTGCATGGATGCGGCGCGCTCAGTGTGTCCCGATGCGGCAACGCTTGTGAGTGCCGGGCGCATCTCGGCGACGAGCAAGCACCCCACCGAGACGAACATCGTGTTTATGCTCGATACGCTCGAGCTCTACACCATCAAGCGCCGCATGCGTGCCGCACAGGCCAAGCTGCGCCAAGACCGTTCACTCGATGATGAGGCCCGTCGTGCGCTGACCGTGCAGGCCGCGCAGGACTCGCAGCGTCAACGCGAGCTGCAAAAGTCGATCGGCGGCGTGGCGGACCCGTTCCGTTTGATCGGCCTGGAGGCCGCAGGCACCGAACAAGCCTAGATGTTGTGGTCAACCAGCGTATTCTCGCCTATATCCAGTCCTCTTTTTGGGTATAGACGTCAATGTGTGTGCTAAAGTATTGAGTCCTGTGGACTATGAAGGGAGAATCTGTGCCAAAAAAGACTGAGAGCACGGGTAGTGGGCTGGAATCCTACGTTGCAAAGCTCATGGGCAACGGCTCAAACAGGACTTCGGTAACCGAGGACGAGATTCAGGTCGCCCTGAAGGATATCGATGTTTCTGACGAGCAGCTCACCGCGGTGTATTCCGCGCTGCGCAACAGCGGCATCCAGATTATCTCCGCGAGCGGTAACGACGACGCCCCCATGGACGTCGACGAAGACGATAACGATACCGATACCGACGATTTCGATGACGACGACGAGCACGATTCCGGCTCGCTTGACGATCATGAGCTCAAGATGGCCCGTCAGGCCGATGCCGAGATGGGTTCTTCCAAGAGCAAGAAGAAGCGCACCGTGCGCACGTCCCGTTCACGCTCCCGCGTGCGTGGCATCGATGCCTCCACGGTGATGCTGACCGGCGATCCGGTCCGTATGTACCTCAAGGAGATCGGCAAGGTCGACCTGTTGACCGCCTCCGAAGAGGTCGATCTGGCTATGAAGATCGAGGCCGGTCTTGAGGCCACCGAGAAGCTCGAGGCTGCCGATGCTGGTGAGCTCGAACTCACGCGTGCCGAGATGCGTCGTCTTACGCGCATTGAGAACGTGGGCCTCGAAGCCAAGCAGGCGCTCATCAGCGCAAACCTGCGTCTGGTCGTCTCCATCGCTAAGCGCTATGTCGGACGCGGCATGCTGTTCCTGGACTTGATCCAGGAGGGCAACCTCGGTCTGATCCGCGCCGTCGAGAAGTTTGACTACCAGAAGGGCTTTAAGTTCTCCACGTATGCCACGTGGTGGATCCGTCAGGCCATCACCCGCGCCATCGCCGACCAGGCCCGTACCATCC
>CALFDL010000208.1 GCA_937950415.1 uncultured Collinsella sp. | reverse complement strand
GAATGGGATGCAGTTTCCGCTTACGGCCCCGTTGGGAAACTCCATCCCACTCCGATCGCAAATTCCGGGTCGCATTTTCCGCCAGAGCCCTCAACTGGAAACTGCATCCCACTCCAAAGGCAAATTTCTGGACGCACTTTCCGAAACCCCATCCATTCGGAAAGTGCGTCCCACTCTGCATACATCCAGCGAACGCATGCGAGTGTGTCGTCCAGGACGGTCTCGTCATCGGGGTGATGGAAAATGTCACCCCAAACGCTTGCCACGGTTGCGCCTATGAGTGTCAAGAAAAAAGCCTCGAGAATTTCGAGGCTTTCACATTTGTATTGTTTTGCACGAAGGACCGCGAACGACGAAGCTACTCGCCCAAAACGGCCTTTTTGGCGGCTGCAGCCATGTTGTCCAGATCTTCCTTGGTGGGATGGTCCTTCGCGGCAACCCAGTTGTCGAGCAGCATCTTAAATCGGGCGTTGTCGGGATCTTGCTCGAGCATGGCCTCGTAGCGTTGTTTGACCGCGGGACCCATCTTGCCCTGGCACATCGCCCAGCCCGCAAGCTCGGCATCCCCAGCCAAATTGGAGGTCACGCGATCGATAATCTGCCTAAAGTACTCCTCGCTGGCGCCAAAACCGCAGGTGCCAAACAGGAAGACGCGCTTGCCGTGCAAGGCGGAGAGCAACGTCGCGACTGAAGGCGTGCACGCGCCCTTGTCGCACCAAAAACCGACGAGCACCGTGTCGGCCGCGCAGGCGCCCTGCGCCTCGAGCGCAACCTGATCTGCATCCGCATCGTCGCTCAACGCCGCGGCATGGACAAACTCAACACCCGCAGCCTGCAGAGCGCGCTTGATCGCGCCCGAAACCATCCTGGTATTACCGCTCTTGCTGTTGACCACCAAAGAGCATGTCATAGTCACGTTGCTCGTTTCCCCCAAAACTAAAGCCACTAATGCAATTTATTAGATGACTATCTTAGTACTAACGTGACAGATGTAAACCACCGTCTGTCGATTGATTAATTTGCCCCACGGGCTTGCTCACTGGGCAAACTGGCTGCGATAGAGTTCGGCGTAGAAGCCGCCTGTCGCTAGCAGCTTGTCGTGTGTACCGCGCTCGATAATCTGGCCGTCGCGCATCACCAGGATGCAGTCGGCGTTGCGAATCGTGCTCAGGCGATGCGCCACCACAAAGCTCGTACGGCCGGCCATGAGCTCGTCGAATGCCGCCTGCACCTGCAGCTCGGTGCGGGTATCGATGCTCGAGGTCGCTTCGTCCAGCAGCAAAATCGCCGGGTCAGTGAGCATAACGCGCGCGATGCACAGCAGCTGTTTTTGACCCTGGCTAAACGTGCCTCCGTCCTCGCCGATGACCGTATCGTAACCGCCCGGCAGCTGCACGATAAACTTGTGCGCATGCGCGCGCTTGGCAGCCTCGATAACCTGCCCGCGCGTGGCACCGGGACAGCCGTAGGCGATGTTTTCCGCCACCGTGCCCTCGAACAGCCAAGTGTCCTGCAGCACCATGCCAAAGGCGTGGCGCAGGCTCGCACGCGTGTAGTCACGCGATGAGCGACCATCGACCACGATGCGCCCGGCATCGATATCGTAAAACCGCAGCAGCAGGTTAATGAGCGTCGTCTTGCCGCAGCCCGTGGGGCCGACCAGGGCAAAGCGCATGCCGGGCTTAGCCTCGATGCAGATGTCCTGCAGCAGATTGCGGTCGGGCACGTAGCTAAAGTCCACATGCTCAAACGAAACCTCGCCCTTCGGGGAGGCGAGCTCAATGGCATCCACAGCGTCGGGCTCCTGCTCGCGCGCATCGAGCAGCGCAAACATGCGGCGCGCCGAGGCATACGCCGTCTGAATCTGCGTAATGACGTTGGTGACCTCGTTGAACGGCTTGGTGTACTGGTTGGCGTAGGACAGGAAGATCTGCACGCCGCCCACCGTAAGCGCCGCGGGCACGCCCGTGATCACGCCCACGCAGCCGATCACAGCGACCACGGCATAGATGATGTTATTGATAAAACGCGTACCGGGGTTGGAGAGCGAACCCATAAACTGCGCGCGCTCGCCCGCGGTGTAGAGCTCGGCATTGAGGGCATCGAAGCGCTGCTGAGCGTTGGGGCCATAGGCAAAGGCGTCGACAAGCTTTTGCTCGCCTACGTACTCCTCGATATGACCACCGAGCTGCCCTTGAATACGCTGCTGCGCCGTAAAGCTTTTGTTGGAGAGCTTGGCAATAGCACCGGCTGCAAAAATGGAAAGCGGCGTGACGAGCACCACCACGAGCGTCATGGTCAGGCTAATGGAGAGCATAAACGCGAGCGTGCCCGCGATGGTGATAACACCGGTGAAGAGCTGCGTGAAGCCCTGCAGCAAACCGTCGCCCACCTGGTCGACGTCGTTGACCACGCGGCTCATAAGGTCGCCGTGGGCGTGGCTGTCGATAAAGCTGAGTGGCATGCGACTGAGCTTATCGCTCGCCTCCACGCGCATGTCGCGCACCGTCTCGTAGGACAGGCGGTTGACGCAATAGCCCTGCAGCCACTGAAAGGCCGCTGCTCCCACCACGACGAGCGCGAGCTTGGTAACGAGCGGCAGCAGCGCGTCGAAGTCCACCTGCCCGGCGGCGACGATAAGGTCGATGCCCTCGCCGATGAGGATGGGCGTGTAGAGCTGCAGAATCACGGAGATGGCGGCACTCACAAACGACGCAACAAACGAAATGCGATGCGGACGAACGTAGCCCATCAGGCGGCGAGTCACCGCACCCACGGGATAGCGCTCGGGATCGCCGGGCTGGCGCGGATCGTCACCCAGGTCGTTGAGGCTATCGTTGCCGGACACGTTGGCCGTCATCGTGGCGACCGAACCGGAGGAAGTGTACGGATTCATTTAGCATCCCTCCTTTGCGCAGACGGATGCGGGGGCGGTTGGGGCACCTGGGGCGAGCGCGGGCGCTGTGCTCCCCCGCTGGCCCTCAAGCTCCTCGCGGCGCAGCTGCGACTGGCAAATCTCGCGATAGAGCTGACAGGTCGCATAGAGCTCGTCATGTGTGCCCAGGCCGGCAACCGAGCCATGGTCGAGCACGCAGATCACGTCGGCATCGCGCGCGGTCGAGACGCGCTGGCTCACAATCACCGTGGTCAGCGGCAGCCCGCCCTTGGCGGCACCGCGCATGCTGCGCTCGCGAATGGCATGGCGAAGCGCCGCATCGGTCTTAAAGTCGAGCGCCGAAGCGGAGTCATCCATGATCAGAACCTGCGGCGAGCCCACCAGGGCACGCGCGATAGTCAGGCGCTGGCGCTGGCCACCGCTACAGTTCTTGCCGCCCGCCTCGACCGGCGCGTCGAGCCCCTGAGGCTTGCTGCGCACGAACTCGCTCGCTTGCGCCATATCGAGCGCTGCCCAGAGCTCCTCGTCGGTCGCCGACTCGTCACGCCAGGTCAGGTTGCTGCGGATAGTGCCGCTTACCAGCGACGCGCGCTGCGGAA
>CALFDL010000207.1 GCA_937950415.1 uncultured Collinsella sp. | reverse complement strand
CATCATTTCGCCCGCCAAGCAGATGCGCGCGGCCCAAGATGCTTTTGAAGTCCTGAGCATTCCACCTTTTGCGCACGAGATGGCTCGCCTCCACCGCGCACTGCTAGATATCGAGCGGAATGGAGGCAGCGGCGGCCTGCAGGCCCTTTGGAACGTGAGCGACAAGCTGCTTACAACGTGCCTGGATACGCTTCACGAATTTATGCCCGTCCTGAGCGATGCCGACCTCGCCGATCCCGATATCGCACGTCGAATCTCCCCCGCCGTCATGTCCTACCACGGCATCCAATACCAAAGTATGGCGCCCGAGGTCATGGATGCTGCACAGCTCGACTGGCTGCAAAACCATCTCTGGATCCTCTCGGGACTCTACGGATGCGTGCGCCCCTTCCACGGCGTGTCGCCCTATCGGCTCGAAATGGGGGCGAAGCTCTCCGTCGACGGCGCTCGCGATCTCTATGCCTTCTGGGGGAATCGACTCGCGCAGGCAATTGCGCCGGCCGGTTCCGACACCACGATCGTCAACCTTGCCAGCGTGGAATACGCCAAAGCCGTTCTACCCCATCTCGCAGGCGACGCCACAACCGTCACTTGTCTCTTTGGCGAAGGTGTCCGCAACGGCAAGCCCGTCCAGCGATCGACCGCCAGCAAAAAGGCACGCGGTTCGATGGTCCGTTGGATGGCGGAAAACAAGGTCGAGGACGCCGCCGGTCTTACCGAGTTCAACCTTGGCTACCGCTATGTCCCCGAGCTCTCGTCCCCAGACAGCCTGGCCTTCATCAACGAGCACTCTAGAGCCGGCACCCAACACTGACCCGCTCAGCTTTCTCCATATAACTTGCGGTGGAATAGTTCCTATTTGAGCCTTTTATCGCACAATCAGGAACTATTCCACCGCAACTTTTATGAATTGGCTGCTAGGCTCGACACCTATTCTGCTAGACCGTCGGCCTTTGCAATCCCATTTGTCGAACCGTCCTGATAGACAATCTTGACGTGCTCAACCTCGGACACCGCAACACCCGTCGGAGGCTCCAAACGCCATTCCGTCAGGGCGATATCCATGGTCGTGGGCACGTCCCCCTGATCTTTGAGCTTTACCGTGAGCGTTTTGAGCGCTGCATCAAACGTCACGCGTTCGATTTCTTCACCCGGAATGGATCCACCACTCAGCTGCAACTGCACAAACTCGTCGCGCGGATACCAATAATCGCCCGGAACGGCGAGCGTATTGGCATTACCGCCAGTACTCCTCACCGTCATAATCGGCAGGGCATCATCGGCCTCAAATTCCCAGGCAGCGCCGCCGCGACCGCCAAACGTCCAAATACAAAAGGCAATCACCAGCACGGCAAGCACCGCAAAACCGATCGCGACAAGGCCATGGTGCGCACGGCTTTCCTCGGCCGATACATCCCATTGCGTCTCTCGATATAGATGCTTGTCTTCCATGTACGCCTCCCCACTGGCACGTCCGTTAGGCCAATCGTACCCATTCGAGCTATACTTGAGCCCATTACATAAACGGGGAGCTTGCAGGACAAGACGGCAGGCTGAGACTGGGTGCGCCCGCCCTGACCCGCAAACCTGATATGGGTAATGCCAACGAAGGGAGCCGTGCCAATGAGCACACAGACCGAGCCCAAGCTCGTCACGCAAATCGACTTCGCCCGCGCCGGGCAGATCACGCCGCAGATGAAGGAAGTCGCCGAGCGCGAGCATCGCGACCCCGAGTACATCCGCGAGCGCGTGGCCGACGGCCGCATCGCCATTCCTGCCAACATCGTGCACATCAAAAAAGGCATGCGCGCCTTTGGTGTCGGCGAGGGCCTGTCTACTAAGGTCAACGTCAACCTGGGCATCTCGGGCGATAAAGCCGATGCCGCCGAGGAATGGAAGAAGGTCAAGATCGCCGAGGACTTTGGCGCCGACGCCATCATGGACCTCTCCAACTCGGGCAAGACGCGCCAGTTCCGCCAGCAGCTCATCGACGAGACGCCGCTCATGGTAGGTACCGTCCCCATGTACGACGCCATCGGCTACATGGAAAAGCCGCTGGTCAAGCTTACCAAGGATGACCTGTTCGAGGTCGTGCGCGCGCACGCCGAGGACGGTGTGGACTTTATGACCATCCACTGCGGCATCAACAAGTCGGTCACCAAGACCTTTAAGGAGACCGGCCGCCTCATGAACATCGTGAGCCGCGGCGGCTCGCTGCTGTTTGGCTGGATGGAGGTCACCGGTAACGAGAACCCGTTCTATGAGTTCTACGACGAGCTGCTCGAAATCTGCCACGAGTACGACGTGACGATTTCGCTCGGCGACTCCTGCCGCCCGGGCTGCCTCTACGACTCCAACGACGCCACCGAGACCGCTGAGATGATCGAGCTGGGCAAGCTGTGCAAGCGCGCTTGGGCTGCCGGCGTCCAGGTCATGGTCGAGGGTCCGGGTCACATGGCGCTCGACGAGATCGCCGCCAACATGAAACTGCAGAAGCGCCTGTGCCACAATGCCCCGTTCTATGTGCTCGGGCCGCTGGTGACCGATATCGGCGTGGGCTACGACCACATCACCGCTGCCATCGGCGGCGCTGTGGCTGCAGCCAGCGGTGCAGCCTTCCTGTGCTATGTGACCCCCGCCGAGCATCTGGCACTGCCCAACGTGGAGGATGTAAAGCAGGGCATCGTGGCCTCCAAGATCGCCGCCCACGCCGCCGACATTGCCAAGGGCATCCCCCACGCCCGGGACATTGACGACAAGATGGGCGATGCCCGCCGCGTACTGGACTGGGATGCACAGTTCGCCTGCGCGCTGGACCCCGAGACCGCCAAGGCCATCCGCGACGCCCGCCTGCCCGAGGACGACCACAGCGACACCTGCAGCATGTGCGGCAAGTTCTGCGCCGTGCGCAGCATGA
>CALFDL010000206.1 GCA_937950415.1 uncultured Collinsella sp. | reverse complement strand
CAGTGGGTCTGGGCGAGCTCGAGCCGCTTGACATCAACGACGCTCCTGCCGGCGCGGGCCCCGCACGTTATTGGCACTTTTCGGGTGCGGCGGGAACGGTCGGGTTCATTAGCGCCATGTCCAACCATTTTTGCGCGAATTGCAACCGTCTGCGCCTGACGGCCGATGGCAACGTGCGTCCGTGCCTGTTCAGCGATGCCGAGTATTCGGTGCGCGACGCCCTGCGCCGTGGTGATGATATGCAGGTACTTTCGATTTGGCGCGATGCCGTGGCCCACAAACCGCAGGAACACGCGATAATTGAGGGCACGCAACGATTTATGTCCCAAATCGGAGGATGATCATATGGCCAAGAGCAGGTACGCCGATGCCACCAAGGCCGCTCGCAGGGCCGCGATGTCTGCCCACAAAGTCACGGCTGCGGCCAGCGATGCCGTTGCAGACGCGCAGCCGACTGCCAGCGCTGCAACCGAGCCCGCCCGCGACGCCCGCCGCGACGAGCTGACGCACGTGGACGCCAAGGGCGAGGTACGCATGGTCGACGTGTCCGACAAGGCCGAGACCCATCGTATTGCCATCGCCGAGGGCACCATCCTCATGCATCCCGAGACGCAGGCCATGGTGCTGCAGGACCGCGCCAAGAAGGGCGATGTGCTCGCCTGCGCGCGCGTCGCGGGCATCATGGCCATCAAGCGCACGAGCGACATCATCCCCATGTGCCATCCGCTGCTCATTACCAAGAGCAAGTGCGACATTGCGCCCATCGCTGCGGCGGGGACGCCGGCCGAGGACGTGCCCGAGGGCTGGGCACCGGCGCGCGCGGACGGACAGGTTGGCTTTCACGTGCTGGTTACGGCGGGCGTGACGGGCAAGACGGGTATCGAGATGGAGGCCCTGACCGGCGCGAGCGCCGCGTGCCTGACCATTTACGACATGTGCAAGGCCGTCGATCGCGGCATGGAGATCGTCGACGTGCGCCTGCTGCACAAGGAGGGCGGCCGCTCGGGCATATGGGATCGCGCAGAGCGTCAGGCCGCTGCTGTTGAGGCTGTGGCCGCTGACGGTGCCGCACCCGCAAGCACGCCTGTCGCCGTCGCGCCCGCAGCTCCGACACCGGCCGTCCCCGCGATCGCGTTTATCGGTTACCAGAACTCGGGCAAGACCACGCTCGTCGAGAAGGTCATCGCCGAGCTCACCCGCCGCGGCCTGCGCGTGGGTTCACTCAAGCATCATGGGCACCACGGCTTTGATATCGACGTGCCCGCCAAGGACACCTGGCGTCATCACCAGGCCGGATCCAAACACGTGGGTCTCATTTGCGCCACGCGCTGGGCGGAGTACGCCGACACGCGCGAGGAGGACGAGATGCCCGCGCGCGAGCTGCTGTCGCGCTACAACGATGTCGACGTGGTGATCATCGAGGGCTACAAGACCGAGGGCTTCGACAACATCGTGGTCGCGCGATCGGGTGTCGACCGTCTGCGCGGCAAGAGCTCGCTTGATCTGGTCGACGGCCGCACGCTGGCCCTTGCCTGCAACGAGGCCCTGGCGCGCCAGGCCTTCGACGCCGGCTTTGCGACCCGAGCCATCAACATCAACGACGCCCGAGCCATCTGCGATCTGATTCAGGACCACCTGGCCTAAAACCTGCCAAAAAGGGACAGGTTTGTTTTGGCAGGTTTTATCTGGGCAAACGCTATTTCCACCACAAAGGGGCCAGGCACCTTTGTGGTGGTTTTGATCAAAGAGCCTTTGACTTAAACCTACCTCGAGGTGTAATAATCGCTGACAAACGATTGCGATTACGGAGGTCTCATGCCAAAACTGTACTTTATGCGTCACGGTCAAACGCTCTTTAACTTGCTTCGTCGCAAGCAGGGCTGGTGCGATTCGCCGCTTACCGAGCTGGGGATCGAGCAGGCTAAAACTGTCGGCGCGACCCTGAGAGGGCGTGGCCTTACGTTTGACCATGCGTACAGTTCCACGTCCGAGCGTGCGTGCGACACGCTTGAGCTTGCGTTTCCCGGTCAGCCTTACGAGCGCGTCAAGGGCCTTAAGGAGTGGAACTTTGGCAAGTTTGAGGGTGCGAGCGAGGATTTGAATCCGCGCCTGCCGTACGGCGATTTTTACAAGCAGTATGACGGCGAGGGCGAAGACGAGTTTCGCGAACGCATGATGGCGACCATCACCGAGCTTATGCGGCGCCCTGGGCATGAGAGCGTGTTGTGTGTGAGCCATGGCGCCGCGGCGGCTCAGGTCATGCGCGGCGTGGGCGTGGAGCCGCTCAAGATGAAGAACCGCATCGGCAACTGCTGCGTGCTCGAGCTTGACTTTAATCCCGCCACCAGCACATTTGCTCTCGCAGATTTGTACAACCCCTACGGCACTCCGCGCGAGTAACATCGGGGCATCAGCCAAAACCACCGCAAAGGAGCCAGGCACCTTTGTGGTGGTTTTGCCGTTTACGGGCGATTTCCTACCGTTCGGCGGACTTTCGCGCCAATGGGGCTTACGCCGCATGCAAGTTTCATCCTACAATCGCCCACGTGCTCACAAGTTTGTTACTCCTCGGGAGGCATCACTTGCGCATAATAGAAGACGAGGAATATCGCCCCGTCGTCTAGCGCCGATGTCCGAGGAGTTATTTCATGCTCATTTTAAAGAAGATCAACAATAACGTTGCTCTTGCCGCCAGCGATGACGGCCGAGAGGTTGTTGTCTTTGGCAAGGGCATCGGTTTCCACGAGATGCCCTACGAGCTTGCCGATGAGTCTCTCATCCAGCGCAAATTCTATAACGTTCCCGAGAGCCTGCAGGATATGGTGGGCACCCTTCCCGACGACGTCCTGCTCGCCGCGAGCGACATTGCCTGCTTCGCATCCCAGCAGCTTGGCTGCAAGCTATCCGGTGGCCTGCCCTTTATCCTGGCAGATCACCTGCAGTTTGCCGTTCAGCGCGACGACGACCAGCTCAGCGCTCCCAACCCGCTCGAGCACGAGGTGGCCTTCATCTACCCGCGCGAGCTCGAGATCGGCCAGGCCGCGCTCGCCATCGTGCAAAAGCACACCGGTGCCAAGCTGGGCCAGAACGAGGCCACGAGCATCGCGCTCCACATCGTTAACGCCGAGGTCGACGGCATGGGCCGCGCCAAGGACATGGACTTCATCATGAAGAGCACCCGCGTGCTCGACGAGGTGACCCATTCCGTGGAAAAGCAGCTCGGCTGCTCGCTCGACACGGCGTCGTATTGCTATATTCGCTTTCTTGCGCACCTGCGCTTTTTGGTTCGCCGCCTCTGCAAGGGCAAGTGCACGCAGACCGAGAACTCCTCGCTGTTTATGCAGGCCGCCCGCGATTTTCCCGAGGCATACCAGTGCGCGTACGCCATCAACCGCGTGTTCGAGAAAGAGTTCAAACAGAGCTGCTCGGACGAGGAGCTCTTGTATCTGATGATGCATATCAACCGTCTGCGATCGGCTTCGCAGACCGAGTGAGTAAAGCCGCCAGCCCGGCGGCAATCGCAACAATTCTTTTTGGTTTCTAGCTGCGGGCAAGGTACCGGCTCGCGGTAGGGGATTTTTTTGTCGAAATTTGGAAAAGAGAGGACAGATCATGGCAGGTAAATATGACGATCTTGCTGCCCAGATCGTAGAGCTGGTTGGCGGTAAGTCCAACGTCAAATCCGTCGCACACTGCATTACCCGCGTTCGCTTTAAGCTCAAGGACGAGTCGAAGGCCAACGACGAGGCGATCTCCCAGCTGCCCAACGTCATCAAGGTCATGCACGCCAACGGCCAGTACCAGGTTGTTGTGGGTAACATCGTCGAGGACGTCTACGACGCCGTCCTCAAGGCCGGCGGTTTTAGCGATGGCGGCGCCGTCGACGCCGATGACGACGATGCCGCTCCCAAGAGCGTTACCGATGTGATCATCGACCTCATCTCCGGCATCTTCCAGCCCATGCTGGGCACCTTCTCGGCCGCCGGTATCATGAAGGGCCTGCTGGCGCTCGCCACCTTCCTGGTCCCGAGCTTCGCCAACGACGGCGCCTATACGCTGCTCTACACCGTCGCCGACGGCATGTTCTACTTCCTGCCCGTGGTGCTTGGCTACACCGCGGCCAAGAAGTTCAAGATGAGCGAGTTCAACGGCATGGCCATCGCCTTTGCCCTGGTGTATCCCACCATGGTCGCACTCACCTCAGGTGAGGTTGTCGGTTCCGTGCAGCTCGGCTTTGCCGGCACCTTCTCTTGGTACACCACGTTCCTGGGCCTGCCGCTCATCATGCCTGCCTCGGGTTACACCAGCTCCGTTATCCCCATCCTGCTCATGATCTGGTTCGGCTCGACCCTCGAGCACTGGGTTAAGAAGTGGATGCCCGCTTCTATGAAGATGTTCTTCACCCCGCTGATCGTCGTTACCGTTACCGTCACTCTTGGCTACCTGGTCATTGGCCCCATCGCCACGCTCATCACCAACCTGCTCGGCGAGCTCTTCGCGCTGCTGTTTGGCCTGCCCATGATCGGCTCCATCTTGGGCTGCACCCTCGTCGGTGCCTTCTGGATGTGCTTGGTCATCTTTGGCTTCCACTGGTCCCTCGTGCCCATCGCGCTGGTCAACCTGTCCACTCTGGGCTACGACTACGTTCTGGGCTCCGTTATCGCCCACTCCTTCTCGCTGGGCGCCGTGCTCTTTGCCATGTATCTCAAGAACAAGGACGAGAAGTTCCGCGGCATCGCGCTGCCGGCCATGATTTCCGCCTTCTTCTTTGGCGTCACCGAGCCCGCTATCTACGGTGTCGCCCTGCCCGATAAGAAGGCCTTCATCAACGCCAGCATCGGTGCTGCCGTGGGTGGCCTCATCATCGGCATCTCCGGCGCCGTGGTGTACATGTCCGGTGGCCTGGGCGTCTTCAACTGGCTGTCCTTCATCGACCCCTCCGGTGTTAACGGCATCAACCACATGATCTGGGCCATCGTTGCCTCGCTCGTGGGTGCCGCCGTGGGCTTCGCAATCGAGTTTGTCACCTACAAGCCCGAGGCTGCCAAGTAGGCCAAACGACAAAGACTCGGTACCAAGCCGGCGGGGGAGCGCCCCGCCGGCTTTTTTCAAAGGGGCTAGATGCCATGCGCTCGTCCGAGCGACTGCCCAAAATCAAAACCATGCCGGATTACGGGGCTGAAACGGTGAGTGCTGACCATACCCCGTTTTTCCGTAAACTGACAAGCCTCCTACCTGCGGTTTTGTCCTTGCCGTTTCTGGCATGCTCAAGGGGCGCTGGTTCTGCCCCGTAAACCGGCATAGTTTTGAACCTGCCAATAAGGGACAGGTTTATTTTGGTCGGTTTTATCTGGGCAAACGTCGTCTCCGTCAGCTCCGTCCGCATATCTTAAGCCGGCATAGTTTCAATCGGCCGGTCCGTGCGCGTCCCGCAACATGCCTCGCCACGAAACCGGTCCATCTACTACGTTTAGGTGGCAGGGGCTAACCACACGGCGGTTTTCCGAAAACCGTCAAGCCTTCTACCTGCGGTTTTATTTTTGACAATTGCGGCGTGGTCGGGGGTTCACGACTAAACGTAGTAGATGGGCCGGTTTCGTGGCGGCCGACTCAACGCGAACCCCGATCGGGACGCAAATTACCTCGTGGACGCCGTTTCGGCGCCCGCGCAACCTCTCCAAACACGTACGAAAGGAGCCAACATGGCTTTTCCCGATGGATTTCTGTGGGGCGGCGCCACTGCCGCCAATCAGTGCGAAGGCGGATACAACGAGGATGGCAAGGGCCTCGGTGTCCCCGACATCATGACTGGCGGTACGGTCTCCGAGCCGCGCCACATTACCGACGGCATTCTGCCCCAGTACCACTATCCCAGCCACGAGGCCGTGGATATGTACCATCACTACCTCGACGACATCAAGCTCTTTGGCGAGATGGGCTTTAAGTGCTACCGCATGTCCATCAATTGGAGCCGCATCTTCCCCAACGGCGACGAGGCCGAGCCCAACCAGGCCGGCATCGAGTTCTACCGCCGCGTGTTCCAGGCCTGTCAGGAGCAGGGCATCGAGCCTATGGTCACCCTCAGCCACTACGAGCTGCCCTATGGCCTGTCCAAAAACTACGGCGGCTGGAAGAACCCCAAGCTTATCGAGTTCTACCTCAACTACGCCCGTACCGTCATGACCGAGTACAAGGGCCTGGTGCGCTACTGGCTCACCTTTAACGAAATCAATTGCCTGCTCATGGGCGGTTTTGGCGGCGTGATGGGCGGCGGTATGGTGCCCGAGACAACTGACACGTCCATGGCCTTTGGCAACTGCGACTGGGACGATCCGCAGGCGCGCTTCGACGCCCTGCACCATCAGTTCCTGGCGAGCGCCAAGTGCGTCACCATGGGCCATCAGATCGATCCTCAGAACAAGATCGGCTGCATGATCGCCGGCAACGCCTGCTACCCGCACACGTGCAACCCGGCAGATGTTCTGGCTGCTCAAAAGCAGCAGCGCGAGATGAACTTCTACTGCGGCGACGTGCAGGTGCGCGGTGCGTATCCCTCGTGGGCGCCCAGCGTGTGGCGCCGCGAAGGCGTGCACGTGGAGGTCTCGCCCGAGGATGCCGCCACGTTGGCCGCCGGCAAGGTCGACTTCTACAGCTTTAGCTACTACATGAGCGCTACGGCCACGGCCGACCCGGTGCTGCTGGAGCAGGGCAACATCTTTGGTGGCGCCGGCAACGAGTACCTCAAGAAGAGCGATTGGGGTTGGGCGATCGACCCCGAGGGCCTGCGTTACTACCTGGAGGAGGTCTACGATCGCTATCAGGTGCCGCTGATGATCGTCGAGAACGGCCTGGGCGCCGTGGACGAGGTCGAGGCGGACGGTGCAATCCACGACGGCTACCGCATCGATTACCTGCGCGAGCATATCAAGCAGATGGAGATTGCCATCGAGGACGGCGTGGACCTGATGGGCTACACCATGTGGGGCTGCATCGATTTGGTGAGCGCCTCGACCGGCGAGATGAAGAAGCGCTACGGCTTCATCTACGTCGACAAGGACAACGACGGCAACGGCACGCTCGCCCGCAGCCGCAAGGACAGCTTCTTCTGGTACAAGAAGGTCATCGAGTCCAACGGCGCCGACCTGGCCTAGCCAAGTCTCAACCAGCGTAAACGCCGCAACCACCACAAAGGGGCCAGTGAACTGCCTCCCATTTCTTGGACATCGGGAAATGGGAGGTTTTCCATGAGTAT
>CALFDL010000205.1 GCA_937950415.1 uncultured Collinsella sp. | reverse complement strand
CGAGCGTGGATAATCTCCCACTTTTGGCTTGAAACTAGGCTCAAAACGGGAGATTATCCACGCTCATTTTTTAGGCATGTAGATGCCGATGGCTCGGCTAAGCGACGGTGCGTGCAGAGGCAAAGTCGCATTTGGCGTAGTCTTGAATCTCGACGGGTTTTTCTTTCTGATAATCCGATGGACCAAGGCCTCAAAATGTGGAGACAGGGACCTCTCGACAACCGCCCTACCTGCAGATATAAGACATCAGCCTAAAACGTCCAAAACCGTCAAGCATTTGGTCAGCGCCTGGACGGTATTTGGTCAGACTTCGCATGAAACCGTCTGGTACGTTTGCGCCGTTCCAAGATTTGGGAGGCGACATGGGAAACATGACGGCGAATCAAAGGCTTGCAAGTCACATTAAAGCATGCGAACAGCAGATGAGCTGCGTGTACGCGCGCACGGCGGCGGAGGCAAAGCAGATTCAGCGGCGGGCGGAGGCGGGAAGTCTCGAAGCGGTCATGCCGGGGCTGTATGCGCGTCCGGAATACTGGTCCGAGCTCAAGTTTCGGCAGCGTTATCTGCATCGGGTGCGGGCGCTTGCGCAAAAGCACCCCGACTGGACATTTTGCTCCTATACGGCGGCTGTTATCTATGGCCTTTCGGTTTCGCATGCCAATTTGACGCACATCCATATCGCCGCGATGCCGGCCCAATCGACGACGCCGGGCTCTCAGGTCATTCGTCATCGCTATGCTCGTCAAACACGGGCCACCCAGATCGATATCGCCGTAACCGATATCGATCAAACGATTACGGATTGCTTGGTCGATGCATCGTTTGTCGAGGGACTGATCATCGCGGATTCGGCGCTCCATGAGCAACTTTTGTCGAAGGAGCATCTCGTTGAGACTGTCGACAAGCTTGGCCTGAATCGTCGCGGTGTTGTGACGGCGCGCAGGGTTGCACGATGTGCCGATGGGCTGTCGGAAAGCGGCGGCGAGTCCAAGGCGCGTGCCCTGATGATCGAGCGCGGCTGGCAGGTTCCGGAGCTGCAAGTTGAGCTGTTCGACCCGGTTGAGCCGGGAAAGCCGTATCGCGTTGACTATCTGTGGCGCGTGGGTGACCGGTTGATTATTGGGGAGTTCGACGGATTCGTTAAAAGCGAGAAGGCGGCGGAGGAGGGCAAGCTCGCAAAGGCGCAATTTGACGAGCGCCAGCGCGAGTCGAGGCTTTCGATGCTCGATAACTGTAAGATTGTGCGCTTGTGCTGGGATGATCTAAGGGACCCGACAAAGCTCGATCGCAAGCTCAAAGTTGCCGGCGTGCCGCGTGCATGTTGAGGCGGTTGCGGGGCGTTAAGCTGCACGAGCGTGGATAATCGGACACACGAGCGTGGATAATCGGACACACGAGCGCGGAAATCTGGACGCGCATTGATTGAGCGTGGATTTTCAGACATACGAGCGTGGATTTTCGGACGCTTGCCGAATGAGCGCGGAAATCTGGACGGACGAGCGTGGAAAAACGGACGTTTGCAACATGAGCGTGGATAATCTCCCGTTTTTGGCTCGTAAGGGGGCTCAAAGTGGGAGATTTTCCACGCTCATTTTTGTGGGGTGCAGCCCGCCAGCGGTTAGGCGCTGATGATGTTGGGCAGCGGCAGGTCGTGGGCATCGGTGGGGATGTGGTCGACGCGCTGTTCGTCAAAGGAGATGCCGATGATCTGGCATGTGGCCGAAAGCGTGGGCAGGTAGCGGTCGTAGCAGCCGCCGCCGTAGCCCAGGCGTGCGCCGGTGCGGTCGAAGGCCACGAGCGGCACAACAATCATGTCGAGAGCCTCGGCAGACACGATGGGGAAGCGGTCGCTGTCGATGTCCGCGGCAGCGAAGGTTCGCGTAGGATGGGTGATAAACGGAGCCGCGGCCGCGTCGCTGGCGGCGACCGCCCGCATGCACATGCGCTGGCCACAAGCTGCG
>CALFDL010000204.1 GCA_937950415.1 uncultured Collinsella sp. | reverse complement strand
AAGGAGACTCAGGCGAGGAGCGGCTTTCTGCAGTGCTCGAGGACGGTCCCGGTGAGGGAGTTGAATCTCCTGCCGCAGCAGCGGCAGCGCCACCTCGGTACTCCTGCTGCGGTGGACCTGTCCCTTCAGGCGCCCTCGGCGCCGCACTCCGGGCACCCCGGGTCCGGCCAGTATGCCGCGGCGGCCACGGCGAGCGTGCCGACCCCGACCTCGTTGCGGCAGTGCCTCTCGCCGACGGCTTCTCTGAACAGCAGGAACTCGTCGGCGGTGAGGCCCGCCACGAGCGCCCTGAAGGGGTTCGCTCTTTCCATATGGATCTTTCCCATCCGCCCGAGCGCCCACCCGGAGGGATTGTCGCCAAACAAAGATCCGGGTGGGCGCTCGGGCGGATTCTTTGTTTGGCTGGGAAGAGCATAACATTCGGGAACCTTCCGGTCCCCGAATCATCACCTGTTATCTAAACTGTTAGAGACGAAAAAAAGCTTGCTGAGTACGCCTGCTACTTTTTATAAGGGCAGGTGTCCATCTGCTTTTAGAACAATTCCCATGCTTTGAATAACTGGACTTCCGATGCGGGGGAGATTGTAAGATAATCTACCCTTAGTATCATTATTTGTGATGGGGGATACGATATGAAAAAGGCATTGCGTGCCTCAACAGCGTTTTCTTTAGCTGCTCTTTTAACGATTTCACCCTTGATGAGTCCTGTAGCCGCTGCTTATGCTGCGAATAGCGTGCAAGCTGAGGATATTTCATCAGATGCTGTGTCCGCAGACGATGGTGTAGCTTCACGCGACGAGGGCGTTGCCGACGGAGACATGGATGTCGAGCAGTCGTTGCCGACGGACGTTGACGAGTCAGCTGATGAGGATTTCGGTGTAGATGCTTCTTCAACTGAGCCGCAAACCGAATCGGCTGATTCTCCTTTTCAATATATATATCTTGCCTACCCGAACCTTATCAGTGGGACTGACCAAGTCGTCGCGTTTGCGACTCCTAATGACAGCGATACTATCGCTTCCGCGACACTTAACTATGTGAGCGCCAATGGAGTTCAGGGGGCTGTTGACGCTTCCGCACAGGATGCTAATTCTGCTGCATTTACATTTGGCTCGGAGCTAGAACTCAATACATACTTTCTTACTTCAATAACCTATGTTCTGCAGGGCGATGGTACTGAACATGAGATTAATCTCTCTGACAGAGATTATTCTTTTACGGTTGTTGACGGCACTGCTAATTGCGAAGGCACTTCCGTTTACTATGCAGACGGCGATGGCAATGCCGTTGAGGCCCAATCGATCAAGCAGGCGTTGGAGTGTGCCGATTCACCGGACGGCATTTCTACCTATGCTGCGCGCTCGGCGCGAAAAAACGTTCGGATAATTGCCCTCGATGCTGGCCATGGCGGCACCGACCCTGGTGCGCAGGGAAATGGAAAGAGTGAGGCGGATCTAACTTGGAAGATCGTTGCTGCTTGTAAGAATAAGCTTGAGGCGTATGGCTTTAAAGTCGTTCTTGCTCGCGAGCAAAGCGGTGGCTACTCAGGAAATGATTACCTTTATCGTGTCCAACGATGCGTGAGTCAAGGCGCGCAGGCCTTTGTTAGCTTCCATATCAATTCCGGTTCGCCTGTTGCTCACGGCGCCGAGGTATATGCGCCCACTGCCAATGAATATGATTACACGCAAGTTTCTGTGGAGCTTGCGATTAAAGTGATGAACAACCTCGCTTCTATGGGACTCAGCTATCGCGGTGTATTCCAAATGGAAGTTGGAGATGAGTTTGCGGTCATCCGTTGCGCCCGCGAACAAGGTATTCCCGGCATTCTAATTGAGCATGGCTTTATTTCTAATGCGGGGGACGTATTGAATTATTTTAGCGATGAGGGTTGCAGGCGTCTTGGCGAGGCCGATGCCGATGCGATCATTGCGCAATTTCCTAAGTCAACTTGGCTCGATTACTCTTCCGTATTCGATGCTAATTACTATTTGTCGAATAATCCCGATGTTGCCAAAGCTACGGCTGGAAATAGTGAATTAGCTCTAGACCATTTTATTAACTATGGTATGAGTGAAGGTAGGCGCGGCTCTGCTTCTTTTGACGTACAGAGCTACTTTAATGAGTATCCAGATTTAAGGGCTGCCTTTGGCTTTGATTTAGTGAAGTACTACGAGCATTACGTCACAGCTGGAAAAGCAGAAGGAAGGCATGGGACCGGATGCTCAAAGATTGAGGGATACGCTACGACTATCAATGGCGTTGACTATTCTTCCGTCTACGACCCCTCGTTTTATCTATCGAATAACGAAGACATTCGCAACGCTTTTTCTAAACGAAGCCCCGCTGGCGTTGTAATGATTGACGATGCTGCCGTGCTGCGCCATTTCGTCAGCTGCGGCATGGCGGAGGGCCGTCGCGGGAGCGATTCCTTCGACGTTTATGGCTATCGAAATCGTTATGCGGACCTGAGGAAGGCTTTCGGGCAGAACCTGAAGAGCTATTACATCCACTATTTAAATTGTGGCATTAAGGAGGGGCGTAATGGTGCAAGTGCGACTGGATACGAAGGTTTTATTATGTCGTCCGCCTATTCAACCTATCTAGATGCCGCTGATCATTTCACAAAGACCGTGGGCCCAAAAGGATTCCCTTCAGCCGTTTACACGGATAGGGGAGCGTCGAACATCATAGATTTCTGCAAAATTCTATATGAAGAGGCTCAGTCGGAGGGTGTTTCACCTGAAGTTTTATATGGGCAGGTGATGAAAGAAACGGGATATTTGAAGTTTGGAAATTTGGTTCAGCCTAATCAGTGCAATTTTGGAGGCCTTGGCGCCACTGGACCTGGTAACCCAGGCTACACCTTCGGATCTGTCCGTGAGGGACTGCGGGCGCAGGTTCAGCATCTAAAGGCGTATGGTTCAACGGAGCCATTGATTAATCCGTGTATTGATGCTCGCTTTAAATATGTCAGTCGTGGCTGTGCTCCGAGAACTGTTGATTTAAATGGCAAATGGGCCGTTCCGGGTGTTGGATACGGCGAAAGCATTGATGCAATCGCCAAAGAGGTTATTGGTTAGGCTTTAAAAAGTAGATTGAAAGTCTTAAATCGATTGGGTTAATTTGACTGACAATTTAAAGAAAAACATCACATGGAATACCGTTGGCTCGATTGCATACCTTGCTTGTCAGTGGTTAACGACAGTTGCCGTAGTTCGTCTTTCATCGGATTTTAACTATGCAGGTGATTTGTCTTTGGCAATGACAATCAGCAATCTATTTGTTCCAATCGGTTTATATAAGATTCGATCCTTTCAGGTATCCGATCTTTCATGTGAGTATTCTTCGGGGGAATACATTGGTTTTCGTCTAATCACAATAGTGTTGGGGTTTGTTTTCGTATTACCTTATGCATTCTTTACCTGTCAGCAGTCTTCCCTTCTCCCCGTGTACTTCTATTGCATATATAAGTCAATAGAAGTGATGGTCGATGTGTTCCACGGCATTGATCAAAAAGCAGGAAATATGATTTATTGTGGCATTTCGATGCTGCTGAGAGGCATTTTGTCACTTCTCGCGTTTTGTGCCGGAATGCATGTCTCACATTCTCTTGTATTGAGCATCGTTCTAATGATTGCGGTGTCTCTCCCTGTAATGGTTGTTGATGTACGTTGGGCTTCGAATTTCGATGCGATTGTTCCTTCTTTTAGGTTCAAGGCGATGTCTGAACTGTTTTATAAGTGTCTTCCCGCTACGGTTGGGGTTTTTTGTTGCGCTGCAGTTACATCTGTTTCGCGTCAAGAACTTGCTGCTGCATTGGGGGCATCAATGTTGGGTGTTTATTCCTCGGTGTGTTCTCCCGCGGCAATAGTTCAGGCGGGTGCTGCTAATGCCTATGCCCCTTTGCTCGGCGCTTTTGCGAGCGCTAGTGAGTCGGAGGATAAAAAAGCATTTAATACCATGTTGGTGAAGGTCATTCTTGGCGCCCTTGTCTTGTGTATTCTTATTTTGTTCGCTTGTTTCATCTGCGGCGACTACTTGTTGGGACTACTTTTCGGTGACCAAATTCATCAGTATTCTTTTTTGCTGTACGGTGCGGTAATTAGCTCTCTGATTACGGCGTTTATCGGTTTCTTTTCCGACCTGACAATTGTTAAAAGAAAGATGGTTGGTAATCTTGTTGGTAATTTAGTTGCTTTAATCGTTGTTGTCCCTCTTTCCAGCTTAATGATTCACTTGTTTGGACCTAACGGAACGAGTATTGCAATTTCGCTTGCTTATTTTGTCGGGTGTGTCGCGATGCTTCCCTGCATTATTCGGAATAATGCAGTAGAGATTCGCTAAATACTTAGATATAAAAGTGTGCGGCCGGTGCTTAATATCTACCTGAATTGACTTCTTTAACGCCAATGGAGGGGTTATCAGTTCTGGCGCAGGTATTAACGCTTTTTAATTCTAATTTATGCCCAGCAGGCGTCTTTTCGTTTAGCATAAGACACGTATTAGTAGGTTAAGCAACAACTTCAAATTTGTTTAAGTTTCATTCACCTTAATTTTGTTTATTGGAGCTTGAAATGTGCGATAGCGTATTCAAAGACAAGACCCTCATGATCACGGGCGGCACCGGCTCGTTCGGCAACACCGTGCTCAAACACTTCATGGACACCGACCTAGCCGAGATCCGCATCTTCTCCCGCGACGAGAAGAAGCAGGACGACATGCGCCACCGCCTGCAGGAGAGGTCCCCCGAGCTCGCGTCCAAGGTGCGCTTCTTCATCGGCGACGTCCGCGACGCCCAGAGCGTCCGCGACGCCATGCACGGCGTGGACTACATCTTCCACGCCGCCGCCCTCAAGCAGGTTCCCTCCTGCGAGTTCTTCCCCATGGAGGCCGTGCGCACCAACGTAATCGGCACGGACAACGTCCTGCATGCCGCCATCGACGAGGGCGTGGACCGCGTCGTGTGCCTGTCCACCGACAAGGCCGCCTACCCCATCAACGCCATGGGCAAGTCCAAGGCCATGATGGAGTCGATCATCTACGCCAACGCCCGCAACGGCGCCGGCCGCACCACCATCTGCTGCACCCGCTACGGCAACGTCATGTGCTCGCGCGGCAGCGTCATCCCGCTGTTCATCGACCGCATCCGCACGGGCGAGCCGCTCAC
>CALFDL010000203.1 GCA_937950415.1 uncultured Collinsella sp. | reverse complement strand
TTCTCTGCCATATCTGTTTCCTTTCCTAAAGGTTTATCGCTATGAAACGCGGCCTACTCGACCGTATCGACCGTTGCCGTCACGTTGCCGTCTGCCATGCGCACGCGGATGGCGTCACCGGCCTTAAAGGTCTTGGCGCTCGTGGCCACCCCATCATCGCTGTACGCGATGGAATAACCACGGGCAAGCACCTTGAGCGGCGACAGGGCATCTAGCGAGGCTGCCGCACGGCCCAGGTCGGACGCGGGCTTGTTGAGCATCGTGCGCCCCTGATGCTCCAGACGGGAGCTTGCGAGCGTGAGCGCATGGTGCTTGCCATCGAGTCCCGAGGTGCTTGCAACCAGACGCTCGGGCAGGCGTTCAAAGCTGGATCGGAAAGCTCCGACCGAGCGTACCATGGCGCCCGACAGGCGATCGGCCGTCAGGGCAAGCTCAGACTCGCGACGCTCGACCATAAACGTTGGGTCGTTGAGGCACGGGCGGCACGCAGCCGCATCGAGCGCATCGCCCAAGCGGGCCGTATAGGTATCCCAGGCGCGGCGACCGCGCTGGTCGAGCATCTCCAGATCAACCTGATTCGACCCAATCATCGATGCCATCGCGGCACCCAGACGCTGATGGCGCGCCTCGAGCACATCGGCCAACTCCGTCATAGCCGGCGCCACCGATTCTGCCGCCGCCGTGGGCGTGGAGGCGCGGCGGTCGCTCACCATGTCGCAAATCGAGGTATCAGGCTCATGGCCAATGCCGGTCACCACGGGCACAGGACAAGCCGCCACCGCGCGAGCAAGCTCCTCGTCGTTAAAGGTCATGAGGTCCTCAAAGGAGCCGCCGCCGCGCACCAGCAAAATACAGTCGGGCGCCGGCGTGATGGCGGCGGCGCGGCGCAAGCCCTCAATGAGCTCAGCCGGCGCACCCTCACCTTGAACCTTGGCGCCCACGCAGACGAGCTCGACGAGCGGGTTGCGACGACGCAATGTGCGCTTGACGTCGTCGATTACGGCACCCGAAAGCGAGGTGACGACCGCCACGCGGGAGCAGAACACCGGAATACGGCGCTTGCGCGCTTCGTCCATCAGGCCCTCGCGACGCAGCTTTTCGGCCAGTTGCGCCACTTGTTGACGCAGCAGACCCTCCCCCGCCAGCGAGAATGAGCGAGCGACAAAGCTCATGCGGCCCGTGGCCTTATAAAGATTGAAGCTGCCCTTAAAGCTCACCTGCATGCCGTCGCGCAGATCGAACGTGCGCTTGAGATAGGCACCCTTCCAGATGATGCAGTCGACGGCCGCCGAGTCGTCCTTGATCTGAAAGTAGCAGTGGCCGCTTCGGGCATTGGGGCCACGGAAGCCCGTGACCTCGCCCAAAACGCTCAGCTGCGGAATGGCATCGAGCGCGCCGGCGGCGATCTCCACCGCCTGGCTCACGCTGAGTTCCTTACGCTCCTGCTCGTCCG
>CALFDL010000202.1 GCA_937950415.1 uncultured Collinsella sp. | reverse complement strand
GCTCCGATTCGAACGGCTCTGCTGCGAGCGATTCGCCTTCAAGCTCTGCCGGCAATACGGACAGCGACGCTTCTGGTTCGACCGACGCTGGCACCTCTAACTCATCTACCGGCTCGAGCGATTCGTCCGTTGACACCGGCTCTAACAACGGCTCCGGCTCTGACACGACCCCTGATTCCGATGCTTCCAAGGACGACTCGAATAAGGCCCCGGACGCTCCCGTTGCTTCGCCGGACAAGAAGCCTTCTTTCTCCGTGCAGCTTGGTTCTACGTTGGGCTCTTCGCTGATGGCTGGCGTCAATAACGGCTCGGCCCAGAACAAGGACAACTCTGATCAGGCTTCCACGGAAAAGACCGAAGCCGCAAAGGGCGACTCCAAGGACAAGGCTTCCGAGAAGACCGAATCCGATAAGGGTTCTAGCTCTGAGGAGAAGGACGACAAATCCGCTCAGAAGAAGGACGAGAGCAAAACCGAGGGCGAAAAGAAAAAGACCGAGGACGAAAAGAAACAGTCCGAAGACGACGACAAGAGCGGTGCTGACAACCAGAATCAGGAGCAAAATGACTCCAAAACGGTGACCACCACGACCACGACGACTACAGCTACCAAGTCCTCGGGCGGCAACATGCCCAAGACGGGCGATCTGATTGTGATGGCGAGCCTTGCCAGCGCGAGCTTGGCCACACTGGGCGCTACGTCTATCGTAAGTGGTAAGCATAAGCTCGATCAGCAGAAGAAGGCTTCTGGGGAGGACGGCTCGGAGGAGTAGCCTTTCAGATTGTTTTCAAAGCGTTTGAGACGGGGTCCGGTGCAGCCGCATCGGATCCCGTTTTTGTTGCACAACGATTTGTTATGCCCCCCTCGGGGCGTCAGTTGCTACCGTTGCCCGAAACCTTTGCAAGTCGATATTGTTGCGCTCCGCCTGCTCGTTACAATGGGCATCGTGCTGCGTTAGAGGGAGAGTTTACGGTGTCTGAACAGGTGAATTGTGGTTTTATTCATGCGTTTGGTGCGCGGTTGCTCAATCATGCGGATAACGCAGCTCTACCGGTTGATGTACACGACTTTTCCGATGCAATCAATCGGTGTTTGCTCGTCGATAAGACTATGTTTATTGCCGATATATTGGACAGTGAAGCACCTGTTGCGCTTTGCTGTCGGCCCAAGGGTTTTGGCAAGAGCATGAATTTATCGATGCTCAAGTGCTATTTGGAACGACCTGATCGCCGGCTGCCGGATCGAAGCCTGTTCGCTGGTACCCAGATTTGGCAGGCGGGCGGCGGTCGCTATCGTGATGAGTACGCGAGTTATCCGGTCATCACGCTCGACTTTACAGCTGCCGCTTCGAGGCATGGCGCTGGTGCTGCGGCAGCAATTCGCGGGGCTGTCGTGCGCGAGTGCGCCCGATTGCTGCCGCTGCTTGCCGCGCCTGATCTGTCAAGACGTGAGGTTCGTCTTATCGAGAGGGCGGCGCGTGGGGTGGCCAGCGATAAGGAGATCGATGCGGCGCTTGGCGTGCTTATTAAACTGCTTCAGACAGCTTTCGATGAGCGGGTTGTTCTTCTGATAGACGACTACGACGCGGTATGTCCAAAGCGTTTGGACGCTAAGGACGACGGTAGCGTGGATTCCCTAGAGTCGCTCAGCCGAATGTTGTTCGACACCATTGCCGATGCCGGCGACTCGTTGCGATTGACGTGTCTGATGTGCGAACGCCCCGGTCATGCCGAGTTTGCGTTGTCCCAACGTGGGGTTTCCTATCGGTCGGCGACAGCGTTGTCGAGTTGGTGTGATCGATGGTTCGGTTTTTCGGACGACGAAGTCCAAGTGCTGTTGGATTGCATCGGTCGCAACGGCTGTCTGGATGACGCGCGTGAGTGGCTCGAGGGATATCTGTTTGGTGGTTTTTATTGCTCGAGCCCGGAGCGCGTGGTGGACTCCGCACATCGCGGTTGCGTCGCGCCTGTTCGGGCAGATCTGTATGGTTACGCTGACCGTCTGAGCGCATGCGTCGGCGACTGGAATCTCATGCGCCTGTCCGCATTGTTCGATTTGCTTGAGCCGCATGGGTTTATTGAGGCGCCAGTGCATGTGCATGCCGAGGTGGCCGATGTCGCCAAGCCCGAAGATATCTGGACAGCGCTGTATCTGTCTGGATTTCTTACGACGGACATGACGGGGCATTCGGAGGACGGCGCGTGCCTTCGTTCCCTGCGTCTGCCTAACAACGAAGTGCGTCAGGCGCTCCGTCTTGTAATTCTGGAATGGTTTGAGTGCGCCGTTGAGGACGTTGGAGTTATCGACTCGTTCCATGACGGGCTGTGTCGAGGAGACGAGAACACTGTAAAGCAAGCTTTGAGCTGTGCTATCGGCGATCTGGGCATCGATGTGGGCCAATCAGATGTGCCTACAGCCTATCATCTGGCGCTTCAGGGGCTCTGCTTTGGACTGCCCGGCTATTGCAATCCCAGTTCCAAGCGAAGTGGCGTCTCGGATCGCTGGGATATCCAGGTGATTCCCACCGGTCGGGTGTTTGACGTGGCCGACACGCTCGGCATGCTCGATGAGCGACCGCTGATAACGATCAACATGATGTACGACCCTGGCGTCGATGTCCTGGGCCTGGAACTGTTGGCGGTTCAGGCACTGCTCGACATAGAGCGCGACGGCATCGATGATATCCGCGTGCCGCGCCCCGCCGTCGGGCGCATGCGTTGGGGCTTTGGTTTTGACGGTCAGCGTGTGTCCGTGGTGTGCCAACGATTGTAGCGGCGGGCGAAAGCCCTTTACTGCTCGGCGTCCTTCAGGGGCGGCATGGGCTTCCAGTTGGGATCCTTGATGATCTTGCGGGCGTCCTTCATACCTCGGCGCAGCGCCGGAATGCCGGTCTTAAAGCACTTGTCGACCGCGGCCAGGCGAATGAATTCCTTGCAGAAGGTCGCGGCGTTGCCCAGACGGAACAGCATAGGGTGGTAGTCGCCGTAGATCTGCATGTAGCGGGCCAGATAACCGCGGTTGCGCATGATGTAGTAACGGTTGGTGTCGCTCGTAGAGTTGAGCTGGCGCTTGCCGGCGATATCCCAGTTAGAGACAGCGCGGGCGCGCTTGAGAACCACGTCGGCCACAACGGCGGCGGAGAAGTGTTGGCTGGCTACGTAGCCGTAGCAGGCATCGTCGCCGTAGATGAAGAATCGCGCATCGGGCAGGCCGATCTTGTCGACCACGCGGCGCGAGAACATGCCGCCCTCAAAGCACAGCTGGTTCATGGTGCGGTAGCCCTCGGGACCCAGATCCCACTTGGCGACAGGGTTTGGAATGCCGAGCGAAAGGATCAGTTGGTACTGCCAAAAGAACGCGCCGCCGTCGAAGTCCAGGCGCGAACCCTGGATGACATCGTAGCGGTCGGTCCACTTGGCCAAGCGCTCGATGCCTTCGGGGATGACGAGCACGTCGTCGTCCATCACCCAGAACCACTGGGCGCCCAGGTCGTAGGCGCATTTGGTGCCGGCGGAGAAGCCACCTGCACCGCCGCCGTTTTCGAGCTGCGGTGCGTAGATGACGCGGTCGGTGCCGCCCTGCGCGTCGGGCTGCTCGGTGTCGATGCCCCACAGGTTGGCCAGGCGCTCGTTAAATGCGGCGCACATGGCCTCGGTCTCGCGCGAATTCTCGTTATCGACAATCACGATGCGCCAAGGCGTTGCCGTGAGCTCGGTCATGGAGTCGAACAAGTTGGCCAGGAGTTCTTGGCGCTTGTACGTAACGACGACGATGGCGAGCTTATCGATGGGAGCGGGAAGGGTTGAAGGCATGGGGCAATATATCCTTTCACGCGCGGCGGGCGAGTGCAGCGCGGAAGCTATCGAATACGTCCTTGGGACTGTCCTATTGTAAAGGCTCGGCGCACCTTGGCGGCAAGCTTTGAATAAAACGCAGGAACCTGCCACGGCTGTAGCGGCTTTAGGGTCTGACGGCAGCGTGTCTATTGCCGCTTGGGCTTGCGAGCGATAAAGCTTCTGGCTGCATCGATGATGAGAAGTGCCAGAGCAAAGACGATGCTAATGACGGTACCCGTGACGATGTATATAGCTACCGGGCTGTTTTGGCTGACCAGTATGTTTGCGAGCAACGTATTGAAGACGGGACGCCACAGGCTACTGGTGAGTGACTGCATCACATAGAAACCAAGCGTGGCGGTCGATAAGGTGACGATGACACCTGCAGTCCGCGGATTGCCTGAGGCACTGCGTCGGGTTGCCGCAAAGAGCAGGCAGGCGGCAGCGAGGGCAAACGAGATCAGCGAGGTCGATTTGTAGGAGAGGACTGCCATTGCCGTGAGGTCGCCGGTGAAGGAGAGTGCTCCTTCCAGGATGATGGTGAGCACCAAAACCGTTACGAGCGAGCGCATGCCCAAGGCGCCCACCCTGTCCGAATCCATGACATCGGTAACGTCGCGGAGCAGTCCGCCGATCAAAAACGCGACTACGTACGTGACGGCGCTCATGAGCTTCTGCAGCCAAGAAAACTCACCGCCGCTTGTCGCGCTCATGGCGGCTAAATACCCGTTAACAACAAATGCGAAGATGCCAACGGCGATGACCGTCGCCGTGTAGCTCTTCCGGGGGAGTCGACTCCTTGCTAGTCCAAACCATGGCGCCATGAAGACCGTAGCGGCATAGACCCAGATAAACTCAAGGCCTAGCGTGTACCAGTAGTGCGTGTTGAGGGTAACATCGGGAATGGGGGAGACGACCGTGGACCACGCGAGCGCCACGAGGCAATAAAACGCAGTGGGCATAATGACCTTGCCAAGGCGCTGCGCCGTCCGTTGCATTTGCGACTTCCACGTTGCTCCACCGTCCCAAGCACGCGCGGCCGAAGCGATGAGAAAATAGCCCGAGATCATAAAGAAGACCTCGTTGGCCCAGCAGCCAAGCAAGTTAATAAAACCGAGCACGCCGGAATAGGGGAACATCGCAAGTGGGGCATATTCCACGGCGCCGACGCAGACGGCTTGAAAGGTCCACTGAAAGGTGTGGAACACCGCGATGCCGGCGACCGCGACCAAACGCAGCGCTTCGATGGGTATGTTGCGTGCGGCTTTGGGCTGCATGACGTCCTTTCTTATCGGTTTGCCTCTGCGAGCTCCATAGATTATATAAACGCCCGCTAGCGCGCTGACCCTTTGATACCATGAAACGACAGGTATTTCCTAAGGAGCACATTTGTCTACTAACGCCTCTGGCAGCCCTGTTCTGTCGCTGCTTATTCCCATTTACAATGTTCAGCGCTACCTGCGCGAGTGTCTCGATTCCGCCCTGGCGCAGACGCTCAAGGATATTGAGATCATCTGCATTAACGACGGGTCGACCGACAACTCGCCGGCGATTATCCGCGAGTATATGGAGCGCGATGAGCGCGTTAAGATGATCGACAAGGCCAACAGCGGCTACGGCGACTCGATGAACCACGGTCTGGAGATGGCGCGTGGCAAGTACGTTGGCATCCTGGAGTCCGATGACTTTATGGCGTCCGACGCACTCGAAAAGCTTGTCTCGGCCGCCGATAGCAATAATGCCGACTTCGCGAAGGCGAACTTTGATTTCTACTGGTCTAAGCCCGAGGAGCGCCGTTCGCTGCACGAGATGTTTAAAGCCAAGGACTGTGGCAAGCCAGTGCACCCGAGCGATACGACGCAGTTCTTTAAGCAAAAGCCGTCGATTTGGTCGGCCGTGTACCGTCGCGATTTTCTTGAGCGCAACGGCATTACGTTCCTGCCGACTCCGGGGGCATCCTTTCAGGACACGTCATTCGCCTTTAAGGTGATCGCGTGCGCCGATAAGGCTATTTACCTGCACGATGCCGTGTTGTCGTATCGCCAGGACAACGAGAATTCCTCGGTCAATTCTTCAGCTAAGGTCTTTTGCGTCAATACCGAGTATGCCGAGATTGAGCGTTGGATTCGAGAGGATTATGCCCGCGACCACGCAAGCGGCGATGTCGCGCGCATGCTTAAGTTCAACCAGCTCATTAAGTACGATTCATACATGTGGAACTACGTGCGCCTGGCGCCTAAGTTCTATAAGGAGTTCCTGGTTCAGATGGCTAAGGAATTTCAGGCGGCCTTGGACGCGGGGGAGTTTTTGCTTGACGACCTCAAACCGTGGAAGCGCGCAAATCTCGCTGCCATCCTCAAAGATCCCGAGGGCTGGGTTGACGAGCATCCGAGTTTTGCGACGGATGGTGCCTTGGGGCGTGCTAAGTATTACGCCTCGGTTGGAGGCCCAGGCGTGGTCGCCGCCTTCCTCATCGAATCGCTGAGGGGGTAGGTCGGCATGGGAGAGGCCTCGTGTCCTAAAGTTACCATTGTCGTCCCCGTTTACAACTCTGCACGCTCCATTCAGCGATGCCTCGATTCGCTGTTGGTCCAGTCTGAGTGTTCGATTCAGGTTGTCTGCGTCAACGACGGTTCGACTGACGATTCGTTGAACGTGTTGCGCCAGATCGCGCAGGCCGACGATCGCGTACTGGTGATTGACCAGGAAAACGCGGGTGTCTCGTGTGCTCGAAATGCCGGTATCGATGTCGCCGAGGGCGAGACCGTCTTTTTTGTGGACGCCGACGATTACATCGATGCCCAGACGGTCGAGCGCGTGCTGCATGCCATGGAGTCTGTAGATGCCGAGGCCGCCGTCTTTGGCGGCGTCTGTGAACCTGCCGATGCTGCCTCCAAACGTGTCCAGCAACTCATGAGTCCCAAAGCTGGTACCTTCGGCGCCCGTGATCCCCAACTGCTGTTCCATTCGAATGCGCAGCCCTATGCCTGCCGTGCGGCTTTTTCGCGCGAGCTGCTCAATCGCGAAGGCATTCGCTTCGCCCCCGGTTTGGCTTTGGGCGAGGACGTCGTCTTCCAATTTGCGGCTTATGCGCTTGCCCGCAAGACCGTCGTCATGCCGGACAAGTTCTACCACTACGTGATGGAGAGCGAATCGGCGACGCACGAGTTCAACAGTGCCGAGGCTCGCGCCAAAAAGCTTGACGCCCACATGAGGATGCTCGAGGAGGTCTTGGAGGACTGGGCGGCCTACGGTCTTTTGGACCTGTGCCCCGGCGAGCTGATCACCTGGTTCTTGGACCTCATTGTGTTCGACTTGGCGCGTCTGGATGCGGACGGCTTCCACCGTGTTGCCGGCCGCGTCAACAGGGCTTTCACGACGTTTTTGGGGACGGAGTGGGCGGATATGCCTGCTAAGGGCGCCGTTCGTCGTGTTGCTCACAAGCTCGTTGCGGCGACCTCGGGCGTTACGATGGCAGATGCCGCGCTGTTCTATCTTTCGACTCGCGGTCTCAAAGCCTGCCTGGAGCGCTTTATCTAATTCCAAGCGCTGCCGCCCGCCGCAGCTCGGCTGCTAAAATAACCCTGTTACACGCTATTCAACAGGAGGTTCTCTTGCAGAACTCTGATACCCCTAAAGTTTCGCTGCTTGTTCCCATCTGCAATGTCGAACGCTACCTGCGCGAGTGCCTCGATTCCGCCGTGGCGCAGACGCTTAAGGACATCGAGATCATCTGTATCAACGACGGTTCCACTGATAGCTCGCCGGATATCATCCGCGAGTACATGGAGCGCGACCCCCGTGTAAAGATGATCGACAAGGCCAACAGCGGTTACGGTGACTCGATGAACCGCGGCCTGGAGATGGCGCGCGGTGAGTACGTGGGCATCCTTGAGTCCGACGACTTTATGTTTGAGGATTCGCTCCAAAAGCTGGTCGCCAAGGCCGATATTGAGCATGCCGATGTGGTTAAGGGCGACTTTTACCTGTATTGGTCCACGCCCACCGAGCGCCGTGAGCTGTTTGGGATCATCGACGAGCATATGACGCGCGCCGCGTATCGCCCCGTCGATCGCCCGGGTATCTTCTACCGCAAGCCTTCCATTTGGTCTGCCATCTATCGGCGCGAGTTCCTCATCGACAATCAGATTCGGTTCCTTCCCACGCCGGGTGCCTCGTATCAGGACGCAGGCTTTAACTTTAAGGTTTGGGCTTGCGCCGAG
>CALFDL010000201.1 GCA_937950415.1 uncultured Collinsella sp. | reverse complement strand
GGCCCCATGGCTCAGACCCGCGAGCACATCCTGCTCGCCCGTCAGGTCGGCGTTCCCTACATCGTCGTCTTCCTGAACAAGTGCGACATGGTCGACGATGACGAGCTCATCGACCTCGTCGAGATGGAGACCCGTGAGCTCCTCTCCGAGTACGATTTCCCCGGCGACGACATCCCCGTCATCCGTGGTTCCGCTCTGGGCGCTCTCGAGGGCGACGCCAAGTGGATGGACGCTATCCGCGAGCTCATGAAGGCCGTCGACGAGTACATCCCGACGCCTGCTCGTAACAACGACCTCCCCTTCCTGATGGCCGTTGAGGACGTTATGACCATCTCCGGCCGTGGTACCGTTGCTACCGGCCGTGTCGAGCGCGGTGAGCTCAAGCTCAACGAGCCCGTCGAGATCGTCGGCATCAAGGATACCCAGAACACCGTCGTTACCGGTATCGAGATGTTCCGTAAGTCCATGGACTTCTGCGAGGCTGGCGACAACGTCGGTCTGCTGCTCCGCGGCATCAAGCGCGAGGACATCGAGCGCGGCCAGGTTCTCTGCAAGCCCGGTTCGGTTACCCCGCACACCAAGTTCACCGGCGAGATCTACGTTCTGACCAAGGAGGAGGGCGGCCGTCACACCCCGTTCTTCGATGGTTATCGTCCTCAGTTCTACTTCCGTACCACCGACGTTACCGGTACGGTCAAGCTCCCCGAGGGCACCGAGATGGCTATGCCTGGTGACCACATCACCATCGAGGGCGACCTCATCCACCCGATCGCCATGGAGGAGGGCCTGCGCTTCGCTATCCGCGAGGGTGGCCACACCGTCGGTTCGGGCATCGTCTCCACGATCATTGAGTAAATTAGCTCTTTGATATAGCTGACTCAGAGAACCCGGCACTTATATGGGTGCCGGGTTCTTTTCTGCAATGGATGTTGAGCCGTTGCTGGTGTCGAGAGGATCGATAATGGTCCTGGATGCACCGTCGATTAGATCTCGATGGCTTCATTGATGTGTTCCAAATATGAATGGATCCACCGAGAACCAATTGACTCGAGGTTTTCATTGACAGCACTTACGTGGAGCTGATAAAGTAACAACTCGTGCCCGTACGGGGCGGAAATGAAAGGTTCAGGATACATGCGTACTCTAGTTACTCTTGCGTGCACTGAGTGCAAGCGCCGCAACTATACGACCACCAAGAACAAGTCGACCATGCCTGATCGTATGGAGATCAAGAAGTATTGCCCCTGGTGCCGTCACCACACGCTGCACAAAGAGACTCGCTAGTCTCTAGTCACATACGCCAGTAGTTCAATTGGTAGAGCATCGGTCTCCAAAACCGAGTGTTGAGGGTTCGAGTCCTTCCTGGCGTGCCAGTCATTATTCCGTAAGCTCCCACTTGGGGGCTTACGGTTTACTCATGTATAAGCGCATTGTGCGGAGGTAACCCAAATGGCCAACAAGAAGAACAAGAAGAAGGCTCAGCAGCCGGCACCTGCCAACAAAGCTGCCGCCAACTCCAAGGTTGAGGCCAAGAAGGCCGTTGCCAAGAAGAACGAGAAGGCTGCGAAGTCCAAGAAGAACGAGAAGCCTGGTTTCTTCGCCCGCACCAAGAAGTATTTCGCTTCGGTCAAGTCCGAGATGAAGCGTGTCACGTGGCCCGATAAGAAGGAGCTCGTGAACTACTCTGTCGTCGTTTGCGCTTCTCTGATCGTCGTCGGCGTCGTCATCGCTCTGCTCGATGCTGGCTTTGGCGAGGCTCTTGCTCTGTTCTCTGGATTGAGGGGCTAAACCATGTCTAAGCGTTGGTACGTCGTTCACACTTACTCTGGATACGAGAACCGCGTTAAGTCCGATCTCGAGCATCGCATCGAGACCATGGGCATGCAGGACCGTATCTTTGATATCGAGATTCCTATGGAGCGCGTCACCGAGATTAAAGAGGGTGGCAAGCGCGAGACCAAGGATTCTAAGATCTTCCCGGGTTATGTCCTGGTCCGCATGGAGATGGATGACGATGCTTGGACGTGTGTTCGTAACACGCCTGGCGTCACCGGTTTCCTGGGCGGCAACGGCAAGCCCGCTCCGCTTTCCCGCGACGAGTACAACAAGATGACTCGTCGTCCCGGTAAGGGCGATTCGCCCAAGCGCACCTCGGTCGATATTCAGGTCGGCACGTCCGTCCGCGTCACCGATGGCCCGCTTACCGACTTTGATGGCAAGGTCTCCGAGGTTAACACCGAGGCTGGCAAGCTCAAGGTCACGCTGATGATCTTTGGCCGCGAGACGCCGGTCGAGCTCGACTTTAACCAGGTCGCTGTCATCGCTTAAGTTTTCGTCCGTTCGCGCGAGCGTGCTTCTTCTGTGACTGCTCATCTCAGGAGTGCTTCTAACACGTGCGTGCTTACGATATAGCAAGTACTTCACACTCGTGATTCGAAAGGAATGACCATGGCTGAGAAGAAGGTTGCCAACGTCATTAAGCTCCAGATTCCTGCTGGTGCAGCAAACCCCGCTCCTCCCGTCGGCCCCGCCCTGGGCGCTGCTGGCGTGAACATCATGCAGTTCTGCCAGGCCTTTAACGCCGAGACGCAGGACAAGAAGGGTGACATCATCCCCGTTGAGATCTCTGTCTACGAGGACAAGTCCTTCTCCTTCATCACCAAGACCCCGCCGGCGGCTCACCTCATCAAGAAGGAGCTGAACCTCAAGTCTGGTTCCGCTAAGCCCCAGGCTGACAAGGTTGGTCAGCTCTCCCAGGAGCAGCTCACCAAGATCGCCGAGATCAAGATGCCGGACCTCAATGCCAACGACATTGACGCCGCCAAGAAGATCATCGCCGGTACCGCCCGTTCCATGGGCGTCACCATCGCTGAGTAGCGATTTCTTTAGGTAACGACGGGTGCTCCGACCGGGGTGCCCGTTGAATGTGTGCAATAGGGCACACGATATGATGTGGGAGGGCTCACGCCCGTTTAACCACAGGAGGTAATGCACATGGCTAAGCATGGTAAGAGCTATAACGCCGCTGCCGAGAAGATCGACCGCGCCACGCTCTACACCCCCCTTCAGGCTGCCAAGCTCATCAAGGAGCTCGACACCGCCAAGTTCGACGAGACCGTCGAGGCCCACTTTCGTCTGGGCATCGATACTCGTAAGGCTGACCAGAACATCCGTGGTTCCATCTCCCTGCCCCACGGCACCGGCAAGACCGTTCGTGTTGCCGTCTTCGCCGAGGGCGAGAAGGCCCGTGAGGCTGAGGCTGCCGGTGCCGACATCATCGGTTCCGACGAGCTCGTCGCCCAGATTCAGAAGGGCGAGATCAACTTCGACGCCGCTATCGCTACGCCGAACATGATGGCCAAGGTTGGCCGCATCGGTAAGATCCTTGGTCCCCGTGGCCTCATGCCGAACCCCAAGCTCGGCACCGTGACCATGGACGTCGCCAAGATGGTCTCCGAGCTCAAGGCTGGCCGCGTTGAGTACCGCGCCGACCGCTACGGCATCTGCCACGTGCCCCTGGGCAAGAAGTCCTTCTCTGAGCAGCAGCTCGTCGAGAACTACGCTGCCCTGTACACCGAGATCCTGCGCGTCAAGCCCTCTTCTGCTAAGGGCAAGTACGTCAAGTCAATCTCCGTGTCTTCCACCATGGGCCCTGGCGTCAAGGTCGATCCCGCTGTCCAGCGTGACTTCCTGGCTGAGTAACTGCTAGTTACTGCCTGAGTACAGCAAGCATTGCTAAAGAAACCCGGTTCTGCCCTGCGCAGGACCGGGTTTCTTGCTATCTCGGGGTAAAACCACCTCAAGGGGGACAGTGTCCCCTTTGAGGTGGTTACCAGGGTGTTCTGGCTGTTGAAGACTCGATGGCTTCGTGGCGTTTGAGCTCGCGGCGCATGGTTTGTGAGTTGAGCCAAGCTGCTTGCCAGCCGCGGATGGGGTAGTGCGTCTGGTCGAGCTCAAACTGCGTATAGCCGCAGGCGTTGATGATCGTCGTTCCACACACATGGTGCCGCTCGCGCTGAAAATCGTAACCGTAGCTTTGGTGTACATGCCCATGCACCATGTAGTCGGCCCCCCAGGACTCAAGCGCTGTGTTAAAGCACTCAAACCCTCGATGCGGCAGATCATCCAGATCACCCATACCGGCGGCGGGTGCATGGGTAAGCAGAATGTCGCACCCGCCGACCATCCTAACCTTACGCGACAGCTTACGCATGCGCTTGGACATCTCGCGTTCGGTGTACATGTTGGCGCCGTCGCGATAACGCATGGACCCGCCAAGGCCCGCAATGCGAATCCCTCGGTACGTGTACACGCTGTCTTCCACGCAGATACATCCGCCCGGTGCATGACGTGCGTAGCGGTCGTCGTGGTTGCCGCGAACGTAGATGAGCGGTTTGTTGATGACGGTGACCAAAAACTCAAGATAGTCCGGGTCCAGATCGCCGGCAGACAGAATCAGGTCGACACCCTCAAAGCGCTCCTTGCGAAAGCACTCCCAAAGGCATCGTTCTTCGGTATCTGCTATGGCAAGGATCTTCATAGGGCGGTAACTCCCGGCTCATCGTCGAGCTGCGGAATGGTGCCTACCACGTTGTCCGCCAGCCAATTCATCTCGACAATCTGCGCGCTCGGCAGTGGGGGAAAGCCCTCGATCTGCACCACGCCGTCTTGGCTATGAATCTCGCCGCCAAATGGATTGATGGAGCCCTCGACGATGCCATTGCGGAGCAGCTGCACCAGTTTGCGCGTCTGATAGGGCAGGCCCGGAGCGTAGCGAATGTCGATGACGCCCGAGCTCATGCCATACCAGTAGTTGACGGCGCGAATCTGGCTGTCGTCACTGGTCTCATCCCAGGTGCCATGCAGCAGGCTTCGCACGATAAGCTCGTAGTATCGGCCCCAGTTCCAGACCGGCATGGCGATGCCGACGACCTTGCCATCGACCAGGCGGTGGAGTCCGTAGGCCGTAGGGTCTACGAGCGACTTTGACATGTCAGCGCCGGTCATGACGCTCACGCCTTCGCGGCACATGGCCTCGGCAAGGCCTCCGGCGGGCACATCGCCCCAGGTCAGGATAATTTGCGCGCGGGGGTCGAGCAGCGAGGCGCCGATGGCAAAGGCGTTGATCTCGCTAAGCGCGCCCGAGGCGAAGACCGACGCGTGGTAACCGATGCGGTGGTTGTCCGCCATGCTGGCGGCAAGGGCGCCCAGCAGAAACTTGGCCTCGTACATCTTGCCAAAGTACGAACGGACGCTTTGATGGGGAAGGCCGATAGAGCAGTTGAGGAACCGAACCCGGGGATACTCAACAGCAGCCCTGAGCGTGTATTCCATCAGGCGGTGCGAGGTCGAGAAGATGACGTTAGCTCCATGTTTGACAGCCGTTTCCACGGCGGCGTAGAACACGTCCGGATTGTGACAGTCCTCGAACGCCTCGGTGCGCACGATACCGCCAAAGTGCTCATCGAGATACTGACGCCCTTGGTCGTGCAGGCTGTCCCAGCTCGATGTCGCACAGGGGAACTCATGGATAAAGGCGATGCGCAGGGGGTTGGCCGCCGAGTAGACAGTCTTGCCCATAAAGAAGCTGAGCACGCCGGAGGTGGACTTGGCGGGCGCCTCTTCCTCATCGACGCTCGGTGCTTCGACAAGATCGACCTTGTCCTCGTCATTTTTGCCGGCAATGACCAGCTCGCGCCAGATCTTGCACAGGCGGTTTACGACGATATCCGTCGGCGTATCCAGCAGGCGGTCCTGGTTGTACACATTGAGGTAGACGAGCATGGCGTCGGCGGGCGTAATGTCCAGGTGGTCGCCGCCCGCGCGCAGGTAGGCGCGCTTAAAGAGTAGGAAGGTGTGGCGCAGGTAGTCGACCTTTTTCTGTGGCCATTTTTCGATAAGGTTCTGGCCGAGCATCTTGGCGAGCGTTTCGTAGCTTCCCTCACGCGAGAACTCGATCTCGTATAGGGGGCAGACGCGCCAAAACGCGCAGAACTCGCCATAGAGGCGGCTTTCGACGGAATCCCATTTTCCGGGATAGAGGCGGGTGACCTTGGCCGAAACCGTCGGGGCGTCCAGGAATTTGAGGACACTGACGCGCTTGTTGCCCTCTTGGACGTAAAACCGATGCATGAACTCGGTGACGATGATGGGGTCGCGATAGCCCTCGGTCACCTGGATGTCGTAGAGGTTGGACCACTTGCGGGCGAACTCGGTGTTAAACGGCAGCAGGGGCATAAAGTTGCACGAAAAGGCAGACTGACGGCCCTTAGTAACCGTGCCGACGACCATTTCGAGCGGAATATCCCTTAGGCCGACATTCTCTCGCTGACCTAAGGGGAGCTGGGCAACCAAGCTGTCGAGGTCCGTGAGGTACGGGTGCTCGCTTTGGCTGATGGCGCGACGGCGTCCCTGCTCGCCGCGCTTGCGTGCTTGACGATAGGCCTCTTCCATGGTGTCTACTCCCTTAGTCGTTTAAACAACGATATGAACCATGGTACCACGATGCGAAACCACCACAAAGGTGCCTGTCCCCTTTGTGGTGGTTTAGGCGATGATGGGGGCGATGGCACGAATGCAGGCGTCGGCTGCCGTAAAAGTGGTGCTATCGTCGCTGACGATAAAGATGATTTTGCCCTTGATGCCAAAGTCGCCGATCTCGCTAAAGAGCACGTACGGCTCCTTGTCAAAGCCAGAGATGGGCGAGACGGCCGTTTTGGTTGCGCTCGTGAGCTCGTCTGCCAGCGCGTCAAGGGAAGCCCACTTAGACGTGTCCTTTACGGCAACGGGCACAGCCACGCGCCCAAAGGGCATCAAATGCACGAGCGTGTTCTTGGAGATGTTGGAGTTGGGCACAATGATGGTCTGCCCGCAGGCGTCCTCGATGGTCGTGTGGCGCCAGGTGATGTCTTGGACCACGCCGGATACGCCGCCGACCTCGATATTGTCGCCGGGTTTGATAATGCCCATAAACGTCACCTGCATACCGCCGATAAGGTTCGACAGCGTGTCCTGAAAGCCGAGCGAGATGGCGATGCCGCCGACGCCAAGAGCGGCGACGAGCGCGTTTGCGTTAATGCCAAAGCAGTTGTCGAGGATAAAGCTGCCGCCGATCATCCAGATGACGGCGCGTGCGATGTTGATGAAGATGCTCGATGCCGGAAGCGGGTTGTCGTCGCGATTGAGCAGGTGACGCAGGGTCTTGGATACGACCTTGGTGGCGACGGCGGTGCCTATCGCCAAGATGACGGCCCAGATGATGTTGTGGACCCACCGTTGCTCAAAGAAATGAAGAATCGGCTCAAACAATTCCATGTAGGGAAAACCTCCTTATGATCGTCCAACCATGATACCCACCAAGAAGCCCGTCCGATCAAATTCGGACGGGCTTCTGTGCTCGATGTAAGGTTTACGCGGCGGGGCTGCAAGGCCCGGCGGTGTAGCTTAGCGTCGACGCTTCCAGATAATGCCGAGAATGATAATGACGATGCCGCCGATGAGGCATGCGCCGATCACGGCTAGCGTGCGGTCTCCCGTTGCGGCGAGCTTGCCGGTCGTCTTCTTGGTGATGACCTTCGTGGTCGTCGCGTCCGTCTTAGGCGAGGGCTCAGGCGTCGGGGCCGGTGTGGGCGTGGGGTCCACGGCAGCGGAGCCAAAGCTGATGGTGCCCGCGAGCGAGGCCATCTTGTTCTCCCAGCCGTTCTGCCCGATCAGCGCCCTAAGCGCTGACTCGCAGGTACCCCACTCGGTGTGCTTGGTGGCGTTTGCGAAGGTGGGGAAGTCAGTCGTGTTGGTGATGATGTAGTTGTTAGTGGCGACGGTATAGTCCTTGGCGGGATCAAGTGCCGTGCCGTCCTTGGTGAGTGTGGCGCTCACGATGCGCTTGCCTTCGGGCTGCGTCCAGTCGATCGTTACGTTAATGCCACCGAAGGAAAGGACGCTACCGGAATCGTTGCGCCACTTGTACTTGTCTTGCGCCTCCTGCTCGGTGTGACCGGCCGCCACATAAGCCTGCTGAAGCTCGTAGCTGTGATTGCACTCGTCGCTGATCTGCAGCGAGTGCTCGAGCGCTGCCAGGAAGTCCTCACCGGTCATGGTCCAGGTCTCCACGGTGTTGCCGTAGGGCGAGATAGCGATGACGTTGCCGGCGGTCACATCGCCCGCAGCGATGCCGCCGCGGATGCCGCCCGCGTTCTCGATGGCAAGGTCCGCGCCCGTCAGGTCAAGATAGGAGCCGCAGATCACATGTCCGATGGTCTGGGCCTTGGTGGTGTCGCCTTCCTTGCTGGGGCGGAAATCGGTGGTGCGCACCATTTCCCAACCATGCGTGCCTGCGGCGTCCTCGCCGTAGAAATAGTTGGTGGTGGATGTGCCGAGCACCTTGTTCGATTCGTTTTCAAAGTCCTCGTCGAGCGGCTTGATCTTGTTGCGGACGGCTTCAAGGCGGCTTTGGTAGTCGGAGCCCTTGTCGGGGTCTGCCAAAAGGTCGTTGACGTTCTTGGCGGTGTAGAGCTTCTCGTTGCTGTCGTCTGCAGGGACCGTGACCGTGTCGTCGTCGGTCGTCTCGGTGCCATTCGTGTCGTATTTGTACGGAATGGAAAGCAGTCCCACCTCGGCAAAGGCACTGCCCGCCTCGACAACGTGGATTGTCTTGCCGTCGGCTCCCGTCACCTTCTCGTTAAGGTTGATGTGCTCGTGGCCTGCGATAAGGGCATCGACGCCACGGAGCCGCGTGGCAAAGGTCTTGGCGTCGAGCGTGTGCGCGATACACACAACAACATCGCAGCCCTCCTTGCGCAGCTGCTCTGCCTCGGCATTGATGGCGTCCGCGGCACTCGAGAAGCTGGTACCCGCGACCAGGTCCGCGCGCAGCGAGGATCCCAGCGACTCATCCATGGCACCCACGACGCCGACCTTGATTTTGTAGTCGAATGTGGAGTGATCCTCGCTATCCTCCCAGGTGCGATCGAGCGTCTTCGTGATGCTCGAGCTCCATACGCCGTTCGAGGACGTTGCATTCGCGCAAAGCATGGCGAAGGGCGTGCTGGTGGTGCTGGAGCCGGTCATGGTGCGAAGCTTGTCCGCGCCATAGCTCCAGTCGTGGTTGCCTGGCGTGGTCGCGTCGTAGCCGTCGGCGTAGAAGGTGTCCATGAGCTCGGCGATGCTCTTGCCCTCGCTCATGGTGGCGAAGGACTGCCCGTGGAAGGTGTCGCCCGCATCGAGCAAAAGATCGGGGGCGTTGCCCTGGGCGCTATAGAGAACCGCCAGTCCGTCAAAGCCGACGGTGCCGGTGCCCTTGCTTTCGTTGTAGCTGTACTTGTAGCTGCCGTGGATGTCGTTGGTGTGCATGACGGTCACGGTGCCGTCAATAGCGGCAGGCAGGTTCCCCGCGAAAGCGAGGCTGGGTGCGCCAGTGAGCACGCCGGCAAGCAGCGCGGCGGTTAACGCAAGGCGGGGGACGAATCTTTTCATGGCAGTCTCCTTAGTCCTTAACAAAAACCACCACAAAGGTGCCTGTGAACTGCACCCCGAAACTTGGACTGAATAAATAGCGACTACGCCGCAAGGGCC
>CALFDL010000200.1 GCA_937950415.1 uncultured Collinsella sp. | reverse complement strand
GGCATACTTGGCGGCGGCATCGATCTGGTCGTCAGTCACCGTGTCGGCCGAAGGCACCTTGAGCTTAAAGGTGGCCTGGGCACTTAAATCCTGTCCATCGCTCTTAACGGCGACCTGCGTCTTGGTGGTCGGGACGGTATAGATGGTGCCGTCGGCCGCGATGGGGGAGGCGGCGATGGAGAGCGTGTAATCGCCGGGCAGCAGTTTGATGCCGCGGCCGTGCTCGTCAACGTAGAGCGTTTCGCTCACGGAAGAACCGTCGGAATCTTGTCCGCTCACCTGCACGGGAATCTTGGAGCCAGTTGAGCAGTCGAGGCCCGCGGCATGCACGCCAATCTGCACCGACATCATGGTATGGGCGTTTGCGGCAAGCACGGCAGCCTGCTCTTGTTGATATCCGTTCCAGGCAGCATAGCCTGCGCCGCCGGCAACAAGCGCGACGGCTACGACGCCGGCAACCATCAGATTGCGGCGCTTGGGCGACATTTTGCGATGGCGAACCTCGGCCTCGCGTGCCGAGGGAACGGACGGCAGGGGAATATCGCCCATGGCGATGGTCTCATCTACGACAGGAGCAGAGCCTAGGCCGGGGAGCTCGCGGGTCAGCGAATCCTCGACCGGCAAGCTGTCGAGCAAGATGGTTTCCTCGCTCGTGCCTGATTCGGGCTGGTCATCTGCCTCGCTTTCGGAGTCCTCGTGATCTGCCTCATCTTCGGCTGACTCAACACTATCGTCTGCGTCCCGATCATCGGGTTGCGTCTCGTCGTCCGTCTTGCCCTGCGCGTCGGCCCCCGCATCGTCAAACGCAATCTCGCCCAGCGCGATCCGGTCGAGGCTCTCCAGGGCCTCGGCACACGCTTCTGCATCTTGAGCCGCATCCTCGCGGCCCATCGTCTCATCGCTCATATATCCCCCAATGCAATATCGGCTCAACACTGTACCCAAAATCGGTGCCATATAGAGCCGGCGTGCAATTTGAAATCCGATTTAATCTGAGAGCAAGCCCGGTCCGAAATAGCGGCAACAAAAAGCCCCCGGAACGCGAACGAATCGCGTTCCGGGGGCTGTGCGAGGCATAGATCGAAAGCCTGGCAAGCGGGACTACGCCCAGGTGCCAACGACGGCCAACACGTTACTCGGCGTGTGCGTAATCGACCTTGGCGCGGCGGGCGGTAGCCTTCTCCCAATCGCTGGTGCCCTCAAAGACATCCTGCTTGTAGGGATTGCGGCCGAGCTTCTTGGCGCGGTAGACGATGTAGATGATCGCGGCGATGTTGGCGATCAGCGCGGCGATCGAGACCGCGGTGGCAGCGGCGGGGTCGAGCGTAGAGTGCGTTACAAAGATGGACTCCTCCTGGAAGTAGGGGAACACCTGGGCAAACATGCACCAAATGGCCAGCGTAAAGGCGCGGTTCTGGATCCAGCCGCCCTTGTTCCAGATAAAGGCGGCGACGGTGGGCGCCAGCAGCAGCGCAAAGCCGCAGAACCAGGAGTGGGTGGGCAGGCAGTTGTAGGTGTAGCAGAAGTTCCAGATATCGTAGGCGATGATGTAGACCCAGGTCATGTCGGGCCACAGCATGTCGGTCTTGTCCTCGGAGGCGTAGACGCTCCACCAGCCGGTCATGCAGAAGATATTGATGATGCCGGCGATGCCGTTGAACACGTTGTTCCAGCCGGCCAGCTGCGTGGCGCCCTCGGAGGTGACCCAGGTGGACTCGCCCAGGACAAAGAAGTGATAGGCGCTCTCAAAGTCGGACACGACGGCGATCATGATGTTGATGGCGACGATCACAAACGGCCACGCGCGGAACCAATGCGCCTTGCCGATCTTGCCCCACTGATACTTAATGGCGATGAAGCCCCAGCAACCGGCCAGCGCCGCGTATACCTTGGCGTAGTGGAACCAGCTGTTCTGGTACACATGGGTGGGGTTGGTGAGCGCCCACTCGGCACCCTGCGAGACGCCGATGGCGATAGCGACGCAGTAGATGGTCATGGCCAGCGGAGCCACGCCAAAGATGATTGCCGCGCCCAGCTTGGTGCGGCGACCGACCTCGTTGAGCACGATCAGGCCAATAAAGACCATGGCCCAGCCGGCCCAGTGGATAAGGGTATCGCTACCCCAAACATCGAACAGCATGCTGCTCTCCTTTCACACGCCCGCGGCCCCTCTTCTGATCGCGGGCAGTTTGGCCAAATGTCGTCAGTTCTGGGGCATGCGCTCCGGATACTTGGCGGTATAGCCCTCGATGTGGAGTGTCGAGGCGATGATTTCCTTGACCGTCTCGTCGGGCACATCGGGGTGCGTGCGGATATACATCAACAACCCCATGATGAGGGTGTAGAACGTTTCGTAGACATGATCGATGCGCAGCTCGTGATGGGCGACAAAATCCACCACGGTGGTGTCGCAGATGTACTGCGCCACGCGCTGGACCACGTTGTGCAGAAAGCCGCCGTAGAGCGCGCCGCTGTTACTGGTCAGCGTGTGCGGCAGTTCGTGGCCGCTGGCGACCAGACGCTTAAAGAGCGGGGCGATGGTGTCGAGCGCGCCCTCGATATCGCCGACGGTGCGGCTGGCGTTCCATTGCTCGAGTTCGGAGATAAAGCCATCGATTGCCTCGTCCATAACGGCGGTGACGGCGGCGTCCATATCGGCAAAATAGTGGTAGAACAGCGAGCGCGTGCAGCCGGCCCGTTTGGTCACGGCCGATACCGAAAGGTGGGACACGCCCAGCTCGGAGCTTACGGTGCGCACGGCATCGAGGATTTCGCGGCGGCGTTCATCGCCCGTCAGGCGCTTTGCCGCGCTGTCGGTTGTTGCGGCGGCATCGACGGCGGGGACAGCATCGACCACGGAGGTGTCTGCCGTGTTGTTGCTCATGTTTTGCCGCCTTTCATCCTCTTTTGCCTAACCGTTCGCCTAACAGTCTTGAATATTGTTGACGGT
>CALFDL010000199.1 GCA_937950415.1 uncultured Collinsella sp. | reverse complement strand
CTAACCTACCAAAAAGGGACAGGTTTATTTTGGCAGGTTTTATCTGGGCAAACGTAAAGGGCCGACCGCGGAGATGCGCGATCGGCCCTTTTTAGTTGCTTGGCTGCAGGGGGCTGTGGGGGCAGGTGCCTACAGACGATCCTTGTTCTCGGCCTTAACGTCGTGTGCCTGCTGAACAAAGAACAGGTCGTACACCACGATGACAAAGGCGCCATAGTTTATGGCGTCGCCGCCAAACGCGGGAAGCGTGAGCACCGCTTGGGCAAGCGTGGCGACTGCAGCAACGATACCGAGCTTAAACGCGCCGTCAACCTGCGAAGGCTTGTTGGCACCCTTGATGCCCGCAACGCCTGCGGCGAGATCGATGAGGCCCTTGGCGATAATCACGGCCGCGGCGAGCATGGCGTTCGATCCGTAGGTGGACTCGAGCTTGCCGGTCGCGATGCCGGCGATTCCAATGACGAGACTGGCGATGCCCAGAACAAAATAAATCAGGGCAAGGATTTTGAGAGTCTTGCGAGTGAAGCTCATGGCTGGTCCTTTCGATACGAGTACGCCAACCTGGCGCACCCTTTGTGCTGCACATATGGTGAAGCACATTGTAGTTCAACGCGGCGATGCATGCGCCTGAAAGCGACTCTTGCCTGTGCGGCCCAACCTTTCAAAAAGGAAAGCTGGGCGTAAGCAAAATCGATGGCAGCGTATGCGCGGCGCTGCGATGATGGGGCCATGGCAAGAGCTGGACCGAAGGAGGGGCCATGATGTACGGGGCCAAGCAAGTGCGCGAGCCGCGTTCGTTAGGAAGGCGTATGGGCGATTCCGTGATCGCTGCCGTGTGCACGGGATTGATGGCGGTGCTTTGCATTGGGATGCTGTGGGCCATGTCGCATGTGGGACAATAGCGGACGGTTGGGTGCCGACATAAACGGTGCCCTGCGTATTCGTTTTGCTTGTTAAGGAGTGTCCATGGGCGTCGTCGATCCCTTATCTGTTGCTCGGGCCGCGGGGCTTGAGCTGA
>CALFDL010000198.1 GCA_937950415.1 uncultured Collinsella sp. | reverse complement strand
GAACTGCAAGATAAACGATCGAGTTCATATCTCTGCGCATGAGAGCGTCGTTATCGGAGACAACGTGCTCATGGCTTCGAATATTTTTATTTCTGATAACAGTCATGGGTCCTATGACGACGATCCCTCGTTGCCCGACATGGCGCCAGATGATCGAAAGATTGTTACTAAGCCTGTACACATTGGCGATAACGTGTGGATAGGCGAAGGTGCAGCAGTGATGCCTGGTGTGACTATTGGCAACGGCGTGATCATCGGTACCAATGCGGTGGTGACTCATGACGTTCCCGACAACGTGATCGTTGCCGGGGTTCCCGCTAAACCCATTAAACGATTTGTCGGAGGGGGGTGGCTTCCCAGTGGAAAACGGTGAAACCCCAAAGGTAAGTATCGTCGTCCCCATGTATAACGTTGGTGAATGCGCCGCGGCTTGTCTTCGCTCTCTTATGGGCCAGACGTATAGAAATATAGAAATTGTGGTCGTTGATGATGGGGCGACCGACGATACGGCAGATATCTGTGCCCGTACCATTGCAGATGACGATCGCGTTAAGCTCGTGCATAAGGAGAACGGAGGTCTATCTTCCGCTCGCAACTTCGGCCTTGCCTGCGCCACAGGTGACTTCGTTACGTTTGTGGACGGTGACGACGTTCTGGACGAGTGTGCTGTAGGACATATGGTCGCCCTTGCGCAGAAGACTGGTGTGCCCCTTGTCACATGTGAATATAAGAAGATTGACTCGACTGACGACTTTGGTTGCCAAGAGATTGGCGAAGGCAAGGTCGTTTCCGGCGGTGAACTTCTTAGAATGTTGCTTCTGCTTAACGGTGAGTCCGGCTCTGCCTGCGCGAAGCTGTATGCTAGGGAACTATTCCCGCTCCTTGCGTTTCCCGAGGGGCAACTGTTCGAGGACTTTGGCGTTGAAGCTACTGTCTTCTTTAACGTTGATAAGGCTTGTATTTCAGGCGCAGAGCTTTATGGCTATCTTGCCCGCGAGGGTTCCATTACTACGAATAAGAAATACGAAGACAAGCACCTTGAGGGCATGGAAGCATCTTTGTCAATTGTGGGAGACGTTGTTGATGATAGACCAGAGTTGAAAGATGCGTTTGCTTGCTTTGAGGCTTTTTGCTCTCTTCGCGTTGCGTCGAGGCTGGATTTGAATAAGTGCATCGACAAGCGCAAGGCTAAGGCTTACATCCTTAATGCGAGGAAACGCTGTAGGAAGGTCGCCGGTAACCCTCTTGCGAGCAAGACTTGGCGCTTTCGCTGCGGGCTTTTTGCATTTTCGCCAGCACTTCATAATCTTGTATACAGCCTTTACGGCAGCTTGACCGGAAAGGTCGTAGGATGATGGATACACTCGAGCTTGATTTGTCAAACTCGCATCGCATTGTTTCTCGCAAATCTGACGCCGGTGCATATAACAACGCCTATTTTCTCCTCGCCCTTCTATCATGCTTTCTCTTTCCTTTTGCTTCGATTTTCTTCATTATTCTTTATATTAGGTCTGAGAAGCATTCGAGTGTGGGCCTGGCGATTCTGGTTGGTCTTTGCTCTGGCGCAATTGCCTATGGGGTTAATACGACATTAATGGCTGACATTGATCGATATACCAACAGTCTGCCTATCTTTCGTGAGACATCATTTTGGGACCTCCTTTCAATCAAGGGTGTCTATTCCTCTGTGGGGTCTCATGGTTACAACCTTTTTGCTTGGATCGTTTCGAGATTTAATGACGACCATCTTCTGCGAAGCGCAGTTACAGCAACTTTTTACTCGGTCTTGGCCTTTATTGTTGACGATTACGCCGCACTTCAGGGGTGGTCGTTTAGGAGGACTTGTGCCGCCCTTCTGATTTCAGTGGCGATCTCACCGTTTTTCAACGTTCTCTCTTATGCAAAAAGTACCCCGGCGTTTTCGTTGCTTCTCTTGGCGCTCTATTTGGACTTCCGAAAGCGTACCGGACCGGTTGTATTGATTTTGCTTTACGCTTTTGCCGCCTCCACTCATTCATCCGTTTTACCAGTGATAGCTTTAAGAGTTGTGCTGCTTTTCGTGAAAAATGAGATTGCAATTTACGGCATCAGTCTTGCATTGCTTCCTTTATCAAATATACTTTCTGCCGCCTTACCGGCCTCCTTCAGGACAATACCCGTTCTTTCTCTATTTGTGAGCGCTTTGGATAAGTTTTCGGTGTATAGCGAGTTCAGCGATTGGGGATGGGCCGCGGCATCTCAGCACAGTGTGTTGCTTATGGGGTATCGATATTATTTTGGAGCTATCGCTGTTTTCTGCATCCTTTTGGTTTTCAGGCGTTACGACGTTTCTAAATCCGGTTTGCTAGTTTTTTCAGGCATTTGGTCTGCCCTATGCATTGCAGTTTCAGTATTTTTTGCCGCAGATGTTTTCTTTCGGTATGCAATGCCTTGCTCAACGTTGTTTGTTTTAGCTGCTTTGAGTCATAAGGATGATGCCGTAAATCTTTATATAGATATCGCACTTGCGATTATTGCAGTTATCGGTTTTGTCGTTCAGTGGGCTTATCTCGCAAGCGTTGTCGATATGTCCTGTTTTATTCTTCATGGTTTGTTCGGAGTTTAGTTTTGAGTTCTCAACACAAACATTTCTACAGCAATGTCGTTTGGCAATACGGACTGCAGATTGTTAAATACATTTTTCCCCTTATTACACTGCCTTATCTGACTCGTGTGCTTCTGCCGGAGGGCTACGCGATCTACGCGTATGTCGTGTCGTTCATGACTTTCGCCCAGACTTTCGTCGATTTTGGCTTCAACCTTTCCGGTACTAAACGCATAGCACAATCCGAGACTGTCGAAGAGGAGAACCGGGCTATTGGTGCTGTGACAGAGGCTCGCCTGTTGCTTGGTGTAGTGACCGGCGCTGTCGTCGTTGTTGTGGCCTGGTTCATTCCCATTACTCATTCAAACATGCTATATACCATGCTTGCATTTGTTGCTGTATTCGGTAAGGCACTTGCTCCGGACTTTCTTTTCCAGGGACATGAAGACATGGGTCCATTGACGACTCGTTACTTTGTCTCGAAGGGTGTCTCTACTGCCTTGACGTTCGTCGTTGTCCATTCTATCAATGACATTCTGTGGATTCCTATTCTCGACATCCTTTCGAGCGTTATTGCCCTTGCCTGGTCTTTCATTTCCGCCAAGCGAATGTTCGGCACCACCATTACGTTCGTGCCCCTAAGCGAGGCGCTTTCAGAGCTGAAGGTTTCCGCGCTCTATTGTTTCTCGAACATGGCCTCCGTCGTTTTTTCCGGATTCACTACGCTCTTGATCGGAATCGTGATTACCGACAAGGCGATGATCTCCTACTGGTCCCTTGCTGTGACTGCAATCAATGCCATCCAGTCCCTTTATTCGCCAATTGTGAACAGTCTGTACCCCCATATGGTCAAGGGGGGTGACTACGGTTTTGCAAGGAAGTTGCTCCTTGTCTCTATACCCGTCCTGCTCATTGGCACCATCGCTTTCGCAGCGCTTTCCGATATAGTTATGCTCGTGCTCGGTGGCGAGGACTATCTATCAGGTTCCTGGGTTATCGCCTGGGCTTCACCCGTTCTCCTGTTTTCCTTCTATGCAACGATGGTCGGCTGGCCGATTCTAGGCGCCTCTGGCAAAGTCGCTGAGGTTACCTTCACCACAGTAGGATCTGCTGTGTTTTGCATTGTTTCGCTTTTGACCGTGTCTGCGATAGGAATCGCGAGCATGCAGGTCATTTGCATCATCCGTTGCTTTACTGAGGCAATTATGTGCGTGAGTCGCATTTGGCTTGCGCGCGGATACTTGTTTCCGTCTCGAAGCGTTACCACCGATTGCGAAAGGTAAGGAATAAGAAATGAAAAAATGCGTTGGTATATTGTCGCGGCATGCAGTGCCGAACTACGGTTCTATTCTGCAGGCATATGCCCTTCAGGATGCGTTCGCCTCTATGGGTATCGATGCCGAGTATGTTGACTACCGCATCCCCCGGGACTTTCCTTTAGCAGATGCCATGAGGACTTCTGGCGCGCTTGGTCCGATTCGTGCGATTCCAAAAGCGATTGGCGCCCGTAAGTTTGAGGCGATGAGGAATGGCTTGTTGAGGCAGAGCCGTAGGGTAACCGACTCAGAAGAGCTTAGTAAGCTTCTTGCTGAGTATCCTGTCCTTTGTGTTGGAGGCGACCAAGTGTGGAACATCATGTCTGATGGAAACATCGAGGGCGCCTACCTTCTGGAAGGAGCATCGGACGATACCTACAAGTTTTCCTTCTCGTCCTCCTTTGGCAAGAATGGCCTCGATGCGCGCGAATACGACCGTGCTGTAAAAGCGTTTGCGCGGTTTGACAGGCTTTCAGTGCGCGAGGAAAGCGGGCAGAAAACTCTTGAAGAAATGGGGTTTGAGGCACAAACCGTTGTCGACCCTGTGCACCTGCTATCAAAGGAGACCTGGTTCGACCGTGTTGAGCCTCGTGCTCCCCGCGGCGTGAATGGGGAGTACTGCCTGATCTACAACTTGCATCCAAACGATGCGTTCGACCGCTATTCTGCCGCTGCATGCAAATCTCTCGGTCTCGAGGTCGTTAGCATCCGTCCGTCGCTTCGCAAAACAATGGGGAAGAATTTGTTCTACCCGTCGCTACATGAATTCCTTTGGCTGTTTGACAATGCCGCCTGCGTGCTCACGGACTCATTCCACGGGACTGCCTTTTCGCTGCTGTTCAATACGCCCTTTGTCGATATTCTGCCTGAGCAGTATGCGGAGCGTAACAAGGCGATTCTTTCTCGTTATGGGCTGGATTCCCGCATAAGCACGGAGCTTCAACCAGAAGAGCTTTGCCTCAACGATTTTGATTGGGCGGGCGTCAATGAGTCGCTTGCAGCCAACCGTGTGTCCTCTACGGAGTTCCTTTGTGACACCGTGGACGAGTTCTCCGCCCGTCTCGCTCGCTAAAAAATGAATGGGAGGTCCTATTTTGAGTCAAGCATCTGTTTCCATCATCGTTGCTGTTTATAAATCAGAACAATTTCTGCCGAAGCTGCTTCATTCCTTTGAGGTTCAAACCCACAAGAATCTTCAGATTATTCTCGTTGACGATGGCTCTCCCGATGGCAGTGGTCGCATCTGTGATGACTATGCTGCACGTGATCCAAGGGCTGTTGTTATTCATAAGCCCAATGGTGGCACTTGCTCTGCTAGGAATGCAGGACTTGATGTTGCGACGGGTGACTACCTCATGATTGTGGACGGTGACGACTGGCTGGAGCCCGATTGCGTCGAATATTTGGTCGACTTAGCCGAGAGCACCGGCTCCGACATGTCCTACTCGGTGAATCTTTTCACAACGCGCGATAGGGAGCAGATTGCTGAGGACGTCCGGGAGACCTGGTCGGCAGAGCGTGCTACTGCTGCTATTATTTATCCTTTTATGCGTCTGGGGCCTTGGAACAAGCTGTACAAACGTTCCGTAATTGTCGACAACAATATCTCGTTTTCCGTTCCTTGGTTCGGCGAGGGTCTTTATTTTGCTACCGAGGTAGCCCAGCACTCAAATCATGTTGGCGTCGGTAGACGCAAAGTCTACAACTACCGTTTGAATAACATGGGGAGCGGTCTTACCAACTACAACGTGCAGAATGGAAAGAACGCCCTTGGAAACATTAAATTCATCAAAGAGAACCTGACTCTGGACACTCCGATGGTTCGCCATGCATGCGATTGGCATATCTGGCGAAACTACGAGTTCCTACTCACTCAGATAATAGGTGCGGACGAAATGGGCTCCGAAGGCGAGCTCGCGAAAGAATGTGCGGCGTACGTCAGGAAGAACTGGCTGCCTGTATTCAAGAACAGTGAAGTCGGCCGTTCCGAGAAAGTTAAGATTGCATGCTGCGGTATGGCACCTGTGCTGTACGCAAAGCTGGTCATAGATAGAAACCGGAAGGGACTCGAGGCTGATAAGGGCAAGTTCATGGATGTCGAGGAGTAGGTGCATGGCGAATTTAAAGCACGCAATCAAGCAGGGCATCGTCGCTCTCAAAGCCAAGAATATACAGCCTGTGATGCAGACCGTTGGCGATGAAAGCCTGCTCAAGGGGAAGACCGCCCTAGTGGTGGGAGGCACGGGCGGGATCGGCAGGGCCGTCGCCAAAGCGTTCCTGAAGAACGGCGCGAATGTTGTGATCGCCGGCACAAGGCGCGCAAAGGTCGACAAGGTCGCGGTAGAGCTTGGCGAGAAGTGCGCCGGGGTTGTCGTCAACCTTGCCGAGCCAGAGACCTTTTCGAGAGTCGTTGACGAGGCAGTGGCCTTCTACGGTCCCATCGATATCCTAGTAAATTCTGCCGGCGTTCACACCGAGGATGTCTCCATGGGCGGGTTTCTCGATTTTACCGTTGAGGAATACGACCGTATCTTGGACATCAACCTGCGCGGCGTCTACTTCATGGTGCAGTCTGTTGCACAGCGCATGATTTCCGATAAGGTCAGTAATGGGCATATCCTTATCGTTTCATCCTCGGCCGGCAACGAGCCCGCATGGTCTCCCTACCGCGTATCGAAGTGGGGTCTGAAGGGCATCACTGAGGGCATGGCTTCTGCCCTGGTTCCTCACGGCATTGTGGTCAACGCGATTGCGCCCGGTAGCACGGCGACTCCTCTTCTTGGCATCGAGGAGGGCGACAGCATCTCCGCCGAGGACAACGGGCTTGGCAGGTTCGCTATGCCCGAGGAGATCGCAGAGTTCGCCGTGATGCTTGCCAGCCCCATGGGCGACATGGTCGTTGGCGACACGTTGTACGTTTCCGGTGGCCGCGGTGTCTGTGATATCCGTTAGGGGCTTTGCGGACATTTCGAAGTTTTGAGATCGCCTTTACCGCAGAAGGAGCTTGGCTGACGAATAGATCCACCGGTATCGGAGCCAAGAGCATAGAAGCACTCGCCCGCAGCAACCGCAGCACAGGATCCGCCGGAAGATCCTCCCGGTACATGCTCTGTATTCCATGGGTTTTTCGTCTCTCCGAAAGCAGAAGTCTCCG
>CALFDL010000197.1 GCA_937950415.1 uncultured Collinsella sp. | reverse complement strand
GGCGCGCGAGCTGAGTGCCGAGTACCGCGCCATCAACGAAGCGACTAATGGCGAAGCGCAAGGGTAGCGGCACGTTGCGACCGATACCCCCGACGGCGCTCCACATCACCCGGGATAAGAGGAGCTTTCCATGACAGACAGACCGAAAACAACACTGCGCGACTGCATCTATGGGCTTGCCGTCGGTGACGCGCTGGGCGTTCCCTACGAGTTCAGGCCCCGCGGTACGTTCGAATGCACGGACATGATCGGCTACGGCACGCATGGGCAACCCGCCGGCACCTGGAGCGACGACACATCTATGACACTTGCTACCTGCGACTCGATTAGGGAGCTCGGGCACATCGACACCGCGGACATGCGCGACAAGTTCGTAAGCTGGATTGCCCGTGGCGAGTATACGATCGACGGCGTTTTCGATTACGGCGGTACGACCGCCCGCGCCCTGCGCACCGGCAAAGGAGGCTCCGGCGAGCGCGACAACGGCAACGGATCGCTCATGCGCATCGCTCCCCTGGCGTTCACCGATGCGACAGACGAAGAGGTCGGCAAGGTCTCCGCGATTACGCACGCCCACAGAACGTCGACCGACGCATGCATCATATTTGTCGAGCTGATGAGGGATGTGATGAACGACGTGCTCCCCTCGTGGGCGCTCCATCTGAAAGGCGTGCCTGAGCAGGAGATCAGGTCGGGTGGCTTCGTGCGCGACGCGCTTAAGGCAGCCACCTGGTGTTTCGTCAACACTAACGGCTACGAAGATTGCGTGCTTGCCGCCGTCAACCTAGGCGACGACACCGACACCACCGCAGCCGTCGCCGGCGCCCTCGCCGGCACGGCATACGGTCTCAAAGCCATCCCACAGGAGTGGATCGACACTCTGCGCGGCAAAGAGCTGATTGAGAGCTGCCTGTTTTAAGGCGCCATTCAAGAAATAAGGCAGGAGGCATCATGGAGAGGAAGATCGCAAATATAGACGAGTTCCAAGTGGACGAAAACGGGATTCCGCTATTTCCAGTAGGACTGAAGGAGGAAGCCAGCCTCTATGTCCTCCCCGACGGGCGTTACCTCCCCTGCGGGGTCTACAGGACCGCGGACGGCGGTTCGATCATTTATGAGCCATCCGAACTAAGCTTCTTCGGGCAGATGCTTGCTCAATTCAAAGAGAACTAGAGGCTTGATTGCCCGTTAGATCGACACTGCTCCAAGCCATGGGGCGGGTAGGATGTCTCCCGCCGCGGCCTGTGAGGTAGAATTACGACTGCCGCGGAATCCGCCTGCGGGCAACGCTCCGATCTCCGATTGGGGTGAAGCCTATGAACTTGTTTCTTGAAATCCTGCGCCTCTCGATGTATGTAACCGGCATCGTCCGGAACCTCTACTCGATCTGGCGGGAATATAAGCAGTAACGGATAGCGAAGGGAGTCATGCAAAGGGCCGGTCGCACCCGGCCCTTTAGACGATAGTACCTGCGTTGCCCGCGCTTCCAAAGTTGACCGACTGAGGAGCGGGTTCCGCGGCACATCCTGATTTTACCCAGTGGCAAGGCTCTTTTACAGCCGTTCCACCGTTTATTTACATCCGCCAATCAAGACGAGGCTACTACGCACCTTTATTACACACGATGTTTTCAGCCTGGTATAAACAAGTTCAATAATAGAATGCAAATCCAACCATCGTGTCTGATTACGAAAGGATTTTTGCCTTTTCTGCAGCAAACTCTTCCTCGGTAAGTACTCCACTCTCACGCAGTGCTGCAAGCCTCTCAAGCCTTGCAACTACATCAACCACTATCCGCCAGCGTCTCAATAGTCTGTGAAACCTGCGGATACCGCTCGAGCTCCTTCGATAGGGCATCGACTATCTTGGCAATATTCTTTGCATTTTTGCCCCCGTTTAATACGTTTGCCCTGACCTTAGATGACGACTTGACAGTAACGCCAGATCCGCCTTCAACTGGAACAACCGAAATACTGATATTTTCGCCCCAAGACCAAAGGCTCATACCAATCTCGGCTGCAACTGTTCTTGTTGTGGGCGATGCACTATCAACTTTTACTTTAGGCAGCTTTTCCATAGCTGCCTTCAAGGCATTAAACGTGTCGTCAGGAGA
>CALFDL010000196.1 GCA_937950415.1 uncultured Collinsella sp. | reverse complement strand
GCGTGACGACCGCGGCTACCATAAGGTCGATTCCCTGATGGCAGCCGTCGGTCTTGTCGATACCGTGACGGTTACGCCGGCACAGGCGCTGACCGTCCAGACGATTCCGACATCCGACTTTCCCATGCAAAAGAATACGGCGTATCGTGCTGCGCTCGCTATGGCCGAGCATTATGGTCGCGAAGCCAACGTCTGCATCACGATCGAGAAGCGCATCCCGTTGTGTGCCGGCCTGGGCGGTCCTTCGACGGATGCCGCGGCGGTCATTGTCGCCTTGGCAGAGCTGTGGGGTATCGACCGTGCCGATTCCGCGCTGGACAACATTGCGCGCGGCATTGGCGCCGACGTTCCCTTCTTTTTGCATGCCAGCCCTGCATTTTACGTGGGTGGGGGAGACGTGCTGGCAACCGAGTACCCCGCACTTCCCGCGACACCCGTCGTGCTGGTCAAGCCGCGCGAGGCAAGCGTTTCAACAATTGAAGCCTATCGACGTTTTGACGAGACCCCAGCGCCTGCGGACAAGCCCGGAGCGATTGCATCTGCCCTTCGCTCGGGAGATGCAGAGGCGGCCTACGCACTCGTTCACAACAACCTGGGTGTCATTTCCGCGCAGATGGAGCCGCGGATCCAAACGGTGCTCGACTGGCTCCGTTCACAGGACGGTACCATTGCCGCAAACGTGTGCGGTTCGGGTGCCTGCTCGTTTGCTCTCTGCGATAGCGCCGCCACGGCAGCCAATCTTTCGGCAGCCGCTCATCAAAACGGCTGGTGGGCTTATGCAACGGAGCTCGTTTCCGACACGGTTCGCATTGAAGCGCCAAAGAAGTAAAAATTTCTCTGGCACACGACGGAAATTTTTGTTACTATAGTCGAGCTAACGGGTTGTGGCTCAGTTTGGTAGAGCACTGCGTTCGGGACGCAGGGGTCGCTGGTTCAAATCCAGTCAACCCGACCAGAGCATGAGGAGGGACCGCTTCTTGCGGTCCCTTTTTTTAGCTATTGTTGTGATACCGCGATACCCGCGGTATACTCATTCGAGCTTGTCTCGCTGTATTGTGGAGGTCTACATGTTTGGACTGAGGGCTCCTGAGCTCATCATTATTCTCGTCGTTGTCCTGATTATCTTCGGGCCCAAGAACCTGCCGAAGCTCGGCAAGTCTCTCGGCTCTACCGTCAAGAATATCCGCGAGGGTATGGAGGGCGACGATAAGGCCGAGACCAAGCAGGCCGAGGAGGTCGTGGTCGAGCAGTCCGAGGAGGACAAGGAGATCGCTGAGCTCGAGGCCAAGCTCGCTGCTGCCAAGAAGAAGCAGGCAGAGGACAGCGACGCGGACGCAGAGTAGTCCCATCCCTTTGGGGTGAGCACCTGACCGGCTTGCCCGCAGGCTAGCCGGTCTTTTTCGTTTTTGTTGACAGTTGATCGTTACATCATAGTTGGGGAGATATCCGTATGGACGCAAGCCAGATCGTACTGACCGCTGAGGGCCGCCAGAAGCTCGTCGAGGAGCTCGCTTGGCGTGAAGGCGATTACGCCAAGGAGATCGTCGAGGACATCAAGGAAGCCCGCGCGTTCGGCGACCTTTCGGAGAACTCCGAGTACGATGCCGCCAAGGACAAGCAGGCCCAGAACGCCGCTCGTATCGCCGAGATCCAGGCCATCCTCGCCAACGCTCAGATCGCTGCCAGCACGGGCGACCTGACCGTCTCCATTGGCTCGACTGTTACCCTGGTCGACCCCAATGGTGAGCTCATCGAGGTCACGCTTGTCGGTACTACCGAGACCAACTCGCTCGAGCACAAGATCTCCAACGAGTCTCCGGTCGGCCACGCCATCATTGGTCATGGCGAGGGCGACTCCGTCGAGGTCGTTACGCCTTCCGGCAAGACTCGCGTCTACACCATCGCCAAGATCGCACGCTAGACCACGGTCCCGCGTAAAGGTATGTTTTCGCTCCCTGGGACCGAATCCTGGGGAGCGTTTTAGTTTGAGGAGCTAACTTATGGCAGAGAACCAGAACGCCGCCGATCAGGCATCGACGCTCAACGACGAGCGCGCCACCCGCCTGGCCAAGCGCGCCGCCCTGTTCGAGGCGGGCCAGAACCCCTATCCCGAGCACTCTGAGCTTGAGGACTACGTCGCCGATATCGAGGCTAAGTACGCCGAGCTTGCCGATGGCGAGGACACCGAGGACGTCGTGAAGATCGCCGGCCGCGTGGTCGCCAAGCGCGGTCAGGGCAAGATCATGTTCATCGTCGTGCGCGATGCGACTGCCGAGATTCAGCTGTTCTGCCGCATCAACGACATGGACGAGGCTGCCTGGAATACGCTCAAGGCCCTCGACCTGGGCGACATCCTGGGCGTGACCGGCGTGGTTGTGCGCACCCAGCGCGGCCAGCTTTCCGTTGCCCCTAAGAGCGCGACCCTGCTTTCCAAGGCCGTTCGTCCGCTGCCCGAGAAGTTCCACGGTCTTTCCGACAAGGAGACCCGCTATCGCCAGCGCTATGTCGACCTGATCGCCAACGACGACGTTCGCGAGACCTTCCGTAAGCGTTCGCAGATTCTCTCCACCTTCCGTCGCTTTATGGAGTCCGACGGCTACATGGAGGTCGAGACCCCCATCCTGCAGACCATCCAGGGCGGCGCTACTGCCAAGCCGTTCATCACGCACTTCAACGCGCTCGATCAGGAGTGCTACCTGCGCATTGCTACCGAGTTGCACCTCAAGCGCTGCATCGTCGGCGGTTTTGAGCGCGTGTTCGAGATCGGCCGTATCTTCCGTAACGAGGGCATGGATCTTACCCACAACCCCGAGTTCACCACGATGGAGGCCTACCGTGCCTTCTCCGACCTCGAGGGCATGAAGGCGCTCGCCCAGGGTGTCATCAAGGCGGCTAACAAGGCCATCGGCAACCCCGAGGTTATCGAGTACCAGGGCCAGACCATCGACCTTTCTGGTGAGTGGGCCAGCCGTCCCATGACCGACATCGTCTCCGACGTGCTCGGCAAGCAGGTCACCATCGACACGCCGGTCGAGGAGCTTGCTGCCGCCGCGCGCGAGAAGGGCCTGGAGATTAAGCCCGAGTGGACCGCCGGCAAGATCATCGCCGAGATTTACGATGAGCTGGGCGAGGACACCATCGTCAACCCGACCTTCGTGTGCGATTACCCCATCGAGGTCAGCCCGCTCGCCAAGCGTTTTGAGGACGACCCGCGCCTGACGCACCGCTTTGAGCTGGTTATCGCCGGCCACGAGTACGCCAACGCGTTCTCCGAGCTCAACGACCCGGTCGACCAGGCCGAGCGCTTTGCCGCTCAGATGGCCGAGAAGGCTGGCGGCGACGACGAGGCCATGGAGTACGACGAGGATTACGTGCGCGCCCTCGAGTACGGTATGCCTCCCGCGGGCGGCATCGGCATCGGTATCGACCGCGTGGTCATGCTGCTCACCAACCAGGCTTCTATCCGCGACGTCCTGCTGTTCCCGCACATGAAGCCCGAGAAGGGTTTCCAGTCCGGTGCCGCCGCTGCCAAGGCTGCCGAGGCCGGCAACACCGCGAGTCCCTTCGTCAAGCCGCTCAAGCCCACGCTCGACTACTCCAAGATTGCCGTCGAGCCGCTGTTTGAGGAGTTCGTCGACTTTGATACCTTCTCCAAGAGCGATTTCCGCGCCGTGAAGGTCAAGGCATGCGAGGCCGTCAAGAAGTCCAAGAAGCTGCTGAACTTTACGCTCGACGACGGCACCGGCACCGATCGTACCATCCTCTCCGGCATCCATGGCTACTATGAGCCCGAGGACCTGGTCGGCAAGACCCTGCTTGCCATCACCAATCTGCCTCCGCGCAAGATGATGGGCATTCCCAGCTGCGGCATGCTCATCAGCGCTATCCACGAGGAGGATGGTGAGGAGCGTCTCAACCTGATCCAGCTCGACGCTTCCATCCCTGCCGGCGCAAAGATGTACTAACTTGTTACGCGGTTCTACGAACCGCGTAACGGCTCGACGCTGCGCGGGCCGCATTTGGACAATCTGACGTTCAACTTCAAGGGCGCGAC
>CALFDL010000195.1 GCA_937950415.1 uncultured Collinsella sp. | reverse complement strand
GCCAATAGGGTCCGAAGGCAGCTCCAGGCCAGCACTCCGCACATATTTTGTTGGGGATTATTTTACGGGAACCCCAGTCAACATCAGCGAACTTTCTGGGGGTTGTTGGGGAGGGGGAGGGAGCAGACTGGGGATTGGTGTTCATAAGAGACGGGGCCTTGCGTGCAAATAACCTTCTTAGGATTGCTATTGCGATTTAGAAGCAACTCGAAGCGGTTGCGCCTCACACTCGGTACAACACGAGGCGTGCTAGATTATTGGTAGCCATAAACCCTAACGGTCGGGAGGCTGCATGAGGATCTCTAAACTGAAGATTGAGAACTATCGGAATCTCGATGGTGTTGCGATTAGTTTTGACGAGGACGTGACCTATATTGTCGGCGAGAACAATCTCGGCAAAACGAATGTGCTCGACTTGCTCAATACAATCTTCAACCAAGCGATGATCAGCGAAGAAGATTTCGCAGACACCGAAAGGCGATCAGGTGCTGTAGTAACTTTAAAGATGGACGAGGACGAGATCGGAATATCGGGGATCGACATCGATCCTGCGACCGGAAACACCATTACCGTCTGCGCCTTTGCTGACGATCCGGATTCTCGAATAGAGTTTGTGGCCGAGGAAAGCGGGGAAAAGATCCCCCCTTCTTTTATGAGATCCGTTCATATGTTCAGGTACTCTACTGCATCTTTCAATAGGGGAGACTTGGCGTTTGACGGTACGCGCGGCGTCGGTAAAGTTCCCTCCAAAGGTATCGCTCTTTACCTGGATAAGGAGGGCAAAGAGGTCTTTGACTTTCTAGACGGGAATGAGCTCGAAGGTCTGCTTGAAGATCTCGGTGCGATTGTCGGTGACGTACCCATCTTGTCATCATATGGTGTGAGGACGGGCGTCGACTCATCGGATAGCGGAACGCTTGGAAGTTTGGTTACCTTGCTTGATAAGAGAGGCGTTCATTTTAAAAAGGCGGGGGTAGGCTTGCAGTACCTCGCCATTGCCTCGCTTTCGATAATCGAGAGCATTATGCGACTTTCGCCTAAACGCCTTCAAGAGAGCCTCTGCTCGGATGGCGATGACAAGCGCGTGCTGCATGCAGTGCTGGCTTATGACGAACCCGAAGCTCATCTTCATCCGTATATGCAAAGACGGCTCTCGAAGAGCTTACATAGGATTTGCGAAGGGGAGGACACCAAGTTTAACGCCCTTCTAAAGGAGTATTTCGGGATTGATTCAATCAAAGCTCAGCTGATCATGGTGACGCATTCGCCAAACATTCTTGCTCGCGGCTATAAGAACATTGTGCGATTTGGACAGGGCGAAGATTCTCCAAGGGTCATGTGCGGCAAGGATATTAACCTTTCTGACAAGGTTGAAAAGCATCTTATGCTGAACTTTGAGTCAATACGAGAGGCTTTTTTCGCGCGGTCGGTATTGGCTTTTGAAGGGCAGACGGAGTCTGGGGCCATTCCGGTCTTTGCACGCAACCTTGGGATGGATCTGGATGATTATGGAGTTGTGCCTATCAGGGCTGGCGGGAAAAAGAACGTCGAGCCGCTCTGTGAACTTCTGAACAAGTTTGAGATTCCAAATTATTCCATTGTCGATAGGGATAACGATTCGCTAGAAACTTCTGGAGACCACATAACGACAACTGAACGGGATTTTGAAGCTGAGGTCATCGAAACTATTTTCGTTAATAGGAACCAAAGCTCGTTTATTACACTTCTTGAGGCGACGGATCGTCAGAGGGCAACTTCCATCAAGGGCAATAGCAAAGCATTGAAAAATGCCTGCGCTGTCTACGGTGTTAGCTTGACGGGCCCTGAGTATGATTTCCAGGGATCGGAGTTTGACGGACTATTCGCCGACACACCCGAATCGCGTGCGCTTATGTATGCATGGCTTTCATCGAACAAGGGCGTTGGGTCTGGCGTTGCCCTCGCGGAGGTTTTTGGTGCCGATGGCGTTCCCGCATGTTATAAAACTATTATTTGTAAGGCCGTGGGGCTTTAATGGTGATGAGTCAGGCTGACTTACGGGATAGTGTTAGAGCTGCGATTGAGGTGCGCTGTGGCGGAGATACATCACAGTGCTCTGCGATTTTTGCGCCATCGAAGAGGGTATTCGTAGAGGCCCCGGCAGGATACGGGAAAACCACAGTGATGACTGGGCGAGCTTGCTGGTTGCTGGCATCTGGGGAAGTCCAGCCGCCAAAAAGGATTTTGTCCCTAACCTTCAGCGTCGCTGCCGCGCGGAGAATGCGTACGGATTTAAGCGCCACTATGTCGGCGCTTCCTGGTCCCGTGGCCAAGCGTTTTGAGGACAGCGTCATGGCGACTAACTTCCACGGCTTTGCTTGGGCTCTGCTGCGCAGATACTGGAGATCGCTCTCGCTCCCAGTAAACGTTGACGAGCTTTCTATGGTTGATGACAACGGCGCCGTTAACGAGCTGGTTTTGCGAGGTGTCAGGCTGACCTGGAATGAAAAGAATGCCGTTGACGACTTCCTCCGCTTTATGAGAAACGGTCAGGACATGGACTTGAGGCGCGTGATGTTTTCCTTTAATAGGATCATCAGGGATCGGTTCGTGCCGAACGGTCTCTTGCCATATTCTGGAATGATTTCCCTTGCAATTGAATTGCTCTCTCATTTTCCCAAGTTAAGGTCCTATCTGTCGTCAGCGTACCCTGACGTGCTCGTCGACGAGGCGCAGGACACGAATGCGTTGTGTTATATCTTTCTAAATGGCTTGGTTTCTGATAAATCAGGAATCTGCATGTTCGGTGACCCTATTCAGCGTGTCTATGGTTTTATTGGCGCAATGGAAGGCTTAAAGGCAAAGGCCACTACCGACCTGTGTCTATCGCCGCTGGAGCTCGAACATAATCATAGGTTTTCTGGGGGATCTATCGTTGGAGAGCTCGGTGCTGTGATTCGCTCCCACATGAAGGGTGCCATTGTCGGCGGTACGCCCCGACTTCCCATATTTGTTGGCGCTGCACAGCAGGACGAAGCGACAGCCATTGTTTCCAAGGTTACGGCGCTCATCCAAGTCGGTGGCGGGAAGATCGCGATTCTTGTTCGTAAGCGTGGTGCCCTTGCCGATCTCATTATGAACGAATTGGTTAAGGAGGAGATGCCATACTTCAACGGGCTTTTCTCTGATACAGCCCCAGAGTTCATTGAATTCAATGTGTTTGCTTTATCCAGGATTA
>CALFDL010000194.1 GCA_937950415.1 uncultured Collinsella sp. | reverse complement strand
CGCCGGGAGGCGGAGACTCCCGGCGCCCGTCAAAGGGACTGTGTTGTCTGTTGGACCGCACGGCCCATCGCGGCGATAACGCCGACTAGGCCTGAAGTACCTGCAGCTGCTTGTGAATCTCGATGAGCTCCGTCGCCATGACGCGCATGGTCTCGGTACCGGCCATCTGGTCCTCGGCATGCAGCAGAATCAACGGGGCCTCGCCGTTACGCTCGCCGTTGGCCTCCTTCTTCAGAAGCCCCATGTGAACATCGTGGCCACCGTTATAGGCCTCGTCGCCCTGCTTGATAAGCTCCTCGGCGGCGTCAAAATCGCCCTCCTTGGCCTTTTGCACGGCATTGATGTACATGCTCTTGGCGGTACCGACGTAGCTGATGATCTCGAAGCAGGTCATCTGCAGTTCGTTCATATCCTCCATGCGGAGCACCTAGCCCATCACGCTGACGCAGTGGTCGATGATGCCGGCAGCGTTCATGCGGCCGTAGTCGACCATGTTGATGACCTCGACCGGAAAACGACCGGCGGCCTCCTTCTCAAAATCGCCCTTGGTGTAGCCGATCTGCGGACCAAGCAGCAACATGTCGCACTCGTCCAGGTGATCGTGGGCCTCGTTCATGGGACGAGCCTCGACCTCAATATCCAGACCACGGTTTGCAACCTCGGCCTGCATCTTCTGGACCAGCAGGCTCGTGGACATGCCGGCATTGCAGCAGAGCATGATCTTCTTCATGGTTTCCTCCTTATAACTGCGCGGCGCGCAGACGACAACTGGTTGTATTCCTTGCGGCTATTGTGCCCGCTCCCCTGTATCTTTACGCAAGGGAGAGAGCCGCGGGCACCGGCACCGCGTACCGGCGCCCGCAAAGGTGAAAGGGACGAACGTTAGGCGTTCTACTCGGCGAGAGCCTCCTGCTTGGCGATTGCCTTCTCGGAAATCTTCATAAAGGGCAGGTAGACGGCCATGCCAATGACAATCTCGAGAGCCTGCCACACGCCGGCGCGCCAGTCAAAGCCCGTAGCGAGCAGGGCATTGATGACGGGAGGCATGGTCCAGGGCACCTGGGCGATGCAGGGGCTGATGATGCCTGCGCAGGTAAGGCCATAGGTGATGCCGATGAACAGATCGGGAAGAAGGACGAACGGGATCATGAGCGGCAGGTTGTACACGATGGGGTAACCGTAGATAACCGGCTCGTTGATGTTGAACAGACCAGGCAGGATAGCCATCTTGGAAACGGTCTCGGAAGCCTTGTTCTTGGAGAACAGGAGCGTGTCGAGCAGAAGCATGAGGGTGCAGCCCGAGCCGCCGATGAGGGCGAAGCTGTTAACGATCTGCATGTTCATGTAGTGATCGGGCTGGATGGTGCCACCGGCGGCAAAGGTAGCCATGTTGTCGACGATGAGCATGGTCAGGATCGGCTCGACGGTAGCGCCAGAGATGGTGGACTGGTGAATACCGACGCAGAACAGCAGGTTAGCAAGGGTGTAGATGAGGATAACAGCCCACGGACCGGCGTTCATGATGCTCTTGAGCGGGTTGGAGATGCACGTGGAGATGATGGTGCACAGATCGGTGCCGGCGCACACGGCGAGCAGGGCTGCGGCAAGAGCGAAGATCGCGAGGTTGAGCAGCATCGGGATCATGACGTTGAAGGAGTTGGAGACCGCGGGAGGCACGCCCTCGCCCAGCTTAACCTTGAGCTTCTCGACGCCAGAAATCTTGATGAAGAGCGAGACGGAAAGCAGGGCGATGATAATAGCCGAGAACAGACCGTTGGTGCCGGTGTTGGCAGTCGAAAGGGCGCCCGTGACCTCGGCGGAGGTGATCTTGTCGGTGAGCAGCGGGCTCGTGGCGGCAAGCGAGGCGGTGATCTGCTGCGGCATCATGATGACGAAAGCAGAGATAGCGACGACCACGCAAGCGAGCGGGTTATCGAAACGCTTGTTCTTAGCGAGGCTGTAGCCAATCAATCCGGCCAAGATAATGGCAGAGACGTTGAGGGTGCCCAGCGTAATTGCCGAACCCCACGTCTGAAGGTTGGCAAGGCCCGCCGCATCGAGCGGGAACAGAGGGAACACGACGTTGTTAATAAGAACCGCGATACCCGCAAGGATATAGAGCGGCGTGATGGTCGCGAAGGCGTCACGCAGGGAACGCAGGTGAACCTGGTTTCCCACCTTCGCAGAGACCTCGGCAAACTTGTCGAGGAAGCTCTTTCCGTTGTCACTGGCCATGATTGCTCCTAACTTTCAAATCCGGCCTTTTCCTATGCGCACGGTGGTCTGTCGCCCTCTGCCACCAGATGTGCCATGTGTTGCGCGCAGCGGCGCGCGGTCTGGGCGTTCGCCCGTTCGCTAATCAACCACGTGAGTCGTGGCGACCTGCTTGAGCCAAGCTGCCGACTTCTTAAGGCGGCGCTTGTAGCCGTCCATAAGGTCGACCTCGACAAAACCGTAACGGTTCTTAAAGGCATTCGCCCAAGACCAGTTATCGATGACGGCCCAATAATGGTATCCACGGCACTTGGCGCCCTCGGCAATTGCCTTGGCAACCCACTCCAGGTGCTGGCGTACAAAGTCGACGCGGTAGTCATCCTGGATGGTTCCTTCGGCGTCTCGGTTCTTGTATTCGTCCATGATGCCGATGCCGTTCTCGGAAACGAACCACTCAAGATCGGGGTAGTTCTTAGCGCAGTCCATGCCAAAGTCGTAGAGGCCCTGCGGGTAGATCTCCCAGCCGCGGCTCTCGTTCATAACGGCGTCGGGCCACACGTACTCGTCGGCAAAGTGCGGCAGACCGTACTGGTCGATCTTGCTCGCCGGCGCCTGAACGCGCGTGGGGTGGTAGTAGTTGCAACCGAGCCAGTCGACAACACCCTGCTTAAGAATCTCTTGGTCGCCGGCACGGAACGGAAGCTTAACGCCGCCCTCGGCCAGGCTGTCGAGCACGTCGGCAGGAAGCTCGCCCTTGGTAATAAGGTCGAGCCACCAGCGATTGTTGATGCCGCTGGTCATACGCACAGCCTCGAGGTCTGCCTCGCTGGGGTTCTCCTTGGTGTAGACCGGGGTAAAGCAGTTGATCATGCCGATCTTGGCATCAGCGCGAACGGCGCCCTCGTCATAGGCCTTACGATAGTTGGCCACGGCCAGCGCATGTGCCAGCGAGATGTGATACTGCACGGTGCGAGCACGGTTGAAGTCGTGGAGTTGCGGGAACCACACGCCCTCCTGATAGCGCTGCTCGGGCTCGACGATGGGCTCGTTAAAGGTGAACCAGTACTTGATCTCCTGGCCAAACTCGTGGAAGGCGACGTCGGCGTAATGTGCGTAAGCCTCGACAACCTCACGGCTCTCCCAGCCGCCACGGTTAAAAAGGTAGGTGGGCATGTCAAAGTGGTACAAGTTGACAAACGGCTCCAGGCCGGCTTCGCGAGAGGCGCGGAACAACTCGTGATACCACGCGGCGCCTTCCTCGTTGAGGTTGCCGTCGGCATCGAGCAGACGGCTCCACTGGATGGAAGTGCGATAGGTATCCAGGCCCAAGTCCTTCAAAATGCGAAGGTCTTCCTGGTACTTGGCCATAAAGTCATTGCCGGCGTAAGAGCCAACGCAGTTGTAGAACGAGCCCAGATCCTGGATGGACCAGGTATCCCACAGGTTCTCGAGCTTGCCGCCCTGGTTCCACTGACCCTCAGTCTGCGGGCCGGACATAGCAGCGCCAAAGAAGAAGTCGTTGGGCAGCTGATACTGTGCCATCAAAGTCCTCGCTTTCGTGTTCTAGAGCTTCCGGTTGGAGACGGGTTTGCTTTGGCAGGTTATCCGGCGCGGGCGCGCACCGGTCATACCGATATCCAACCCGCCAAAACAAAACCGTCCCCAAACGGTCGATCCTGTTCTGCGGAAAGATTCCGTTCGTTGCTTAAACTATAGCGCTCTAACCCTAAAAGTAAAGCGTCTTTTTCTTTTTTCTTTCTCGAGCTTCTTAGATAAAGGTTATATGGGTGCCTTGTTAAGGGTTATACTTACTTGCGTATTGATATATGTCGGAAAGGAGGTTCAATGATTCCCAAATACGAGGCGATAGCTGCAGATATTCGTCGAAGCATCGAGGATGGCACTCTTAAACCGGGCGACAAGCTTCCCACCGTCGTTGAGTTCTGCGAGCTCTATAGCGTTTCCAAAATCACCGTCAAACGAGCTATCGAGCAAATCACCGAGGAAGGTCTTATTACCAGCCGACGCGGATCGGGTACCTACGTTAAGGACACGGCGGGACTTCCCGGTCAGGCGTTTTTCCAGGGCAAAAACGACCGTGCCCAGGGCTTTTCGTATGAGCACCGCGGGGAGAAGGTGACCTCGGTGGTCTACGATTTCTCGATTGTTAATCCACCAGCGGACATCGCAGCCCAGCTGGGAATTGCCGAGGATGACTTTG
>CALFDL010000193.1 GCA_937950415.1 uncultured Collinsella sp. | reverse complement strand
CCTCTAGAGCCGCTCGTTTTTTTACAGGATGCGGCCCATGGTGCCTGCCTTTCGCCCAAAATCCAGTATGCAGGCACCCTCGGCTGCTGAATACTCCCAAAAATGCACGCCGCATCCTACCCCAGGCACCCGCAGCAAGAAGACGAATAGCCTCGGCCTCCCCAGTTACCGCAGGAGACCCCAGGGCTTACCTCCCAAATCTTTCCGCAGGACGGAAGGATCCCGCCGCGCGAAGCGCACGGCGGGATCCTGACATGTCCGAGGACGATTTGGGAGGTAAGCCCTGGGGTCTCCGATGAGAGCAGTTTCGGCCGAGGCTATTCGCCGCCGAAGCTGATGCCCAGCGCCTTGGCCTCGCGCACCAGATCACTCTGGGGGTCGACATACTTGAGCTTGCCGGCGACTTCCTCGAGCGGCATGTGGCACATCTTGCCGTCACGCAGGGCGATCATGTAGCCAAACTCGCCGCGTAGGCAGCCGAGTGCCGCCTCGACGCCGCACTGGGTCGCAAAGATGCGGTCCTGGGCGTCGGGCTGGCCGCCGCGCTGCGTGTGGCCGGGGATGGCGACACGGGTCTCGCGACCAGTCTTGGCTTCGATCTCCTTGGCGATGTCGTAGACAATCGACGGGCTCGTACGCTCGGCAAGCTTCTTCTTGTACTCCTTCTTGGACAGCGCCGCGTCCTCCTTGGAGATGGCACCCTCGGCGACGGCTACGATCGTAAAGCGGCTGCCGGTCTCCATGCGATGCTCGATGGTCTTGATGACCTGGTCCATGTCGTAGGGGATCTCGGGGATCAGGATGACGTCCGCGCCGCCCGCAACGCCGGCGTACAGCGGGATCCAGCCAACCTTGTGGCCCATGATTTCGATGACGAACACGCGCCCGTGGCTCGAAGCGGTGGTGTGGATGTCGTCGATGCACTTGGTGGCGACGTCGATGGCGCTCGTAAAGCCAAAGGTCATCTCGGTGCCCCAGGTGTCGTTATCGATGGTCTTGGGCAGGGCGATAACGTTGAGACCCTCTTCGCGCAGGCGGTTGGCGGTCTTGGTGGAGCCGTTGCCGCCCAGCATAAACAGGCAGTCGAGCTGCAGCTTGTGATAGGTGTGGACCATCGCGGGTACCTTCTCGACGCCGTCGGCCTCGGGAATGTCCAGACGCTTGAACGGTGTGCGGCTCGTGCCCAGGATGGTGCCGCCGCGGGTGAGGATGCCGCTAAAATCGGCGGGCGTCATGACGCGGAACCGGCTGTAGATAAGGCCCTGGTAGCCGTCCTCAAAACCATAGATCTCGATAGGCTCTTCGCTATTGGTCATGAGCGTTTTGACGATGCCGCGCATGGTGGCGTTGAGCGCTTGGCAGTCGCCGCCACTGGTAAGAAGACCGATCCTAAGCATGATGAATCCTTCCGGGCAAGTTATAACATGCGCATAAGTTTACCCCCGCACACTGTTGATACGGGGGTAAAACGTGTTAGCTCAAGCGTATAGAAATGTAAACAACGTCAGGCGAGCGTAAGGTCGACGAGCCTGGGTCCTTACAGTGCGAAGGCGTCGACGTCGCCCCAGTGGCGGCGCAGCGTAATGGCGGCGGCGGGTTCGGTATTGTCAAAGACGACCGACCACTGCGTGTTGCTGGTGATGTCTTCCGGATTGGGCTCTTGCGCTGCAGCGCGTAGGGCCTTCCAAGCGACTGCCTCGTCTTGGGCACCGACATGGGCGTCAAGGACATCGGCGATGGCGACGGCGCGCTCTTTACCATGGCCCAGCTCGCCATTCTTTTGGTTGGGGAGCACCTCGTCGCCATAGCAGGCGTAGAAGTTCGTAACCTGGCGTACAGGAGTCGCTTTGAAAGCACGGTCCGGATCGCGCGGATCCCACTCTACTACGCGCGCGTCACCGGCGGCGTCGTTGATAAAGAAGTGGTAGTCGCGTCCGGCCATGGCGTGCATGTCATAGGCAGAAAGCAGGTCGACGGCCTCCTGTGTGGTAGCCGCGCGGTCGAGCACCAAGCGGATGGCGAGCGAGGTATTGATGACGGGGCGCTGCGTGTCCTGGTCACAGGGCTTGGAATCCAGAGTGAGTACGGCAATGGACACGCCGCATTCGTTAACACCATCGAGCTGGGCAAACGGGCCCATGAGTGCGGCGGCGCGTCCGGCGACGGTGTCAAGCGGAGTGTTATCGCCCAGGTTGTTGAGGGCGGCAAATCCGATGGAGGCATAGCCGCCGCGTGGGTGATTGCGCACCAGCAGCGCCGAGGTGTCGTCCTTAAAGTCGTAATTGCGACCGGTGCGCACGCGGCGTTCGGCATCTACAGCGACAAAAGCGCTGCAGGCAAACTGGGGCGCCTGGACATGTGCCGGCACACCGGGCAGCACCTGCGCCACCACGGCATCGATGTAGGCCTGGTCGTCGCGTACGCCGGCGGCGATGATGCGATCAAGATCGTAGTCGTAGGCGATGTCGATTGCGTACAGGTCATAGCCATCCGCGTAGCCGGTCAAGCGTTTGAGCGACGCGGCGGACTTGATTTGCTTGCGGTAAACGATACCGGTGGCAGCGGCAAGGCCGACGGCGACACCCGCGACACCGCAGGCGATGGCAATGTTACGTGGCTTCATGACGGCTCCTCTCGTCCTGTTAGCGTAATTGTCGCAAAAGGAGCGCGGGCATGATGGCTCAACTTGGTGAGCGGCGCGGAATTAAGCACGGAATGAAGAGTGCGGCGCTGGCGTGGCGGGGTATGCTGGAGGGGACCATCAACCCAGCGAAAGGGGAGAGCATGACGGATCAGGAAACGCCCGAGCGCGCGCACGTGACGGCCGACGATATCGAGGCCTCCAACGACCTTATCGACTTTATCGAGGCATGCCCCAGCGTGTTCCATACGGCAGCGACCATTATGGCCGAACTCGACGAGGCGGGCTTTACCTACCTGCCCGAGAACGCAGCGTGGGACATCGAGCCGGGCGGGCGTTATTACACGCAGCGCAACACCTCGAGCGTTGTTGCCTTTAAGGTGGGCGAGGACCTGGCTGCTACGTGGGGCGAGGACGGCGCTGCCGGCGACTATCATTTTCAACTCACGGCGTCACACAGCGATTCGCCGACGTTTAAGGTTAAGGCCGTGCCCGAGCTCGACGGCGCGGGCGAGACGCTGCGCCTGAACACCGAGGCCTACGGCGGCATGATCGACTACACCTGGTTCGATCGCCCGCTGGCACTTGCGGGCCGCGTGCTGGTGCGCGAGGGCGACCGTATCGAGAGCCGCTTGCTCGCTACCGAGCGCGAAGTTGCCATTATCCCGAGCCTTGCCATCCATATGAATCGTGGCGTTAACGAGGGCTTTGCGCCCAACCGAGCTGTCGACCTGTGCCCGCTCATCAGCGCCGGTGAGCTTAAGCAGGGCGATTTTGATGCCCTGGTTGCCGACGAACTGGACGTTGAGCCCGAGCAGATCCTGGGCCGCGATCTGTTCCTGGTCAACCGCCAGGATGCGCGCATTTGGGGCTGGGCTGACGAGTTCATCTCGACGCCCAAGCTCGACGACCTGGCCTGCGCCTACACCTCACTGCAGGCATTTTTGGGTGCTGAGAACGCGCGCGATATCTCGGTCTTTTGCTGCTTTGATAACGAGGAGGTTGGCTCCGAGACCAAGCAGGGCGCCATGTCGACGTTCTTGGCCGACGCGCTGCGCCGCATCAACGGGTCGCTGGGCTTCGATGACGAGTCGTACCACCGCGCACTTGCCGCTTCGATGCTCGTGAGCTGCGACAACGCGCATGCCGTGCACCCCAACCACGCCGAGAAGTGCGATGCCCGCAACCGGGTTGTGCTTAACGGCGGCATCGTCATCAAGGAAGCCGCCAACCAGCACTACTGCACCGATGCTTTTAGCCGCGCGGTGTTCCAGGCTATCTGCGATGACGCCGACGTGCCCACGCAGGCCTTCGCCAACAAGAGCGATATGGCCGGCGGCTCCACGCTCGGCAATCTGTCCAATATGCAGGCGAGCATGCATGCCGTGGACGTGGGCCTGCCGCAGCTGGCCATGCACTCGAGCTACGAGACCGGCGGCGTGCGCGACGTGATGTACGCCATCCGCGCCCTCACTGCCTTCTACGAGCGCAACCTAACCATCAACGGCGCCGAAAGCGTAGAGCTCTAAAACCTACCAAAAAGGGATGTTAATTTTGGCAGGTTTTATCTGGGCAAATGCAAAGGGTGAAACCGAACTAGATCGGTGATGCGTAGCTGCCGAGGTGCAATGTGCCTCGGCGGCTTTTTGTATACAGAGTACGGCTAATGCTTGTAAATGCTATACATGCTTTACGTATCTACCATAGAGTTTTATGATAGTTTTGAAGTATTAAGGAGGGGTCATGACCACAACCGCCGCTCAGATCAACGTACGTCTCGATGCCGATCTTAAAAGGAGTGGGGACGCCGCTCTTTCCAGGGCCGGTATGACGCCGAGCCAAGCGGTGCGAGCGCTCTGGCAGCTTGCGGCGTCGCTGGCCGATCGCCCCGGTGCGCTCGAGGATATCCTGCTGCCCAGTCGTGCCCGGGCGGAACAGCGCGAGCGCGAAAAGGCCGCCAAACGTAAGCTCGAGCTTATGGATCAGGGGTCGAAGCTGTTCGCTGCCGCTTGCTGTGAGTCGGGAATCGATATGGTCAAGGCTCAGCCATCGGACGACGAAGAGCTCAAACGGAATGCCTATGCGGATCGCTATGGCGAGGAGATGAGCTGGCTCTATGAGTGAGACTCCAAAGCGCATCTTGGTTGACACCAACGTGTGGCTCGATTACTTCATTCCCTCACGACGTGGTCGTTCGGTGGCGATTGAGTTTTTACGCGATGCATGCACGGCGCAGGTTGATTTGCTGTATGCGGCGACATCGTCCAAAGACCTGTTTTATTTGATTTCAAGCGAACATAAGGCATGGTATCGGCGCGAGCATGGTTCGCTTTCCCAAGATGCCGCTGCGGCAGCGACATCGCTTGCATGGGATTGTCTTAGCGTGCTGTCGCAGCTTGCCACGCCAGTGCCCTGTGACCTGAGCGATATATGGATGGCGAGCAGGCAGCGTGAGCTCCATAGCGATTACGAAGACGATTTAATCATTGCGGCAGCGATACGCGCCCAAGCAGATTTACTGGTCACCAACGATGTCAAGCTCTCTTCGCATGCGCCCGTCGCAGCAATGAACGTCGAAAACGCAAGAAACTATCTAACAACGCTTAAATAGCTCTAAACCTCACTGGCCGAATTAATAGTCAGCGAGAGTTCCCGGGCTGAGCCAGCACTGGTTAGACCCCGCAGGTTGAACAAAAGTCAGCGAGAGCCCGTCTGGTCGAGCAAGGTGCCTTGAAAGAGGAGGGCATTGGCCTTCTGGCCATGCCCGACGATTGAAAGGCAGATTGCCGTCCAGACGGGCTCGCGGCGTCGAGTGGTCCGCCGTTCGTTAGAACGGCGGAACCCTAATGTTCGATCCAGCAGCGCAGGGTCTCGCCGGCCTGCAGGTGACGCAGATTCTCCGCGGCGATGTCGACCACGTTGTTGAGCGTGGCGGCCAAGTGGAACCAGCCGGAGATGTGCGGCGTGATGAGCATGTTGGGCGCATCCCACAACGGGCTTGTCTCGGGCAGCGGCTCGGGGTCGGTGACGTCGACCGCGGCGCCGGCGAGATGTCCTGATTCCAGGGCGGCAACTAGGTCGTCGGCAACCACAAGATCGCCGCGGCCGCCGTTGGCAAAGAAGGCGCCCGGCTTCATCGCGGCGAAGAACTCGGCGTTCGCCAGGCCGCGGGTCTCGGGTGTGCTGGGCATAAAGGATGCGACGACGTCTGCCTCGGCCAGGCGCTCGGGCAGGGCATCCATGCCGTCCATGTCCTCAAACACAATGGGGTAGACGAGCGGATGGCGCTTGATGCCGCGGACGTGCGCGCCCATGCCGCGGCAGAGCGTGGCAAAGTGGCCGCCGATATCGCCCGCGCCCAGCACCAGCACGTTGGCATTTTTGAGCGAGGTAACCGGCCCCAAATCCTCCCAGCGATGCTCGCGCTGCAAGTCGTGATAGCCGGGCAGGCGCTTCATCATGGAAAGGACCATGGCAAACATGTGCTCGCTCACGGCCTGGCCGTAGGCGCCCACCGAGCAAGACAGTTTGGCGTCGGCTGGCACGGTGCCGGCGGCAAGGTAGTCGTCATAGCCGGCGGTCTGCAATTGCAACAGCTGGAGATGCTCGCATGCCGTGAGCATGTCAGGGTCGATGTTGCCCAAGATCACGTCCGCACCGGCGACCTGCTCGCGCGTGACGGCGTCGGCGCTCGTGTAGATAAAGTCCTCGCCCGGAGCGCTCGACTCAAGAATTGCGCGATGGCGATTGTTGACGGGCAACAAAACCAGGATGTTCACAAGCAGTCCTCTCCGCTCAACCTACCAAAAAGGGACAGGTTTATTTTGGCAGGTTATATCAGGCAAAACGTTCAAACAAAAACGCCGGATGCAAGACGAGCGTGCCCGTCAGCATCCGGCGCATCCACGGCTACCAGCTCAGCAGCTCGTAGCCGTCCTCGGTCACCACGAGCTGCACCTCGCACTGGGCCGAATCGCTGCCGTCCTTGGTGCGCACGCACCAGCCGTCACCCTTGCTAATCTTGATATCGGGCGCTCCGGCATTGACCATGGGCTCGATGGTAAAGACCATGCCCGGAGCCATGATGGTGTCTACATCGGGCGCCTCGGTGGTAAAGCCCACAAACGGGTCCTCGTGGAACTCCTTACCGATGCCGTGTCCGCCGTACTCACGCACCACGCTAAAGCCGGCGTCCTCGACGGTCTTTTGCACAGCCTCGGCCATAACGGAGAGCGGTAGCCATGGCTTGACGGCTGCCAGACCCGCCTCCACGCTGGCGCGGGTGACGTCGACCAGGCGCTGGCGCTCGGCCGAGACCTCGCCGATGCAGAACATGCGGCTCGAGTCGCTAAAGTAGCCGTCTAGGATCGTGGAGCAGTCCACGTTGATGATGTCGCCCTCGTGCAGCACGTCCGTATCGCAGGGGATACCGTGGCAGACCACATCATTGATCGAGGTGCACACGCTCTTGGGGTAGCCCTCGTAGTTGAGGTCGGCCGGCGTGCCACCGTGCTCGACGGTGTAGTCGTAGATCATCTGGTCGATCTGGTTGGTGGTCATGCCTGCGGCGATATGCTCGCCCACATAATCGAGCACGCCCACGTTGATGGCGGCCGAGCGCTTAATGCCCTCGATATCGGCGGGCGTCTTGTAGAGCGCGCGGGGCAGAACCTCCCAGCCCTCTTCCCACAAGCGCTCGAGGCGTTCATCAAAGGCGCTATGGCATTTCTTGTATTTCTTGCCGCTGCCGCACCAGCAAGCGTCGTTGCGGCCGGGCACGGGTCCTTTGTCATACATGGCTAACTTCCTTTCATTCGCAGCTAGTATAGCCCACCCACGCGTTCATAAAAGTTGCGGTGATATAGTTCCGATTTAAGCGGTTTAACAGCACAAATAGGAACTATATCACCGCAACTGATGGGGCGGGATGGCGGGTGCTAGCTGCTGCGTGGTTTTGCTAGTAGCTCACCTGGCAGGGGATGCCGAGGGCGCGCACGCGCGCGGCAATGGCGTCGAGCACCTCGGGCGCTGCTTTGGCAAGGCCGGCGACCGGTGTCTCGCGCGCCACCGTGTAGATGGTCGCTTCTTGCGGGCGAATGCGCCCAAGCGCCGCGAGCCAGGGGGCAACGTACTCCTCGCCGGTGTTGTCGATGGGCTTGCCCTGATACTCGCCGGTCAAAAAGATCGTCTGGATAATAACGTGACCGTCAAAGCTTGCGAACGTCTCGATCTGGTGCTCGACGTTGTAGGGGCCAACAGGCTGGTCGAGCAGCTGGATAAACGCCGGGTCGACGGTATCGAGCTTAAGAATGTTGTCGTCGACCATCATGAGCGCGTCGTGCACCTCGGGGCGGTCGGCGCGCGTGCCGTTGGAGAGCACGGCGATCTTGGAGCTTGGGGCAAGCTCGTCGCGCAGCGCGACGGCGCCGGCGATGGCCTGTGGAAACTCCGGTGCGGCGGTGGGCTCGCCGTTGCCTGCGAAGGTGATCACATCGGGGAGCTCGCCCTCGGCTGCCATCTCGCGCAGCTTTGCCTCGAGCGCGTCGAGCACCACGGCAGCAGTGTTGTACGGCTCATGGCAGGGGCGCTCGGCGTTGAGGCCGTTCTCGCAGTAGATGCAGTCGAACGTGCAGATTTTGCCGCTGGGCGGCATCATGTTGACGCCGAGCGAGAGGCCAAGGCGACGGCTGCGAACGGGCCCAAAGATGGGGCTGGCATTCAAAAACGTAGACATAGGCATATGCTCCTCAAGACAATTGTGCCTAAGCATAGCATCGGCTCCAAAGCAAGGTGTGGGCTCTTGCTTTACAAGTTTCGTTTTTTCACGTCGCTCATGATGCCGTGCCATGAAAAGCCTCGGGTCGGGTAAAGTTAATCTGTTAACAAGGCGTAAAGCAATGCGGGTCTATCCAGCCGTACTGACGCGCAACTGGATGGGCGTTGATGATGGGGGCACAACATGGATTTTACGGTCGAGAATGCGGGCACTACGATTGCCTGTCGCGAATATGCCGGCCCGGATGTGTCGCCTGATACTCCTGCCTTGGTGTGCGTGCACGGCGCTTGTGTCGACGGCACATTTTTCGACGGCATCGCTTGTGAGCTCAGTCGCAACTACCGCGTAATTGCCTACGACCGCCGCGGCTGTGGTGGCAGCAGCGATGCGGCAGACGGCAGCTATGATCTTGCCGCTCAGGCCGCCGATCTGCAAGCCGTGATCGAACACGTTGGCGCTCCGACAAATGTGCTTGCGCACAGCGCCGGTACGTTGGTGGCGCTGGAGCTTCTTCGCACCGAACCCCATCTCGTCGCCCGTGCGATTCTGCATGAGCCGGCTGTGTCGGCCGAAGGCGTCGGCATGGGCGCAGCTCCGATTTTGCTCGATATGATTGCGGCTGGAAAGGTTTCAAGGGCGCTCCGGCTTTTCTTGGGAGCCCTCGGCGACTTGGATCCCGAGGCTCCTGGGACGACCGAAGCGGAAGCCAAGCATGCCCTGCGCAATGGTCGTTGCTTTATGGCCAATGAATACGGAACAAATATGACATATGCTCCCGACTGGGAGCGCGCCCGCGAATCAAAGGCGGTGTCGGCTGTGTTTTTGGGCGAGCTTTCGGTCGATACACCCCGCGAGGCTGGCACGCGAGCGGCTGCCGAATATCTCGATTGCCCCCTTGTGACGATCCCGGGCGCGCATAACGGTCTGCGCGATCGCCCGGCAGCGGCTGCCCGGGCTGTCCGTGGCATCCTGGGGCTCTAACACCCGCAATGGCCAAAGCAGGCTTCACCCGCAAACGTTTCGGCCGTGTTAACAAATGTGCTCAAAACCTCACGTCTGCGACTTCAATCGCGCCGCCTGCCAACTCATAAAACTGTAACAGCATTCACGTACTTACCTGCATCGACAAGGTGTTACCCTTGTAGCATTTGGAACCCACCGCTACCATGCGAAACTATCGAAAGGGCCCCATATGCTCAATAATCACGAGGTCAATCTAACCGACGAGGAGGCTGCCGCTGAGGTCGCCCGTGTCGCGAAGACCTACCCCGTGGTGCGTTTGCTGTCGGCCGATCAGATTAAGAGCGAGCCTAACTGCTTGCTCGCCGGCGATCGCTGCCCTTGTCTGCGTCAGTCGAGTCTTGAGGCTTTGGCAGACTCCGATGAGGTGTCGGAGCAACTGCTCAATGATGGCACTGAGTACCGCGCCCGTCTACGCCCTCTGAAGGTCGAGGGCGAGCCTCACGTCCTGCTGATGGTGCGTCCGGTCGATGAGCAGGAGGCTGCAGAAGAGGACCTTGTCTACACCGACGTGCTGACGAGCGTGCGCAATCGCCGATATTACGAGGAAAAGCTTCGCAGCGCCCGCATGAATGCCGGCGTTGCGATGATCGACGTTGATGATTTTAGGGCCTTCAACGATACGTGTGGCCGTCATGCCGGCGACCTTGCGCTCGGTGCTGTGGCGACAGCCATACGCAGCGGAATTCGTTCGACTGACGAGCTTGTACGCTATGGCTGCGACAAGTTTGTGGTCGTCATGCCCAATATTCCCTCCGATGACTTCACCCGTCGCCTGCATCAGGTGTCCGATGCCGTTCATGCCACGATTGTTCCGGGCCATGAGTACGTGAGCTTGACGGCATGTGTTGGTGGCGTTCGCATTCATGGCGAGACGGTCGATGAGGGCGTTGGCCGCGCTGCTCAGTTACTGAGCCGCGCTAAGGCAAAAGCCGGTACGGTCGTGACCGATGCCGATTCCATCGAGGCCTTCCAAAGCGAAAAGCCTTTGGTGCTTATTGTCGATGACTCCGAGATGAACCGAGCCATTCTCAACGAGATGCTCAAGGACGAGTATTGCATCCTCGAGGCCGATAACGGTCGTATAGCGCTCGACATGGTCGACCGCTATGGCGATGAGTTGTCGCTCGTGATGCTGGACATTGTCATGCCGGGCATAAGCGGCTTTGAGGTGCTGGCCGATCTGTCGCGCCGATCGGGTATCGACAATCTGCCTTTCATCATGATTTCGAGCGAAGATTCCGATGATATGGTTCTGCGCGCGTACGAGCTGGGCGCCTCGGACTATATCAACCGCCCGTTTGACTCCCGTATCGTGCGCCGCCGCGTAAGCAACACCATCCGCCTGTACGCCAAATAGCGCCGCCTGACGAGCCTGCTGTCCCAGCAGTACAACGAGCGCGTCAAGAACAGTCGCATGCTCATCGACATCATGGCCGGCGTCATGGAGCTTCGCAACGGCGAGAGCGGCAGGCACGTTACGAACATCGAGAAGCTGACCGAGCTGCTGCTTGGCTGTCTGGTCCAGCGTAGCGGCACGGTCTCCCTCGACAATGAGGAACGCTCTACGATCGCCCTGGCTTCGGCGCTGCACGATATCGGCAAGATGTCGATTGACGATGCGATTCTCAACAAGCCCGGACGCCTTACGCCCGATGAGTTCGAGATTATGAAGACGCATACCACGATCGGCGCCGACATGCTGCTTGAGCTGGGTAGCCATCACGCCGGTAATGCGCTTATGGAATATGCGTACCAGATTGCGCGTTGGCACCACGAGCGCTGGGACGGCAAGGGTTATCCCGATGGCCTTAAGGGCGACGATATCCCCATCGCCGCGCAGGTGGTTTCGGTGGCCGACGTGTACGATGCGCTGACGAGCGTGCGCGTATACAAAGACGCTATCCCGCACAAGGAGGCAATCCAGATGATCCTGGACGGTAAGTGCGGCACCTTTAACCCGCTGTTGCTCGACTGCCTGCTCGAGGTGCAAGACCGTATTGCCGAGACGTTGGCACGCCCCGCCGACGTTGTCGCGTTTCCCACGATTTAGTTTGACCTAAGGAGTTTTAATCCATGATTTCCATGCGTGAGGCGTATGAGAAGATCGGCGCTAATTATGACGACGCGTGCGCTCGGCTGATGGGCGGGGAAATGCTTGCCCGCTTTGCCCTCAAGTTTTTGGATGACGAGAGCATGGACAAGCTGGAGGCCGCCATGGCGGCAGGAGACGCCGAAGGTGCGTTTATGGCAGCGCACACGCTCAAGGGCGTGAGCCAGAACCTGGGATTCGATAATCTGTACGAGCCGGCGGTCGTGGTAACCGAAGCGCTGCGCGGCGCCGATGCCGTTGACGGCGCCCGCGAGGGGATGCATGCGTTGCAGCAGCAATATGCGGCTACGATGTCGGCTCTGCGCGAGGCGGCCGAGTAAGAGGCTGTGAGCCTTGATGACTATGAGCGTGGATAATCTCCCGTTTTAGGCCCGGTGGCGGCCTCAAAGTGGGAGATTATCCACTCTCGTTCGATATGTGTCCAAAAATCCACGCTCACCCCTCCGGGTTAGTAAATGGCCTATGCGCACTGGCGGGGCTTTCCGCATGCAATCAATATCGTTGTTCGATAAACTGTTCGAATAACGATAGAGTCGATGAGGGTGAGTGTATGTCTAACAGCGTTCAGCGTATGGCCAAAGCGGGCGAAAATATCAGGAAGCTTGGCTTTTGCATGGCAGCCGTTTTTGCAGGGATGCTCGTCGCTTTTGCCGCGTTGGTTGTTTACGTGATCTGGTATGCGGTTGAAAACGTTGCCTCTGTCGATTCTTTCGGCGTCGTGACGCTTCTCGATGGCGGGTGCATCGTTATCCCAAGCGGACTGTGCCTGGCACTCGTCGTGGGTATTTCGCTTGTCGTTTTGTGCGGGATCAGCCGTAATATCTCTCGGGGCGTCTCGCCCTTTACCAAGACGCATGTGCGGCTTATCCGTGTTCTTGCGCTTGCCTTTGCTGTTAACGCCGCGGTTTCGCTTATTGGTGCCTACGGATCGGTCAATCTTACCATTGGTGGGCTGGAGCTTTACGTCGTGCCTCATTCCTTCGTTATTGAGATTTGCCAAGGCGCTACCTTTGATGCGGGGTCGTTTATCGGCGCAGTTGTCTGTCTGTTTATCTCGGCGATCTGGAGTTATGCCTCGCTGCTCCAAGAGCAGTCTGACGAGCTTGTGTAGGAGGAAACATGAGCTATCTCATCATCGAGCTTGAGACGCAGCTGCTTAAGACCGGAAAGACCAGTGCTGATCTGATTCGAGCGACGGGGCATACTCCGGCTAATATTTCAAAGCTTAGAAACGGAAAGATAAAAGCTATTCGCCTAAAGACGCTCCTCGATATCTGTGATGAGCTTGATTGTCAACCGGGAGATATTATTCAGCGCGTGAGCGAGAAAGAGCTTGAGGAGCTTATTGTTGAGCGTGCAAAAAACGTTGTGAGGCAGATGCGGGACGGCGGAGGCAACGAGGCGTCGCTTCCGACATCAGTCTTTGCTGTCGATTTGAGCGACGAGTAGCTTAAGGCGAACAACTAAAACGAAATATCAGCGTGAAGGGACCCGTGTCTAACACGGGTTCTTTCTTTTAGATTACCTTGACAAATATGAGTTATCGAAAAACAATAACAACTATGAAAAACGATAAAGGAAAGAAGGAACGATATGAGCGGTTTTGCTATCAAGCGGAACGGGAGGCCAATGAACGTATCAACGATAAGGCTATCAAGGGTGTCAAAGCGCTATGGGAGGCGCCGCGTTTTGCATGACGTTTCCTTCGAGGTACATCAGTCTGAGCTCTGCGCCCTTGTTGGTGCAAACGGGGCGGGCAAAAGCACGCTTATTAAAATCGTATTGGGCCTCTGTGAGCCATCGTCGGGGAGCGTGGAGCTCTTTGGAGGCAAGTCGAAAAAAGAGCTGAGCCTGATGCGGACGCGTGTCGGCTATGTGCCAGATTCCTGCGGAGCATACCAATCCCTCAGTGCGGCTGAGAATCTTCGGATCCGATGTGCGGAATGGGGGCTCGATGAGAAACGTGAGGTTCCTCGCGTCTTGGGCCTAGTCGGGCTGGACGTCGATGAGAAAAAGAGCGTGAGCAGTTTTTCTCTGGGAATGAAACGGCGACTGGATATAGCTACGGCTTTATTGGGCGACACCGACGTACTAATTATCGATGAGCCGGCGAATGGATTGGATCCGTTGGGCATCGAGAGTATATGGGCCCTTATCGGTCGATTGAATCGAGAGCAGGGTAAGACCATGCTCATCTCTAGTCATGATTTGGATGAGTTGGCATCGGTTGCAACAAGCTGCCTGTTTATTCATGACGGCGAACTGCAAAAAAAGGAATCGATGGACGTCATAAGGGATGAGGCGTCATCCCTAAAAGAGTATTACAGGCGCTTGATGAAGGCGGTCTCGCTATGAAGCGGGCGATCCATCCCATAAAGGCAGATATGATGCGTTTGCACAGGATATTTCCGGCGAAGTTTGGTCTTGCGCTTATGCTGGCGTTCGGCCTTCTCTTCGGTATCTTTCTAAAAAACGGAACAACGTTGCTCGCCTTTGGCTATGGCGTTTGTGGGGAGGATATTGGTTTCCTCTGGAATGCAATCGATCCTTCTGCGCCTGATGAGTCCCTTGCGCGCAGCGCTTTTGCCGGTACATCCCTGTTCGTTCCACTCATCGTTTGTTTGGTGCTTTTACAGGAGCATGGCTATAAAGAGGGGCACCGAATTTCTTCGGCAAGAGGTCTCAACCGCTTTTATGGGGCTCTAGCCCATGCATTTTCGTCTGCTTTAATAATTGGCGCAGCATATAGTGCGCTTTGCCTTCTTCTTTTTGCAATAGCCATAATACGTGGAGGGCATAACTACTCGCACAACATACTAACTGTATTTTTGCCTGCAATGATAGTCAACGCCGTATTGGTGATATCGGTTGCGCTGGAGACGGTGACCATCTATCGGATAACGGGCAGCGCTGTATTGAGCGGGGCCGTGGTGATAGTTGGATTTGTCATGAGCTTGACGCTCTACGGAGCCTTCCTTCAGGCACCTATACCATCCTTGCGATGGATCTTCTTCCTTCCGGGGCCGTACCTTGGAGTCGGATGTGCCCTTGGGTATAGCGATATGGGGCAGCTGACGCTTCTGGGATATGGCGTGGCAGCCAGCTGTCTATCGGTATTGATTTACGCTCTCGTGAGCTTTCGCGCTGGGGGTGTGTTCAATGGCTCGTCAGATTAAAAGACTTCTCCAGTCAGAATTGAAGCATGTGAGCAAATGGGCGTACGCCTTAATCCTGGTAATTTATGCGTACATGGTGATATTGCAGCTTAATTCTTTCCCGATGTGGTTCTGTAGCCTCCGTGAGAACAGTTTCTTGGGTTTTTTCCCAGACCCGACGCTTCGGCTATCGGCGGAGGATGTCCTTCTATTTGGCAATGCAGAGGTTTTTCGCGGTCTGCTGTTCAACGTAGCCCCGTTGGCCCATGCATTGTTCTTTCCGTTCATCGCGGCTTGCATTGTGCCGCGCTTTGTCAGTTCGGGCTTTATTGAGGAACCGTGGGGGTTGTCGGAGGCTCGGGGAGGGAAGCGTGTGTGCGCTATCGTTGCGCGAGTGGTGCTATCTTCTTTTGCCCTTTTGGGCGCGTTTGTCCTGTCGAGTGTCGTTTTGTACTGTCTTAACTGCGTAATCGTTCTGGATGCTCAGCAGTATTTCAACCTGCATGTATTTTGCTATCGACTTGTTCTTGCTGCCGCTGCCTGCCTTGCATGCGTGGTTTCTTGCGTAATCGTTGTTTCCTATTTTGGGTCCGGCTTCGGTCCGATTGGCATGCTGTTGCTTGTCAACGTCGTAGCGATCTACATACAGATCGGGGCCAATTCCATGCTTCCGCTTCCAGCCTCGATGCTCATGTGGATTTGCGGCGTGACCCCGTTGGGGAATGGTCAATGCATCTCGATTTTAATTGACTGCCTCATAAACGTAGCAAGCGTTTTTATCATTTGCTTTACTGTCGACCGATTGCGGTCGAGATTTCTCTGATTGTTTGTGAGGGATAATCATACCGAGCATATCAAATACAGGGGGGGCGGGCACCGTAGCTGGTGTCCGCCCCCCCGGCTTAGGAGGCTTTAACCTGAGTGGTTCGCGAGCTAGCGGGCCTGCTTTACCTTGGCCGCTGCCTCGACAAACGACTTCCACAGGTTAAAGTCGGTTTCGAGCGTCTTCCACGTGTACTCGGGATGCCATTGCACGCCCAAGCAGAATGGCTGGCCTTCGACCTCGATGCACTCGGGAACGCCGTCGGTTGCCTTGGCGACCAAACGCGTGCTCTTACCCAGACGATCGACGCAGCAGTGGTGTGCGGAGTTGGTTTGGATCAGCCTGTGTCCGCCAACCGCGCGGTCGAGCAGCGAGCCCGGCACGACCTCGACGGGATGCACGGGGTCGTTGAGCACGTGGGTATGGCGCCACTGCGTGCGGCCCTCGCGAGCGCCCAGGCTCGGCACGTCCATGCACAGGGTGCCGCCAGTGGCGACGTTGAGCAACTGCGTGCCACGGCAAGTGGTAAAGAGCGGCTTTTTGGCGCGGAGCACCTCGCCGACCAGCTTAAACTCAAAGCTATCGCGGATCTCGCAGCAGAGGGTGGGGTCGTAGGGTCGATCATCGCCCCAGCGTTTGGGGTTGACATCCGGGCCGCCGGGAATAGCGATACCGTCGGCGATATCGACGTAATGGCGGATGACCTCAATATCCTCGGTGATGGACATCTGCAGCGGCAGGCCGCCGGCGGCAAGGATGGCATCGACAAAGACACTTGCGATTTCCTCGTTGGGGGAGAGCGTCTCGCTTAAAAACGGCTTCGCCTCTTCCCAGCGCGGCGCGACGAGGATGAGCGGGCGGTCGGCGGGATCGACGTCGACGTGCGGGGTGTATGACGATGAAGTGCGAGTTCCGATCATAGGTGTTGCTTTCGAGTTTGGATGGTCATGGCGAGCAGATATGGCAATTGGGTTAGTGGCCCTTGATGGAGTTGAGGAAGTCCTGGGCGCGCTTGGTCTGGGGGTGGTCGAAGAACTCATCGGGCGTGCCGGTTTCCACGATCTGGCCGTCGGCCATAAACACGACGCGGTCGGCTACGCGGCGGGCGAAGTTCATCTCGTGCGTAATGACGATCATCGTCATGCCCTGCTGCGCCAAGCGCACCATGACCTCGAGCACCTCATTGATCATCTCGGGGTCAAGGGCACTCGTGGGCTCATCGAAGAGCATGGCCTTGGGCTGCATGGCAAGAGAACGGGCGATGGCCACGCGCTGCTGCTGGCCGCCCGAAAGCTGTGCGGGCACCTTATCGGCCTGCTCGGCAACGCCTACGCGGCTCAGCAGGTCCATGGCGCGCTCGCGGGCCTCGTCCTTGGAGACGCCCAGCACGTCGACCGGTCCCAGCATGACGTTCTGCAGCACCGTCATATGTGCGAATAGGTTGAACTGCTGAAACACCATGCCCAGCTCGGCGCGCATGCGGGCAAGATCCTTGCCTTCCTGCGGCAGGGGCTCGCCCTCGATGAGGATCTCGCCCGAGTCGATGGTTTCCAGGCGGTTGATGGTGCGGCACATGGTCGACTTGCCCGAGCCCGAGGGGCCGATCACAACGACGACCTCGCCGCGGTCGACCGAGAGATTGATGTCGTTGAGGACGTGCAGATCGCCGTAGTGCTTATCGACGTGTCTGAGCTCGATCAGCGGCTGATTGCCGGTGGAAGAGGTGCTCTGTGCCATGGTGCTCGGCTCCTTATGACTCGAAATGGTAAAGCGTTAGCGGATGATGGTCGCGCCGGTTTTGTGCGAAACGTAGACAGCGGCCTTGTTGATCGCGACGTTGATGAGGATGTAGATGACTGCGATCACCAGGTAGACCGACACGAGGGCGTCGTAGTTGGTAATGAGCACGCGGGCATTTTGCATGAGGTCGGGGTAGCTCACCACGTAGGCGACGGTGGTGTCTTTGACTACGACTACAAGCTGTGAAATCAACGACGGAATGATAAATCGAATAGCCTGCGGTAACACGATTTTAAAGGTGATTTTAGCCTTGGAGAGGCCGAGTGCCTGGGCGGCCTCGACCTGACCGCGCGGCACGGCGTTGACGCCGGCACGGAAGATCTCGGCCAGTACGCCGGCCGCAGCGAGCGCGACGGGAAGCGTGAGCATCCAAAACGACGGCAGTGCGATCTTGTACTGGGGCAGCACCAAAAAGAAGAAGTAGATGAACAAAAGGCTCGGCACGCCACGGAAGAAATCGGTGAGCACGCGGCAGACCAGCTGCAGCGGCTTAATGTCGCTGGTGCGGCCGAGCATAAGGGCTAAGCCCAGTACCAGCGCAATGACGCCGGCGGTGAGTGCGACTTTAACGGTGCCCTCAAAACCGGCAAGCAGGAACTTCCAGGTGGTGAGGTGCGTAAAGAAGTACCAGTAATGGACCGAAAGCTGGCCGGTCACGTAAAAGCGCTGCAGTACCAGAGCGATGAGCGCGGCCACGGCAACAAGTGAGATGGCGGTGCCGACGCGAATCTTGGCGCGCATCTTGGGGCCGGGAGCCTCGTAGAGCGCATCGCGCATGGTAAGTGCAGGGGAGGAATGTTTACTCATCGGAGGATCCTCACCTTCTTATCGATGTAGTTGCCAATGTGGCTCACCACAAAGGCCGTGCCCAGGTAGCCAAGCGCCGAGATAAAGAACGCGGCGACGCCGCCGAGCGAGCGCGTGTTGATGTAGCTCACCACGCCGGTGAGCTCCTGCGGTTTAAGCGGTACCTGACTGCCGAGCGCGGTGGTGAGCATGACGGCGATAAAGAGGTTGGTCATGGGCAGCACGCTCGAGCGCAGCGCCTGCGGAATCACGATCTTGGCGAGGATACGGCTGAAGCTCATGCCCAGCGAGCGGGCGGCTTCCACCTGGCCGACACCGACAGTGTTGATGCCGCTCATAAAGTTCTCGGAGCCAAAGGCAGAACCCAAGAGCACTGTGGCGACGATAACGCAGGTGCGGTAGGGCAGGACGACCTTGAGCGGCGGCAGCGCGTAGACGACGATAATGAGCAGCGCGATGCCGGGGATGTTACGGAAGACCTGGACATACAGGTCGCCAAAGACGCGCAGCGGCTTGAGCGGCGACACACGCATCACAGTGACGGCAACGGCCAGCACCATGGCGATGGCAAACGACTCAAGCGTCATGCCCCAGGTTGCTAGCAGCGCGTCGATATAGTTCTGGCCATAGAGCGACCAGAGCTCGGAGAGACTCATGCGGACCTCCCGCCGATAAGGAAAGGGGCTCCCGTGTGTACGGAAGCCCCGACAACTCAGTGAGGAAACAGTTTACCGCAATAAAGCGCAACATGCGTTTCCGTATGGTTTCGTTGCGGCCGTTACCAGGCCCGCTGCCTAGGCGCCGATCTCGGGCAGCTCGGGAACATTGGTGTCGCCCGTACGGTCGCCAATGCAGATCTGCCACAGCTCGGTCCAGGTGCCGTCGTCCTCGATCTTCTTAAGGAAGTCGTTGACAAAGGCGACGCCGTCGGAATCGAGCGGCAGGCCGATGCCGTAGGGCTCCTTGCTGCCGAAGGGCTTGCCGGCGATCTTGTACTTACCGGGCTCGCGGACCAGGGCGCTCTGCTGCATGTTGTTATCGATGACGTAGGCGTCAACGCGGCCCTGCTGGAGTGCCTGACGTGCCTCCTCGTCGGTCTTGAACTCCTGCTGGCTGGCCTTGGGGGCGAACTCCTCCAGGATAGCGGGGCCGTTGGAGCCGGACTGAACGGCGACGTTCTTATCGGCCAGGTCGTCGACGCCCTTGATGTCGTCGTTATCGGCGAGCACCAGGATAGCCTGCTGCGTGTAGTAATAGGGACCGGCAAAGGAGACGAGCTTCTTGCGCTCGTCAGTGATGGTGTAGGTGGCAAAGACGGCGTCGACCTGGCCGTTCTGAAGGACGGACTCGCGCGTGTCCGAGGTCACCTGGGTGATCTCGACCTTGTTCTCGCCCAGAATGTAGTTGGACAGGAGCTGTGCGATACCGGCATCGAAGCCGCGGGTCTGACCGTCTTTCTCGTTGAGGAGGGAGAAGAGCGTGGAGGTCTGAACGCCACCGATCTTAAAGACGCCGGCGTCCTTGACGGCCGTCGCCCAGGTGCTGGCGGCGATGGCGTCGTCATCGGCCTTGGGGCCGTTGTCGACGAGCTTGTCGAATGCCTTGGCATCGAGCGTGGCGGAAACCTCGGTATCCTCGGAGCCCTTGGAGGAGCTAACGGCGGAGCCCTTGTCGGCCTCGGCGCTGGTGTCAGAGCAGCCGGCAAGACCAAGGCCGGCGACGGTTGCGAAGGTGGCGGCAACGAAGCCGCGGCGGTCGAGAACGACCTGCTGGGAGAGGTTCTTGCTCATGGTAGAACACCTTTCTCAATAAAATCCCTAGCGGTTGAGTAGAGTTATACCCTATCGCGCTCAAATGGGTCAACACGAAACAACTCAGAAACATACTTACCTTATGGGTTATTCTACCTACCAAAAAGGGACAGGTTCATTTTGGCATGTTTTATCTGGGCAAACGTCGGTTATTGCTGCTGAGATGACGTTTTGCGGACGGTGTGGTCGCTCGCGGGGGGTCGCTATAATGGCGGCAACGCGACACATATATAAGTAAGGAGATCGCGTATGAACGGTTATTCGTTTTTCGCACCGACCAAGGTGCTGTTTGGCGCGGGCAAGTTGGGCGAGTTGGGCGCGCAGAAGCTGCCCGGCACCAAGGCGCTCATCGTTACGACCGGCGGCAACTCGGTCAAGCGCTTTGGATACTTGGGGCGCGTGGAGGCCGAGCTCGATCGCGCCGGCGTGGCGCACGAGCTGTTCAATCGCATTGAGCCCAATCCGCTGCGCGAGACCGTCAATGCAGGTGGCTGGATGGCGCGCACCCATGGATGCGACTTTGTGCTGGCGCTCGGCGGCGGTTCGGTCATGGACGGCAGCAAGGGCATCTGCGCGGCGGCGACCAACCCGCATACGGACGCCGAGGGCAACGAGTGCCCCGGTGACATCTGGGACTTTGTGAATGGGGGCACCGCGCTTGGCCTGCCCATTCCCAACGATCCGCTACCGCTTGTTTGCGTAACCACCACGGCGGGTACCGGCTCCGAGGTCGATGCGGGCGGTGTTCTGTCCTGCGAATAAAATGACGAGAAGCTTCGTCTGGGCGATCCGCGCCTGTTTCCGGTGCTTTCGATCGTTGATCCCGAGCTCATGGTGAGCGTCCCGGCGCGTCTGACCGCCTATCAGGGATTCGACGCCCTGTTCCATTGCGTTGAGTGCTATGTGTCGAACACCAACACGCCCATGGGTGACATGGTCTGCCGCGAGGGCATTCGCCGCGCCGCCGCAGCGCTGCCCGCGTGCGTCAATAATGGCGATGACCTGGAAGCGCGCTCGAGCCTTGCGTTTGCCAACACGCTCGGCGGTTATGCCATGGATGCCTCGGGCACCACGGGCTCTCATGGTCTTGAACATGGCATGAGCGCGCATCATCACGACCTGCCGCACGGCGCCGGCCTCATTATGATTGCCCGCGCCTATCACACGTGGATGATCGATCACGGTGCCGCGCCCGAGCGCTATATCGACATGGCGCGCCTGATGGGCAATGCCGCCGCGGATGATCCGCACGATTTTGTGATTGAGCTCACGCGCCTGATGGAGGCCTGCCATGTGGCCGACCTTGCCATGAGCGAATGGGGGATTACGTCCGAAGAGCTGCCGGCCATTGCGCATAACGCTCTGACGACCAACGGCGTCCTGTTCAGCCACGACCCCGTGACGCTAACCGAGCCCGACGTCGTCGAGATCCTCAAGCAAAGCTACCGCTAACAACTCCTAACCACCACAAAGGGGACGGTGAACTGCCTCCCATTTCTTGGACATCGGGAAATGGGAGGTTTTCCATGAGTAT
>CALFDL010000192.1 GCA_937950415.1 uncultured Collinsella sp. | reverse complement strand
GTATCCGTCGACGGACGGGGTGGTAGTGACGAGAATCATGGCGAGGCTCCTTTGATCTAGTCCCGATCCCTCGGAACAACTTTTAAACAGTTATAATCAAACAGAATCTTTAAGTAGCGCACGAACCAATGTATGGGCTACTTGTCGCGAACGCTCACGCAGTAAACCATTCACTGACTCGTAATCGGATGCAGTCAGAGCCTGCATGGCTTTCTGCATCTCGTCCTCACTAAAATACTGCGACTCCTTTATAAGTTGAGAATAACGGTTATGGTCGTTAATCTCATACAAGGTTTTATCCTTCTTCGGATTGTTAATACCTCGTGGCAAATACATGCAATTACCTAACGAATTACCCAAAATATGTCGAGGCCTCGAAGAATCCGCCGCGTCAATACGCTTCCGAGCAATGATATGCTCCAACTCAAAAGTCTCTCCGTTTGGCACGGACGCAGAAAGATAGCTTAAGTTCGCATGAATTGTTATCAGACATTTAATATCTTTACCAAAGTTTATTCCTGGAGTCTGATCTGCGATCCACTGATCAAAGGCCTGATCAAATTGTTCTTCCGAAATACGCGTGCCATAGTCACGAGAAGAATTACAGTATTCCATTAACCTCTGATCACCATGAGATGACCATGCTGATGTGATAGCATCATACACATATGCAGCCTTAATATTAGATAGCGCTGTTGTGTATTCTTCCGAAGATGGATCTAAATCCCACAATGCCGCGAAATAAGATAACGTCTTAAACGTCGAAGATAGGCCGTTTTCATAATCATTGCCAGTAGATTTAAATCGACGCAATAAGGTCTCAAACATACTCTGCAAATTATTGCATATGCGTTCGGTCTTCTGGAGAATATCTTCCAGTTCGTCTCTAATTTTCTGAATATACTTATTGAGTGAACTCAACTTACGATTGTCCAAGTTCATGGCCACTCCAAGAAGCCCGAAGCCAATCTCTGGAGCGGCACTGGTTGTCTCAGGGACAAGAGCCGACAAATGATCTACAACATACTGGCCCAACGCTGTACCAAATTCCGGCAACGTGACCGTGCGATTCTGGGTCAGTTCATCTTCAGAAAAATCATCTACATCAAATTCAGCTTGCTTGCGCATATCAAGATAGTAATTTTTCACATACTGCAACAGCTGATCTTGCAACGGAGATTCCTCAGCCCCTCGTAGCCGAATGGCGGCATTAACCCAAGCAGCGCCAAACACTTCATACTTGGTCAGAGGGACACCACCTTTATTGAGGTTAGCAAAAACGTCAGCAATATGAGCAGATCCACCCAAATAAACAATCATCGGCACTTTAAGGTGCTCAAGATTGACGAATGAGCGGATTTGTTGCTTAAGATCGTCAATGCTTTGCATAGCAGCTTTTACATCCTCTTTGCTGCTCAACGAATCCATAGCCCAATATGCCACTTTATTGGGATTGCTATTCACCAGCTTATCAAATATCGGCTCTGTGAGCTTATCCCCTTCCGGCAACATCTTCTTTACAGACTGATAGACGCTTGTATACGATTCCCTGTTCAACGGTTTCCAAAACTGCAATGGATCTTGCCGATACTTCTTAATAGTAGATAGACGCTGCTGCCCGTCCAATAGTTGGAGCTTCACATCTTTATCGTTATCGTTCTCCGGATAAACAAGTAAAGTACCAAAGGGGTATCCATCATGCAGGGTCTGCACGAAATCTTCCTGCTTCTTTTTTGTCCAAACAAACCCTCGTTGGAATTTTGGCAAACTTATGCGATCGAGTTGGTCAACGGATAATTCGTCAATACGGTATGAGGACATCAGCGGCTCCTTACGTCACGCCAATGATCTCACCAAACAGTTGATAGATCAAGCGTATTAACAGTCAGACTCAGCTTTGTAGCCGAACGGCGGCGGCCATTCCGCCGTCGCCATAGGTGGGGTGGGTCATGAAGGCTTGGCTGGCGGTGGTGTCACCGCGCATCAACGATTCCCACATGGCTAGGCGGCTCATGGAGATGGCTTCGACGCCGAGGATGGCGTCGGCGATGTGCGCGGCGTAGAGATCGCGATGCTTGGCGATCAGGAAGCGCATGAGATCGAGGCGCTTGGTCATGCTGGTCACGTTTGAGGAGGCCGGGGCCGTGCGGTATTCGATCAGGGGCTCGGGGGCGATGCCGATATGGGCCGCGCCCTTCCCGGCGTCGTCTTTCGGTTCCAATCCCCGCTCCAACATCGACAAAAAGAGATCCCAATCCTCAAAGCCGCTGCGCATCGACTCGTCATATCCGCCGCAACGCTCCCACGCCGAGCGGCGAATCATGCATGTTGCCGGGCAACAGTTATGCGACACGAACGCTCCCGCGTCGCCACCGGTCGGCTGGACCACTGAGTCCAGAACCCCGAACGTACGCAGCCAACCAGAGGACGCAACCATCGAATCATCAGCAGTCAGCAACGGCAACGTACGCTCAATGAAGGTCGGCATCAAACGGTCATCGCCATCCAGCACCACCACGAACGGCGTCCCGGCAGCGGCGATGCCGCGGTTGCGCGCGGCGGAGGGACCTGCATTCACCTGGTCGATGAAATCGACGGCGACACCGCCCGTATCCAACGCTCCATGCCGGCAATCATCGAGAATTGCGCTCAATACATCAACAGATGTTTGCTCATCGGAACCATCATCCACGATGATGATGCGTTCCGGGCGAACTGTCTGGGACAATGCCGACTCGACTGCTTCGCGAATCAACGGACCCTGGTTGTAGCTGGTAATTACGACTGTCACTGCTGCCATGCGGCAAGTTTATCAGGTTCGGGCGCAGGCCACCCACCGCCCGTTGTCTAAATGAAAGTGCAACACCCGTTAGATTGGAAATTGC
>CALFDL010000191.1 GCA_937950415.1 uncultured Collinsella sp. | reverse complement strand
CCTCGGCCCGAGGTGCCCGCGCCAAAGGCACGGCGTGGCGCGCAGCATGTTATGGATTTTGGAGATGGGCTCGATGTCGGCGTAGACGTTGAGCGTCGCCATGGCGTCCTTGTGGCCGAGGATCGATTGGAACGCCTTGATATCGCCGCCTTGGCGGATCCACTGCGTTGCGAACGTGTGGCGAAGGCCGTGGAACGTGATCAGCTCGTCGTTGGTGCCCATGAGGCCGTTGGTCTCCGAGAACGTCTTGAACGCCCTGCGGATATAGCTTGTCGTCGCGAAGGTCGCGCCCGGCTCCGACAGGATGTAGCAGTCCCCGATCTCGACCGCCCCGGTAAGGCCGCGCAAGCGCAGCTTTCCGCAGTCGATCTCGTGGGTCTCCTTCAGGAAGGGGAGTAGGCCGACCGGGTCGATGGGGATACCCCTGGCGTCATGGGTCTTGGTGTCCTTGATGAACGAACCCATTCCCTTCGCGTACGCCACCGAGTGTCTGATCGAGATCAGGCCCGTCTCGAAATCCACATCGCACCACCGAAGGCCGCAGGCCTCGCCGATTCGCATCCCCGTGTGCAGGGCGAGTACGACCGCCCTCTAATCCTCGGCGGACCAATCGAGTCCGAACTCCTTTCGGGCATCCTCTTCGCTCATGACTTCGAGAAGGTCTCCGGGTTGGCAACGAAGGGCGAGGCATAGCTGCTCGAGTGTGTTGAAGCGAATGCCGCGAATATGCCCTTTTTTAATACGGGACAGGTTCACGGGCGTGGTTCCAATCCTTTCGGCAAGTTCGTTCGAGGAAATCTTTCGCTCGGCCATGATCTTGTCGAGGCGAACAATTACGGGCATGGCGTTTCCTTACGCAATCTCGTCGGAGTCGAGGTACAGCTCTCGGGCGTACAAGAAGAGCTGGGAAAGCATGAACAGGACGATGCCGAGAACCAGAGAGGTCCAATCGAATGATGAAGCGATCTCTTGGGCGCCGACGGCCCCCTCGCCGCCAAACATCGAAACGGAGGTTTTGAGTGAGCCGGCGTAGAGGCTGGTGGCAGCTTGAACAACGAAGAGAATGCCGAGCACCTTCAAGCATGTCGCAGACCCTTTCTTGAAGGGGTCTCCGCTCTTGATCGTCCACACGAGAACGGCGCTGAGGATGGTCGTAGCGATACCGATGACGGCAGGGACCAATGTCGAGATCGCAAGGGCTGGATACGCGGGGGAGTCTGCAATTACAGGGTTGTCGAGCACTTCGATTGCTGGCTTTAAGGAGAACGCCACTTGTGCGATGGCGGTGGCGCAAAGGGTCGCAGAGGCTATCGCACATGCGATACGGAAGGAATGAAGCCGGGGAGTGCGATTGTCGGAACTCATAATAACCTCCGAAGAATTTAAAAAACTCAGGTTACTTTTTAACAGTTTATGTTAAATTGACTTTGCCGGCAAGCAATAAGGGCCGAGCATTTTGTTCGGCCCCTCTGTTCCGACTGGATGAGGTTAAGGTTGGCGATGAATATGCTCAAAATCTCGAAGGCGATCTTTAGGTCGCTTCTCTCCTCCAGGTCGCTCTGTGTTGTCGTTGTTGCGTTGATGGTTCTTTGTGCTCTGCCCGTCTTCAGGAGCGCGGCTGGCATCGACGGACGGGTCGAATACCTCGAGTCGGGAATAACCCGTGTTGAGCAGGAATTGTCAGCATCCTATGCGGATGCGCTTGTGAATGCGGGGGAGGACGGTGTCTATACCTCTTCATCAAGCATGCCCGCGCTTCTGTACCCTCTTGCCGCGGGACGTCTTATCTTGGCACCGCTCTCTCCCCTACTTCCGTTTCTGCAGATATCGGATGGAGAGTACACCTATTATGACGGATCGAAGGAGTACTTGCTATGGGTCGCAACGGCCGTTGCCGTCTCGTTCCTTGCCGCGCGTCTTAACAAACGTGAAAAGCTCATCATCCAGGCACCGATGGGCGAGCTGGGTAGACTTGTTGCATCGAGCGTATAGGCGAGTGTTTTTGCAATGCTTGCCGTCCTCGCCATCAATCTTCCAGGGATAATCGCCGCGCTTGTGAAGAATGGCCCGGGCTCGCCGTTCTATCCGATAGGCTACATTCAATATGCGACTCCGGTTATCAAACCGGCTTGGCTGGTGTTCGCGCAGACGGCCATCTTGCAATTCTTGGTGGCAGCGTTCATCTCGCTTGTCGTTCACCTTGCCGTGAAGATTGCCAATAACCCTACGCTTGGAATCGTGTTCGTATGTGCCCTGATGGGGGTGACGATGGTTCCCGGGTATTACGGAAGATCCATCGCTTTACGTGAGTTCGCCCTGTTGAATCCCCTTACGTATGCGAACACTGAGTTGACCGTCGGCGCCTATAGCCCGTACCCGACAACGCAGATAGTGAATCTGCCTGGACTTTGCTTCGAGCGTGGCGCGATTGCCCTCGTATGCGCAATCGGGATCGAGGTGCTGGCAATTAGCCTGCTTTGCGTTGCTGGAAAGAGCGGCTGCGCGTGCCCGATATCCCCGATTTGTCTTGAGAGAGGTTCCTTCACTGCATCGAGAACGGCAACTCGTTCGAGCGCTTGTGCCTCCGCCGTTGCATACGTAAGAACGATGGGGAAGCTGCTCCTGCATTCTCCTGCCCTCGCCGTATGCGCGATTGCAATGTCGACGGCGATGCTGGCCCCGGCTCTGGTCGAGGTGTTTCCTGACGCTAGTGACGTTTCCGCTGTTCGGTATAGGGATGGGGAGCTCCGTTCAATAGATCGGTATCTAGAGCAGGACGCTGCGAAATATGGACGTCGAGGGCAAAGCGGCCCTGGAAGGCATGCGAGATGCTCTTTCGGGTTTCGTGTACGCGCCCACGCCTGCGGAGGGGTTTCGAAGCCTTGCGACGTACGAGCGCGCTCGAGGCGAGCTGGGCGCGGCAGATGCGACCCTCCTGCAATCGATCGGAATCGAGCCGGAGACTCCTTCTCGTGCGGAGGCGCGCGCCCTTCTGCTCGAGTCGATCGCGAGCTTGCCGGACCCCAAGGTTTACGAGTTAAGTACGAAGATGCCCCCATTAATCCTCCTTTCGTATCTCCAGGCAGCGCTTCCCTCCTTATTTTGCTGTTGCCCGTGGTTGTCACATCGCTCGCGTGCACCCACCTGCAGTGTCGTTCCCTTCTGGTTCTCCAGATCTCCGCAACAGCGCATGTGCGTTTTCTGACGGCTGTTGCGCTGGCTCTCCTGCTTGGCTTGGTGCTGCTTTTGGTGTCGATGGTTCCCGCTGTCGTTGTGTCCGTGATTAAGAACGGTGCGGGTGGATCGGAGTATCCCGTCGCTCTCATTCGGGCGGGAGCTTCGACAACGTCCATGGTGGGGGAGGCGGTGTTGTGCAGTATTCCGTTGCTGGTCATGGCATACGGCGTGATTTCCGTCGTCGCTGCGTTGACAGCAGCGATTAGCCGCAACCCCGTTGTCACCGGAATGGTTTGCGCGGTTCTCTTGGTGTTGGGTTCGTTGAGCGCTCATGTTGAAAGCGTGGGCATGGGCGTCGCGCTGCTGG
>CALFDL010000190.1 GCA_937950415.1 uncultured Collinsella sp. | reverse complement strand
TGCGTCCATCCCGTGGACACGTACTTTCCCGACTTGGACGCCGATCCCGCGTGGGAGATTGCGCGGCGTCGCGGTGTCGCCACGATTGCCTCGGGCGAGGGCGACGAGGGTGTCGATTATGAGTTCGTGACGTATCGTCGCGTTGAGGCGTAAATCTCCTATTTGCCCACGGTATTATCGGGTTGGAATGATTGAGGGGCGGCGCTTAGCGTCGCCTCGTTTGGTATAGATGTGCTGTAAAGAAGGGTGCGGGCTGGCTGCTATGACTGATGCCGTTGAGGTTCTGCGAATTGATTCGCTCGAGGACGAGCGGCTCGATGCCTACGTGCGACTGACCGAGCGCGAGCTGCGCTGCGTGCTGGAGCCGCAAAAGGGCATCTTTATCGCCGAGAGTGCCAAGGTCATCGAGCGCGCGGTTCGCGCCGGATACCAGCCGGTGAGCTTTCTTTTGGGTGAGCGCTGGCTCGATCAGATGATGCCGCTGTTTGAGCGCCTGGTTGTGCGCGAGGGCGCGGGTCCGGTTCCTGTGTTCGTGGCCTCCATGGAGCTTATGGAGCAGTTGACGGGCTTTAACGTGACGCGCGGTGCGCTCGCGGCGTTTCGTCGCCCGCGTCAGATTCCGGTCGATGAGTTCTTGGGCGGCGTCGTCGAGGCGGCGGGGGAGCGCCCGGTGCGCGTATGCGTGCTCGAGGGTATTGTCGACCACACAAACGTGGGCGCGATTTTCCGCTCGGCTGCCGCTCTCAACGTCGACGGCATTCTGGTGAGCCCTACGTGCTGCGATCCGCTGTATCGTCGCTCGGCTCGTGTGAGCATGGGCACCGTGTTTCAGGTGCCGTGGACGCGTATTGGCAGTGAGGCGCGCGTGTGGCCGCATGATGGGCTGGCGGCGCTGCATCATGCTGGTTTTTCGTGTGCCGCGATGGCGCTGACGGATGATTCGGTGTCGCTGGACGATCCCGTGCTGCAGGAGATTGACCGCCTGGCAATCTTTATGGGAACCGAGGGTGCCGGTCTGGGCGCCAAGACCATCGCGGGCTGTGACCGGGCCGTGCGCATTCCGATGGCGCACGGGGTCGATTCGCTCAACGTGGCCGCGGCGAGCGCCGTCGCCTTTTGGCAGCTGTGCCCGCACGTGAGCAATGAGTATCACTACCAGCCGGGTTTGTATCACTAGACGGATATTTCACACCGAGCTCTGATTCGGGGTGTTTCGGTCGCGCCGGTCGGTGCTAAGCTGGTATTGGCTTTGGTCTTAAATTGCCGTTTTGTTGTTTAACGTACGCTGGTGGGGAGGGCGTGTGGCTAAGAAATCTACGGCTATTGATGTAACGCAGGGTGTTATTTGGCAGCAGCTGCTTTCACTGTGCGTTCCCATCTTTTTCAGTTCGTTTTTTCAGCAGGCCTACACGCTTATTGGTACCTATATCGTCGGCCAGTTTGGCGGCAAGCTCGCGCTGGGTGGCATTCAGGCCACGATGGTGCTCACCGAGCTCTGCATTGGCTTTTGCGTCGGCGTCGGCGCCGGCTGCGCGGTCATTACCGGTCAGTATTTTGGCCAGCACGATGATGAGCGACTGAGTCGTTCGGTCCATACGGCCATGACGCTCGCGCTGGTGGGCGGTATCGTTTTCTCGATTCTTGGCATAGTGTTCGTTGA
>CALFDL010000189.1 GCA_937950415.1 uncultured Collinsella sp. | reverse complement strand
GCCTTCGAGCTGGTGGGGTCTGACGGCTCGGTGATCCAGACCCAGAAGAACGATGCGCACGGCAAGGTTGCCTTCGACAAGCTGACCTTCGACCATGCGGGCACCTTTACCTACACGGTCCGCGAGGTGCAGCCGACGGGGGACGCGCCGGGCGTGCCGGGCGTGACCTACACCGGCAAGACGTACACCCTGACCTACGTGGTGAAGGACAACAACGACGGCAAGCTGGCGGTAGAGAGCTCCACGGCGAAGCCGAGCAAGGGCACCGAGAACGGCGTCACCCCCAACACCATGACGTTTGCGAACAGCTACCAGCCGGGCGCGACCTCCTACCAGATCTCCGGCATCAAGGTGCTTGAGAATACCGATTCGGCCACCATGCGGACGCCCGCCGATGGCGAGTTCACGTTCGCGCTGATTGACGCGGCCACCGGGCAGGAGATTGACCGGACCACGAACGCGGGTATCGCGTTTACCTTCAAGGCCATCTCGTACACTGCGACTGGTTCGCATACGTACCAGGTGAAGGAGGTTGCGGGCCAAGATGGCACCATCACTTACAGCGATGCGGTGTTGGATGTGACGGTGAGCGTGACCGACGACGGCAGCGGCCAGCTGACCGCGACGGCGAACAAGACGGCCGCGGATCTGACCTTCACCAACACCTACACGCCGACGGCAACGACGGCGACGATTACCGGAACGAAGGCCCTGACCGGCCGCGACCTGGCCGAGGGCGAGTTTTCCTTCGACCTGAAGGACGCCGCCGGCAACGTGGTCCAGACGGTGCAGAACGGCGTCGACGGCACGTTCGGCTTCGCGCCGCTGCAGCTGGACAAGGTGGGGACGTACGTCTACACCGTGTCCGAGCGGGCAGGGGCGACGGCGAACGGCGTCACCTACGACACGACGGTCTTTACCGCGACGGTGACGGTGACGGAGAATGCGGAGACGCACGCGCTGGAGGCGCAGGTTGCCTACAGCAAGGGCGGCAAGGCTGCGGATGCGGTGGCGTTCAGCAACAGTTACGCGCCGGCCGCGACTGAGGTGAAGCTGGGGGCCTCCAAGGTGCTGAGCGGCGAGGACCTGAAGGAAGGGCAGTTCTCCTTCCAGCTGAAGGATGCCGACGGCAAGGTGCTGCAGACCGCAAAGAACGCGGCGGACGGCACGGTGGGCTTCGAGGCGATCTCGTACGACAAGCCCGGAACGTACGCCTACAGCATCTCCGAGGTGGACGACGGTCAGAAGAACGTGACGTACGACGCGGCCGAGCACCGGGTAACGGTGACGGTGACGGACGACGGTGCGGGCCATCTGGTGGCGACGGTAACCTATGACGGCGCCGTGGCGCCGGTGTTCAAGAACACGTACACGCCGCCGACCACCCCGCCGACGGAGCCGCCCACCAATCCGCCGAGCAAGTCACCGGTGCCGAAGGAGGAGAAGCCGGGTCTGCCGTATACGGGCGATACCAGCTTGTCGCCGATGGCCCTGGGTGGCATCGCGGGCGGCGCGGTGGTGCTGATCGCCGCAGGCGTTATCCTGCGGCGCCGGAACCGGTAGCTACGGCGGCCGAGAAGGGCTTTGATTGAGGGCGGGTGGTCGCAGGGCGCGGCCGCTCGCCCTTTTTGGTGAAAGGCTATGTTAACCCGCCGTTTGCACGTCCGGCTCCAGATGGAACTCGTACTCCGGCTCCATCATCTTCTTCCGGATCTTTTCGTAGCGCCCGTCGTCGAGCTGCTCGCGCATGAGCGACGTCCTGTCCCCGACGCGTGCGGCCTCGCGCAGCCATCTGAACCACATCAGGCAGCTGTGGAGCCTGCGGGTCGATACGCCCTTGAACCTCTCGAGGAAGTGGCCGAGCGAACCCTGCGCTTCAGCATCCTCTGGACCGTGTCCCGCTCGTACCCGGTGAGCCTGCCGTGGGTCCTCGGGACCGCCCTCGCGGCGCCCTTCCCGCCCTTTCCGGACATGGCGTCCTCCGATCTCCCGGGGCCGGCCGATCCGGCCCTCAAGGTATCGGGTTCCCACATTCATCCGCACATGTGCGGATGAATGTGGGAGGTGTTCGGATAAAGTTGATAATCAAGGAAACAATCCTATTGCCCAATCATTCAGCAATAAACCTGTCTAATTAACTTGAAGTTGGTATAATCGATGTGATGAGAGGGTGGCGGCGCTTTCCTTTTTGTTCTTGCGTCGGTTGCAAGTTTTTCCTTTCGCCACCCTCTCTCCTTTATCTATTACGCGTTATTTACGCGCAATGCAAAGGATTAGAACGGGATATCCTCATCATAGACGTCCATCACCGCAGGGACATCCGGAACAACAGGCGTCTGCTGAGCCGGAGTCGCCGGCCTGTTAGCGGAAGCATTCTGAGACTGGTTCCCCTGGCTCATGAAGTCGATTGTATCTACGACAACGGTAAGGCGAGAACGCTTCTGGCCGTCCTTCGTCTCCCACTGATTGAAGCGAAGCTTGCCGTCAATGCTGACCTTCATGCCCTTTCGAACGATACGGCCCACAGCCTCGGCACGCGTGCCGAACATGGTGCACTCGACGAAGTTCGGATAGTCCTCCCACTGGTTGGTCTCGCGATTGAGTCGGCGATCGTTGACAGCAATACCGAAAGAGAGAACCTGCGTCCCCTTCGGAGTCATGCGAAGCTCCGGATCGCGCGTAAGATGACCGGAAATGTTGACGCGGTTGATAGACATGCTCGAGGTCCTTTCTCCTCTTGGTTATTGACTGATACTAAGATACCACAACACATCAGTATTACGCGTGGAAATGACGAATTTTTTAAAGAAAAATAGGCAGAAAGAGCTGTTTATACTCCTTCCACCTATTTTCAGTTGGCGTAATGCGTCGTCATTCTGCTATTTAATTTTCCACCGATAGCGGAATTGCCTATCCGCCTTTCTTCTCAATTTACTGCGCCTACCGAGCATTAAAGTTATTATTTATCTCATCTAGACTGACTCTTCTACTCACAGTATCTCTCTTCTTTTCGAGCGACATCTGATGGGACCGATCTTCTCTCTGTACTGCACTCTCCCATGTCTTACATGTCTCCCGACGTAAAAAAACGATCAGCGGTTTCAGGTCACCCGTCATGTCGAAACCGTCCAGCGCCGCATAATAGTCTTTCCGGTCTTCATCAAAGATTACGATCGGCGGATGGTTGTGCAACAGCAGATAGTAATTCATCATCGCTCTGCCAGTCCTGCCGTTCCCATCTGCAAAAGCATGAACACCCTCAAACCTTGCGTGCCAAAACGCAGCTGCCACCAGAGGATTTTCATCTCCAAACTCGGAAACCTCATCAAGGTCCTGCTGAAGGTCATCCTCGAGCTCATCTACAGGAGCGGCAACATCGTGCATGCCGACTCCCCATAAATCGTTTTTCTTGAATTCCCCCGGTCTTTCCCCAAGTTCCCAACGCCGCTCGTTGTAAGTGCCTTTCGTCAGTTCAAACTGCATCTCCCGAATGGAATCGAGCGTGATAGGTTTACGCTCATCGAACCACCGGTACATCAGCTCACTTGCGTCTTTCAGATTCTTAATCTCGTAAAGCGTCCGCAGGTCTCCTGTGTAAGCGCATACACGGCCATTCTTAAAAATCTCGTGCGTATCATGGTAAGTGATTTCTCTATTCTCGATTTTCCCTGAGTTGTAAGAGAATAATATTGCAAAATTTTCCAGGTGCGCTGCCAACTCAAGCGACGTAGCGATACTGTAACTACGCCACAATTCCATAGTGCGCTCGTATTGTCTATCTGAATTCATAAAGTCCTGCCTCTTCTTTTCAATTCGATATTTAGGGAATTCTCCCTTTTTATATTATACCATAATACTAACATATTGCATCATGTAATCTACGAAGCGCTATCAAGTCGTCCTGCGAGTCGACTTGCAGGACGTATGGCGATGCGCTTTTCATGCGGTGCCCTACGGCACCTATTGATCCGCTCCCCGTGGTCGCTGATAGATTTCCTAGACAGTGCTTCTTTTCAAACAGACAGTCAGATTGTCGCTATAGACCGGCTTGAATCCCGATTCCTCCAAATCTTGAATACCGACATCATTGATGCCGTAATTCAGTACAGCGTAATCCATTCCATAGTCATCGCAAATGGCCGATAGGCTTCCAGAAGAAAGCGCCTTTCCTGCCTCGGCAAGTACATTCTTCTGCCCGTTCTGCCCATTGAACACCTCAATTCTGGTATCAAGATACGGCTTGAACCCGTTTAGCTCCGCTCGGCATCCGGGGTCAATGTCCGTCAAGACTGCCGTTCCCGATACGGCGCCATCCTCTCTCATTGCCTGAAACGCTCTTTCAATCGAGATGGACTTTTGATCGGTCGCAGACAGCGTGCTATAAAACAGAACCGCTCCAAACTCAAGTGCAACCACAGAAATTGAAAATAAGACTATCCTGCTTAACATCTTCGAGCTCACCTTGCACTTTGGCTCAAGCTTCCAGCACCACGTGCTGTAGACGATCATCAATATGCCAAGCAGCAAAAGTTCGTTTCGCCATGTCATCAGGGATAGAAAGAGCAGTCCTGAGATCATCATCGTTTCGAACGAAAATACCGTTTTTTTAAATCCCAAGCACTTGGCATGGAAGATCACCGGCACGACCGAGATGACAATGAGTATCACTGCTTCAACCGGAACGATGGAGAACATCGGTTTCAGTTCCGGCACGGCAACCGTGGCGATATCTGACGTGCCTATTGTCTTAAACGGAAGCGACAGCACGTCTAATCCGTATGGATTCAGCATTGCGGAAGCGATCGTAAGTAAGATCGTCACAGCCAATGCGGCCCGCGCATTCGGATCCAGCTTACTATCTAATAAAGCGGCAAGCGGCAACATGATCGCACAGGGCCAAAGCGCACCGTGCAGATTGGCTATACAAATCCCTAGGAATGGAAAACCAAACAGAAATCTAATATCGCGGCTTTTAATGTATTTCTCCATCAACTCCCAGGAAACAGCCAGGCACAGGATATCGAGCGCACGCGGTGTCGACCGAAGGCTATAAACGATTACCGCTCCGAATACGCATGAAACAGCACAGTGAAGAATGCGGTTTCCAGCTTTTGGAAAAGTTTGGTACCAAATGAAGAGAACCGCCACCATGTCCAACAGCGCAAAAAACAGCCGAACCGACATCTCTCCAAAAGTGTCGTAGAGAACTGCAACTAATATGCAGATAGGATATTGCTGGCAGATATAGGTCAATTCCGAATGGATCGATAACGGATCGGTTGTCGGCAGATGACCGTTGGCTATAATCCAACGGCCGGCGGCAACCATATACTGCGCATCGGTTATGAACAACTCTCCTTGTAGGGAGCGAATGCTCAAAGTCACCAGCAAGACCGTCAATAGGACACAGAAAGAGAAATATCGAGCAGGTATATATTGAGGCTTAATGTTGAGACTAAACACAATTAACGTTCTCCTGAAACGGAAGGTGGAACCATGTATTCAAAGTGAAAACCCTTGTACTCCCGACCGCCCTCGATCGCCCGCTGAAGATCGTACATGTGACATGGACGATCATATGCGCAACATTCATGCTCTCTCTCCAGCAAATCCAGCAAATCGGATAATGTATCGAACGTCTTCCCGGTCTCTCGACAGATTAAAGGCGTTTCCTTCAGCCTTTTCTCGAAATCCACGTCGTATCGCAAAAGCCTCCAAGTCAGACCGTCAAAAACGATTCCCTTCTTGCCTGAATTCAGTAAAGACTTATGGTCGAACCCGTACCACCTCGTTAGCTCAAGAACCGAATAATCGCACCTTCCCCGCTCATAGCAGATCACCGGCTGCATGTCCTTAATGCGCTCGCCGGACTTCAGTTTGATATTTTTATTCCAATCGTCTTTCCAAAACCACCGTTCACCCCTCCAGCGTGTCGCCTCGCTGGTCGGCTCGCCCTTCGCATCACAGATTGCAACGATCTTCTTCCAGTCGACGTAACGTGAGCCGAATTTCAGCGCGTCGTGCACATCTGCGTACTCGCGCATCGTTGTCAACTCGATAACCGGACGAGCGCACAGCCTTTTCTCCTCCATGTAGGCTTCTTTTCTCTCTTCAAAGTTCTCACGATTTGCCCAATGCATATCAAAGGCAGGGCATCCATGCCGTATGGCATCTCCGACCTTCTGAACGATCTCTTTTCGCGTTTCCCCGTATCCATCGGACCATATTGCGGCACAGATTTCGTCATAGCTGTGATAGATGGTGTCCGTCTCAAGACAAATCATCTGCACATTCAAATCTACAAGTCTTCCTACTTTCCCGTCCCAATCCCTCACATACGAAAACCTCTTATTCTGAGGCTTGACCTTGTTTTTCACATGGTCTAGGACTACCGATCTGCTTGTGCCGGCAGCCTTCGCCGCCTCGGTCGTAGTCGGGAACATCTCCCCCGTTTCCAAATTGACGATCCACCCGGCGAGTCCTCGAATCTCTGTCAGATCCATATCCGGCGAATACATCGACTCAAAACAATAGAACTGATTTTTGATTGCGACCCATTTGCCCCGCAGCGCCATATTGCACACATCCGACATCCAGCCCTGGGTGATCCCAAGCTCTTTTTCCGCTGCACTGCAGCTCGGCCATCTCTTACCATCGTCAATCCGGACAACCGATTTTGCCGTTCTGCGAACAGGGGCATCGAATGGAAACTCGGCTTCCTTCAACTCGGCAATCTGCTGGTCGGTCAGCTCGCCCGCGCGATAAAGACGGCGAAGCTCGTACTCCAGAGTCTTTTTCCGTTTGAGCTGGTCCTTTCTCCCGTCAGTCATCTGTTAAAGCCCCTTCCACAGCGCTATCTTTTCATCGATTGTCAGTTTCTCAGATCTTAGCGCCAATCGCCGTTCAAGGTTTTTAGCCAGATTCCTTGCGTCCTTCTCATGATCGATGACCTTGAAAGCGGAAGGCGGAATGAGTTCTTCCGGATCATTTTCTCCAGATAGTCGGGCGTAGCTTTCCGACATCATGCTTACAATCTGCTCAATTCCGATCATCTCGAAATTATCGACCAGATCAATAACCAACGGTTCGAAGTTGCCTGCGGCGGTCAATGCACGCCCAAGCTGCTGATAGAAAATCGTCGGCGACGAGGTACGACGTACCATAATGACGGCATCCACGCCCTTGATGTGAACCCCCTCGTTAAGCTGGTTGACGCAAAGCAAAAGCTTGATTGCGGTCTCATCATCGTCCTCTTTGAACCCATCGTATTCACTCGTTCCGAAGGGATTCGAGCTATGGACAACATAGGTATGAACGTTACCGTTTACTCGGGAAAACCACCGCGGGCACATCTTCTCGATTTCATTCAGCTCGAAGACATTCGGGCAAAAAACAATCACTTTCTCTATTCCCTCAAAGTACTTTTGAAAAATGGCCGGAAGGTTCGCTGCCCTGCTCGCGCAATCTCTCAACTCGTTAAAATCAGCCAGCAACTCCGCCCGCCTACCCGCACTCTCTTCCTTTGCGATGCGCTCGCCGAGATCTTCAATGTAGCCGTTGATGCTGTACCCGGCAGTCACATATGTCGGGACAGGCAGGATGCCTAAAATCCAGCAATCCGTCAACGACATATATGAGGCGATATGCCCATCAAAAAGTTCATCGGACATATCTCGGCCGCTATCGCTGTATCGAATCGAAGTCGCGCTCAATCCGATCAAATTGGCGTCGGGATTGCATTCGATGACCCCTTCAACACCACGGGACCACTGCGGTGCCCCCGTATGATGGAACTCATCGAAAATAACCGTATCGGCATGGATATCAAGGTTTCCCTTTTGCGCTCGATGCATGGCAGTCTGATACGTCATGCGCTCGATGTTTTTGAATTCATAATTCGGCAGTTCACGCCTGATGGAAGCTTCCTGCTCCTGTTCGATATAGGTCGAGGGCGACATCCAGAGAATTCGCTCATTCGGATGATCGAAGGCATAACGGTACGCTATAAACGCCTTGCCTGTCCCGGTAGGATGAATGATGCAGGCACGCCTGGTCCCAGACAACATATCCAGAAGTTTGCGATACGCCTTTTCATTATGTGGATACAGTTCCAGTCCGCTCGGCATCTCAATCCCCTTTGTACTCATGTAACCATGGTACTAGGATACCATAATGCTATGCAGAAACATAAAAGAAGGTACAATCTGGACAATTAACAGATTGTACCTTCTAGGTAATTGCGAAACACATTCCTAAAACTTGCGTAAAAGATATAAACGTTCTAT
>CALFDL010000188.1 GCA_937950415.1 uncultured Collinsella sp. | reverse complement strand
AGGTCGTTGGGCCATTTGAGGCCGATCTCGTTAGCAAGACCTTGCTTTTCGAGCGCCTCGAGCACCGCTAAGCCGCTGACGGCGGCAAGACCAGAGTACTTGGTGGGATCAACACGTGGACGTAGGACAATCGAGAGCAACAGGTTGCCGGCGGTTGAATCCCACTTGTGGCCGCGTCGACCGCGTCCTGCCGTCTGAGCCCGGGCGGCAAGTCCCGTGCCGTGTGGCGCTCCCTGTTTTCCTGCTTCGAGCAGGTCATCGTTAGTCGATCCGGTTACGTCGACTATCGTTAATTTGGCATCCATAACGGCTGCTACCTCCTTAATGAATAAGTGAATAACGCAATGGTGTCGAGAGGCAGACACAATGTGAAGCCTTTGTCGCATTTGGGCAATTTAATGTTAACACGTCAACAACGACTGAAATGCGCTATCCTCTCTTGGTCGATGTAAACACGTCAACAACTCAAAGGAGGTTAGTGATGGGTTTCACGATACTGGGAACGGGTTCGGCACTTCCCGAGCGCAGCGTTTCCAACGACGAACTGTCCGAGTTCCTGGACACCTCGGGTGAGTGGATTTTTACCCGCACGGGTATCAAGAGCCGCCACGTCTGCACCACCGAGTCACTTGATGACCTTGCCGTAGCGGCGAGCGAGCGGGCACTCCAGGTGTCCGGAATCGACGCGAGCCAGCTGGATCTGATCGTCTGCTCGACGACGACGGGTGACCATCTTGTTCCCGCTGAGGCATGTGCCGTCGCTGGGCGACTAGGCGCGACGTGCCCTGCCTTCGATGTCTCGGCGGCCTGTGCCGGCTTCGTATTTGCGCTCGATGTTGCCGAGGGCTATATCGCCCGGGGTCGTGCCAAGCGCGTGCTTATCGTTGCTGCCGAGCAGATGACGCGCGCGCTCGACTGGACCGACCGCGCCACCTGCGTGCTCTTTGGCGATGGGGCGGGCGCCGCGGTGATTGAGTCTGGGGGAGACAGCCCCCTTGCCGTTGAGCTTTCGACGGCGCCCGACGTCGAGACGTTGCGTGTTCCCGGTCTGGTCGGCACCTCGCCGTTTAAGGCCTCCGCAGATAGCGAGAGCGTGCTGTCCATGAATGGCCGCCGCGTGTTCAAGTTCGGCGTCAACGCCATCTGCGACACGGTCCATAAGCTTGCGATCGATGCGGGCATTTTGGTCGAAGACATCGATCATTTTGTATTCCATCAGGCTAACGAACGAATCCTGAGCCAGGCGGTCAAGCGCCTGGGCGTGCCGGACGAGCGCGTGGTTCGCACGTTGCGCGAGACCGGCAACATTTCGAGCGCATGCATTCCGCTTGCCCTCGACCGGCTGGCAAACGCCGGTGCACTTCACACAGGCGACACCATCGCCTTGGTTGGATTTGGCGCCGGTCTGGATATAGGTGGCTATCTGCTTCGTTGGAAGTAGTCGCACATAGGAAATAAAAACGCCCTAGGGCACAACCAAAGGAGAACTACCATGGCAGATCAGAAGACCTTCGAGCGCGTTTGCGACGTTATCCGCGAGACCGCCGGTCTTGACGACGTCGAGATGAAGCCCGAGTCCACGCTCGAGGAGATTGGTCTCGACAGTCTGGGCACCGTCGAGATCCTCGTCGCCGTCGAGGACGAGTTTGGCATCCAACTCGATACCGAGGAGAACCCTAAGACGGTCGGCGAGTTCGCCGATACGGTCGAGGCGGCATTGGAGAAGTAGTGATGCTCAAGTCTCCTCTCTGCGATCTACTCGGCATCGAAAAGCCCGTGTTCCAGGGCGGTATGGCCTGGATTGCCGACGCCTCGCTGGCGTCCGCTGTGTCCGAGGCGGGCGGCTTGGGGATTATCGCGGCCATGAACGCCGACGCCAACTGGCTGCGCGACCAGATTCACGAGCTGCGCGCCAGGACGGATAAGCCCTTTGGCGTCAACGTCATGCTCATGAGCCCGTTTGCCGACGAGGTCGCGCAGGTCGTGATTGACGAGCGAGTGCCGGTCGTCGTGACAGGCGCCGGAAATCCCACCAAGTACATGAAGGCGTGGAACGAGGCGGGCATCAAGGTCATCCCGGTTGTTGCATCTGTGGCGCTGGCGCGTCTCGTGGCGCGTCGCGGAGCCACTGCCGTGGTTGCCGAGGGCACCGAATCAGGCGGCCATATTGGCGAGACCTCGACGATGGCACTGGTGCCGCAGGTCGTCGATGCAGTCGACATTCCCGTCGTGGCTGCCGGCGGCATCGCCGATGGCCGTGGTGTGGCGGCCGCCTTTATGCTCGGCGCTGCCGGCGTCCAGGTGGGAACACGCTTTCTGGTCGCAAACGAGTGCACCGTATCCGAACAGTACAAAGAGCTGGTGCTCAAGGCAGGCGATACGTCGACGCGTGCGACCGGTCGCTCGACGGGGCATCCGGTTCGCGCCCTCAAGAGCCCCTTCACCAACGCGTATGCCAAGAACGAGGCGGCGGGCGCAAGCCCCGAGGAGCTCGGGGCCATGGGCACGGGCGCGCTTCGTAAAGCCGCAAAGGACGGAAATTACGAAGAGGGTTCGTATTTGTGTGGACAGATCGCCGGCATGGTCAACGAGCGCCAAAGCGCACGTGAAATCGTTGACGACCTGGTCGATGGCGCCGAGCACGTCCTGAAGGGTGCGTGCGCATGGGTGGCGTAGCGTTTTTGTTTGCCGGCCAGGGTGCCCAACACCCCGCGATGGGCGTCGACTTGATCGAGACATCGCCGGCGGCCGCCGAGGTGTTCGCCATTGCCGACGAGGTGCGCCCGGGGACCAGCGAGCAGTGCCGAAGTGCCTCCAAGGAGGAGCTCTCGCAGACCGAGAACACGCAACCGTGCGTGTTCGTTCACGACCTGGCAGCGGCTGCCGCCCTGCGTGAGCGCGGCGTGGTACCTGCCGCCTGTGCGGGTTTTTCGCTGGGCGAGGTCGCCGCGCTCACCTTTGCGGGGGCATTCGATACGCGAGC
>CALFDL010000187.1 GCA_937950415.1 uncultured Collinsella sp. | reverse complement strand
CAGCGTAAGTTCTTCCCCGGCTGGCTCGTGGTGGCCTCTGGCTTCGTGATCATGGCCACGTGCTACACGATTTTCGTCAACTGCATGAGCCTGTTCCAGCCGTTGATCGTCAGCGACCTGGGCATTTCCCTTGCGCAGTACAACATCTCCAATGCCATCTCCACCGTGGTGAGCGTTGTGGGTTCGCTTGTGATCGGCCATGTTGCCGATAAGGTGAGCGGCCGCGTCCTGGGCTCCCTCACCGTTATCGCCACCTCTGCCGTGCTTGTCGGCATGAGCTTTGTGGGCGAGCTTTGGCAGGTCTACGTGCTCTTTGCCGTCTCGGGCTGCTTCGCCGTGGCCTCGACCCGCCTGCTCATTAGCCTCGTCACTGCCAACTGGTTTACGGCCAAGCGCGGTCTTGCTATCTCCATTGCGCTTTCGGGCTCGGGCTTTGGCGGTGCCATTCTCTCGCCGATCGTAAGCTCGCTGATCGTGAGCGTGGGTTGGCGTTCCGCCTTCTTGGTGCTTGCCGCCGTCTGCATTGTGGCGGCGCTGCCCATCACGGCGTATTCCTTCCGCACCAAACCTTCCGAGATTGGCCTGAAGCCGCTCGGCGAGAACCCGGGCGATCCGTCTGTTTCCACCGCGGGCGATAAGGACGAGCATACGGCCCCCGAGGTCAGCGTCGGTTGGTCGCGCATTAAGAAGAGCCCGGCATTCTGGCTGCTCGTCGCGGCATTCCTCTTTATGGGCCTTGTCAATGGCGCCATCCTGCCCAACCAGGTTACGAATATGACGAGCGTCACCGTCAACGGCACCAAGATCGTCACGGGCGGCCACGACCCCATGTGGGCAGGCACCGTGCTTTCGGCCTACATGGTTACCGTCGTTATCGCCAAGATCTCCCTTGGCGCCATCTATGATCGATTTGGCCTGCGTTTCGGCAATGTGTTGGGGTCCGTTGCGTGCATCGTCGCCTGCGTCGCCCTGTGCTTCCCCGCAACCGACCTCGGCCCCATCGTGGCTGCCATTAGCTTTGGTATCGGAACGTGCATGGGCACCATTACGCCCACGATCGCTGCGTCTAAGCAGTTTGGCATGGCCGACCTGGGTAAGGTCACGGGCACCATTACCTCGCCCGAGATGGTCGGTGGCACCGTGGGCGCTATCGTCTCGGGTGTGCTGTTCGACGCTACGGGCTCCTTTGCGAGCACCTGGATCGTGTGCCTGGTGTGCTCCGTGGTTATGCTCGTGTTCCTGTTGGCGTCCGAACCCATCGCTGCCAAGCTGCGCGCGAGCGTGGCGGGGGAGTAGATAGGCCAAAGCGCATTGCCGCTTGTCCGCTTCGTCCGTGGCTACCGCGGCGGCGTGTCTGGCCGAACGAGTCCCCATACCCTCGTTCGGTCAGACGCGCCGCCGCGGTTTGTGTTTGTGCCGTATAATGACCGTTACCTATGACGCGATACAAAAGAAAGGTGTTTGCCCATGCAGGCACAGAAGGCGGAGGGAACCCGCGACCTTATCGGCGCCGAGATGCGCGCTTGGCAAAAGATGCAGCAGATCGCTGCCGGCGTGTTCGAGCCGTTTGGTTTTAAACCCATCGAGACGCCCGCGATCGAGCAGGTGGACGTCTTTGTCCACGGCATCGGCCAGTCGACCGACGTCGTGCGCAAGGAGATGTTCCGCGTCTTTAGCGGCGCCAACCTGGAGCGCGTCTTTACCGAGGGCACCGACACAAAACTCAAGCCCAAGCAGCGCCTGGCGCTTCGTCCCGAGGGCACGGCCGGTGTGGTGCGCGCAGTCGTGGAGAACAACCTGGTGCCCCAGGGCTCCACGCCGTTTAAGGCTTACTACGCCGAGGCCATGTTCCGCGGCGAGCGTCCCCAGAAGGGCCGCCTGCGTCAGTTCCACCAGGTGGGTATCGAGTGGCTCGGCGCTCCCGATCCGGCGGCAGACGCCGAGTGCATCATCATGCTCATGGAGTTCTACAAGCGCCTGGGCTTCGATCTTTCCAAGCTTCGTCTGCTCATCAACTCGATGGGTGACGCCCAGTGCCGTCCGGCATACCGCGAGCAGGTTAAGCAGTTCATCCTCGATCACGCAGACGAGATGTGCGACGAGTGCCGCGAGCGCGCCGAGCTCAACCCGCTGCGTGCCTTCGACTGCAAGAACGACCACTGCCGCGAGATCATGGCCGACGCGCCGCTGATGGGCGACAACCTGTGCGACGAGTGCCGCGAGCACTACGAGCAGGTCAAGCGCTATCTGGATGCCGCCGGTATCGAGTATGTCGAGGATCCCACACTGGTGCGTGGTCTGGACTACTACACCCGTACCGTCTTTGAGGTCGAGGCTCCCGGCGCCGGTGTCGGCTCCATTGGTGGCGGCGGTCGCTATGACGGTCTGGTCGAGCTCGAGGGTGGCAAGCCCACGGCGGGCGTCGGCTTCGCTGTCGGTTTTGAGCGCGCCCTGCTGGCCCTGCAGGCCTTTGGTAACGACTTGGGTGCCGAGGAGGCCCCGTGCGTCTACGTCGCCAACGCCGGCAAGGAGCTGCGCCAGAACGTCTTTGCCATCACGCAGGAGCTTCGTGCCGCTGGCATCGTGACCGAGGCCGACTACCAGGGTCGTTCGCTCAAAGCTCAGTTTAAGCAGGCCGACAAGGTTGGCGCCAAGCTCATTTTGGTCCTGGGTGGCGACGAGCTTGCCGCCGGCAAGGTCAAGGTGCGCGACATGGAGAGCCATGAAGAGGTCCTTGCCGATCTGGCCAACGTCGTCGAGGCGGTTCGCGAGCGCCTGTAGCGCATCATTTTGAGCTGCGGGTCCGCTTGAGTGTCTCGTCCATTGCGAGCGATTGTTACGGGGGTGTTTCGCATTTATGCGGAATGCCCCCGTTTGTGTATGCCGTCCACCGAGAAATACGACCATTTAGAGCAAAAACCCTTGCAATGCAGAAAATACTTTTGTGTGGTAAAGCGCAATCAGTGTCGAAAGTATTTCGCAAGCGCCTATAATGAATACCGCATGTTACGTGCATAGAAGGAGGAATGGGAGGAAACGTGGCTGAGAACCTAAGCAACCAGTCTGTACCCGAAGCCGCGGCGCGCGTCGCTGCCGTGGTCAACCGCCTCGTTAACCGAATCGGCTCGAATGCCGAATCCAAGGAGCGTCTCGCTGAGATCGAGATCCCCGAGGAGCTGCGCGACAATCTGGCGCTGTTCTTGCGCCTGGAGCGCCGTGTGCTTAGCGAGTATGATCCCGAGATCGCGGACCTGTTCGACAAGATTTTGACAGCCGAGATTGTGGCCAACGCCGGAAACCCCGGCACCCGTGCTGCCGACGAGTCCGTCGACGAGCAGGGCGTGCCCACTGCCGACGAGCCCACCGCCGTGGCGTTTCGCGAGGTCGTTGATCTGATCGACAGTCTGCCGCTCGATAAGCAGCAGGTTATCGTCCGCGCCTTTACGAGCTTCTTCCATCTGGCAAACCTGTCGGAGGAGAACTACCGCGTGGCGCAGCTGCGCGAGCGCGAGGCCGGCGCATCGACCGATACCGAGGTCGATCCCGCCAACGAACTCACCGTCGCCTATCACCAGTTGGTAAACGAGATGGGCGTCGAGGGTGCCAATGAGCTGCTCGGCAAGCTCGAGTTCCACCCTGTCTTTACCGCACATCCCACTGAGGCCCGTCGTAAGGCCGTCGAGGGCAAGATTCGCCGTATTTCCAACCTGCTGGAGGAGCGTCCGCGCCTGGGCGGCTCCGACCTAGTGGAGAACGAGCGCCATATGCTGCAGGAAATCGACGCCCTGGTGCGTACGAGCCCCATCGCGCTCAAGAAGCCCACGCCGGTCGAGGAAGCCGATACCATCATCGACATCTTCGATAACACGCTGTTCGACGTCATCCCCGTTATCTATCGTCGTTTTGACGACTGGGTGCTGGGCGACAAGGCGGGTACCGTGCCGCCGCTGTGCCCGGCGTTCTTCCATCCCGGCAGCTGGATCGGTTCCGACCGCGACGGTAACCCCAACGTCACCGCCAAGGTGAGCCGTGAGGTCGCCGCCAAGTACTTTACCCACATGGTGCTCAAGCTCGAGGACAAGTGCCGCCGCATCGGCCGCAACCTCACGCTCGAGGCCACCTACAGCAAGCCGTCTGCCGAGCTCATCAACCTGTGGAACCATCAGGTCGAGATGAGCACCCAGTACACCGCACGCGCCGAGCTGATCTCCGAGCACGAGCCGCATCGCGCCGTCATGCTCGTCATGGCCGACCGTCTGAACGCCACCGTCCGTCGCATCACCGACACCATGTACCACAGCGCCGACGAGTTCCTGGATGACCTGCGCGTCGTCCAGCGTTCGCTTGCTGCCTGCGGTGCCGTCCGTGCCGCCTACGGCCCGGTCCAGACCATCATCTGGCAGGTCGAGTCCTTCGGCTTCCATATGGTCGAGATGGAGTTCCGTCAGCACTCCGTGGTGCACGCCCGCGCCCTCAAGGATATTCACGAGAACGGTATCCATGGTGATTTGCAGCCCATGACGCGCGAGGTCATCGACACCTTCCGCGCTATCGGCTCCATCCAAAAGCGCTACGGCAAGAAGATGGCGCACCGCTACATCATCTCGTTCACCAAGAGCGCCCAGCATGTGGCCGACGTCTTTGAGCTTGCCCACCTGTCCTTTGCACACGAGGAGGATGTCCCCGAGCTCGACGTGATTCCGCTGTTCGAGCAGCTCGAGGACCTCGAGGGCTGCGTCGACGTACTCGACCAGATGCTCACGCTGCCCGTGGTGCAGAAGCGCCTTGCCCAGACCAACCGCCGCATGGAGGTCATGCTGGGCTATTCCGACTCCTCCAAGGATGCCGGTCCTACCACGGCTATGCTCGCGCTGCACTCCGCGCAGGAGCGCATTGCCAAGTGGGCAGAGAAGAACGATATCGACCTGGTGCTCATGCACGGTCGCGGCGGTGCCGTGGGCCGTGGCGGCGGTCCGGCCAACAAGGCCGTGCTGGCGCAGCCCAAGGGTTCGGTCAACTGCTTCTTTAAGCTCACCGAGCAGGGCGAGGTCATCTTTGCCCGTTACGGCAACCGCACGCTGGCTCAGCGTCATGTTGAGTCCGTTGCCGCCGCAACGCTTTTGCAGTCGGCCCCGAGTGTCGAGAAGACCAACACCGAGACCACGCAGAAGTTCTGGGATATGGCCGAGAAGCTCAACACCGCAAGCCACGAGCGCTATCTGGACCTGCTGAACACCGAGGACTTTACACCGTGGTTCTCGACCGTGACGCCGCTGACCGAGGTCGGTCTGCTGCCGATCGGCTCGCGTCCCGCCAAGCGCGGCCTGGGTGCCAAGTCGCTCGACGACCTGCGTACCATTCCGTGGATCTTCAGCTGGAGCCAGGCACGCATTAACCTGGCCGCTTGGTACGGCCTGGGCACCGCCTGCGAGCAGTTGGGCGACCTTGACCAGCTCAAGGCTGCCTACCAGGAGTGGCCGTTCTTCCGCACGTTCATCGACAACATCGAGATGTCGATCGCCAAGACCGACCAACGCATCGCCAAGATGTATCTGCACCTGGGCGATCGCCAGGATCTGTCCGAGAAGGTCTTTACCGAGATGCAGCTCACGCGTAAGTGGGTCCTTGCCATCGTCGGTGATGAATGGCCGCTGCAGCGCCGCCGCGTGCTCGGCTGCGCCGTTCGCGTGCGTAACCCCTACGTCGACGCTCTGTCCATCGCCCAGGTTCGCGCCCTTCGCGAGGTGCGTATGAACCAGGACGAGATGGCCGAGGAGAAGAAGGCCGAGTACATGAGCCTGATTCTTTCGACTGTGACCGGCGTCTCGGCAGGATTGCAGAACACGGGGTAATCGATAGCCCTGTAGTCGTCCGGGCCCGCCATCAGTTTACTTATAGGCACGTCCTCGGACATGCAAGAAGCCCTCGCTGCGCACTTCGTGCGGCGAGGGCTTCTTGCGTCCTGCGGAATATTTTGGGAGGTAGCCCAAACAGCCCCGGCGGGGTCCTGTGTAGCCACCCTTTAGGCGGAACTCTCCTAATTATTTGGATGAGTCGTTTACTTACTTGTGCTGTTACCGTCTTCCCGCTGTTGTTGGGGTATGCTTTGTTCGTATGTAAACGTATGACATGTTGATGGGGGAGGGTGCTATGGCTCGCGAGGGTGCTCGTTCTAAGGATATGGCTAAGCCTGGCATCAAGGAAGTTGCAGCGGTGGCGGGGGTTTCGCCTACTACGGTATCTCGCGTGCTTAATAATCGCGGCTATATTAGCCAAGAGACCCGCGATAAGGTCCATGCCGCGATGAAGCGCATCAACTATACGCCCAACGATATCGCCCGTGCCATGCTCAACGGTCGCCTGAATCTAATAGGTATGATAGTCCCCTATGTCAGCAGCCCGTTTCATGCCCAAGCGGTCCAAGCCGTTGAGCGTACCCTGGCCGAAAACGGTTTTAAGATGTTGCTGTGCAATAGCGCCAATCGACCTGATCTTGAGCGTTCTTATATCGATATGCTTCGGCGCAATATGGTTGATGGCGTCATCGTCAACTCGCTTAATATCGGTGCCGAGGCGTATGCCGAGATGGGCTTGAGTCTGGTTGGTATCGACTGCGACCTTGGCGAGACCTCTGTTCAGATTGCGAGCGACAGCTATGGCATCGGCGAACTTGCCACGCGTCGCCTGATCGATGACGGGTGTTCGCGCATCTTGTGCCTGTGCAACAATAGCCGCATGCGTATGCCTGCCAATAAGCGTACCGATGCCTACCACGATGTTGTGGAGCAGGCCGGTTTGCCCGCGCTTGTCCGTGAGGTCGAGTTCGTTAAGTCCGACGACGAAAAGAGTGCGGTCGTTGCGAAGATCCTCGATGAGAACCCCGATATTGACGGCATCTTTGCGGGAGACGACACGATGGCGGCCATCTGCCTCAACATGATGAAGCAGCGCGGCTTGAGTGCTCCGGACGATATTAAGGTCGTGGGCGCGGATGGTGCCCGCCGCACCATGACGTTTATGCCTGATCTAACAACCGTACGCCAAGATATCGATCGCATCGGAGAGCTCGCGGCGCAATCCATCATCGCTCTGATTAACGGCGATAAGCCCGAATCGAATATAAAACTCCCCGTTGAACTTATTGAGGGCAAAACCGCGTAGTTCATTCCGTGCTAAAAGAATTCCTCAAATGCTTCTGATTACCGTTCGCCGGCATATGTCAATCGTTTGCCGACGACTGGAACTGCGAAAAGACGTATTAGTGTGAAAACGTTTGACATATGAAAACGATTGACATATCTTGCAGTTGTACCGAGTTAGTATCTTGTGGGAAAGGAAGTCTCGGATGCACAAGGTGTATTACCAGCCTGAGGGAATTTGGGTAGGCGACATCATGCCGTACGGCGAGGACGGCACGTTCTATCTCTATCATCAGCGTGACACGCGTAACCCCGAACCTTTCGGAGAGCCGTTTGGCTGGGCACTCGCGACGACCAAGGATTTCGTCAACTACAAGGACTTTGGCGAGAGCCTTGAGCGTGGCGGCGACGAGGAGGTCGACCAGTACGTTTATGCCGGCACGGTGTTTAAGGTGGGCGACAAGTACCATGCGCTCTACACTGGTTGCAATCGCGATAAGGTCCGCGCACGCTTGATGAAGCAGGTTCTTCTTCACGCAACGAGTGACGACGCCGTCAAGTGGGAGAAGAACATCGCCGAGACGCTGCTTCCGCCCCAGGAGGGTTACGATGACCGCAACTGGCGCGATCCCTTTGTGCTTTGGGATGAGGAGAACGAAGAGTACATGCTCATCCTCGGCACGCGTGTGGGCGAGGACAAGCGTCTGATGACCGGTCGTCTGGTCAAGTTCACCTCCAAGGACCTGGATACCTGGGAGTTCCAGGGCGACTGGTGGAATCCGGGCCTGTACACCATGTTTGAGATGCCTGATCTCTTTAAGATGGGCGACTGGTGGTATCTGGTCTTCTCTGAGTACAGTGATGGCAACAAGACCCGTTACCGCATGTCTCGCTCTATCAACGGTCCCTGGATCACTCCTGCGGACGATTCCTTCGATGGCCGCGCGTACTATGCCGCACGTACCGCATTTGATGGCGAGCGCCGCGTTCTCTTTGGTTGGGTTCCTACGCGTGACGAGGGCGGCGACCCCAGCTCTTACCTGTGGGGTGGCACCTTTATGCCCCTCGAGATCGTTCAGCGTGCCGACGGAACGCTTGGCACCAAACTCCCCGACAGCATGCTTGGCGCCTTTGGCGAGGCTAAGGCAGTCGAGGCCTTTGAGCTTTCCTGCGAGTCGGGCAAGGTCGAGCAGGTGCTCGCCGCGGATGCCGGTTCTACCTATATGCTCGACGCCGACATCGAGCTCGCCGGTGACGCTGCCGGCTTCTCGGTGAAGCTTGCCGAGGACGCCGAGTCCGGTCTTGCCTATGAGTTCCGCGCCAACCTGCGTGAGGGCAAGCTCGAGTTTACGGCGGCCCCCCAGTATCCGTGGTTCCAGGTCAACAACATGGGCCTCGAGCGTCCGTTGTTCTTTAAGGGCGAGGGCACTCATCATGTGCGCCTGGTCGTTGACGACGATATCGCGACCATCTTTGTCGATGATGTTGCGCTTAACGCTCGCTTCTGCAATAAGCAGGGCCAGGGTGTGGCGCTGACGGTCACCGACGGTACGCTCAAGTGTGCAAATGCAACGATCGCGTCTCTGTAATGGCATCAAAACGTCTTATGATTTCGTAAGGGAATGGAGAGGAACATGGACTACAAAATAGTGTCTCAGCAAGTCGTCGATAACGTCGGCGGTCTGGAGAACATCGAGGGCGCCACGCATTGCGTTACGCGTCTGCGTCTGGTGCTCAAGGATACGAGCAAGTACAACAAGGCCGAGCTCGAGAACATCGATGGCGTCAAGGGCGTGCTGTACAACAGCGGCCAGCTCATGATCATCTTCGGTACCGGTACCGTCAACAAGGTTTACGATGAGTTTATGGCTCTGACGGGCGTTAAGGAGATCAGCGCTTCCGAGGTCAAGGGCGCCGAGGCGGACAAGAAGGGCAAGTTCTTCTCGGTCCTCAAGGTATTCTCGGACATCTTTATCCCCATCATTCCCGCTTTCGTCGGCGCTGCTATCATCATCGGCCTTAAGTCGCTGATCGTTGCCAACGGCCTCTTTGGCATGGAGGGCAGCCTTGCCGACCACAGCGAGTTCCTCAAGAACCTCGCAAGCTTCTTTGCCATTATCGCCACCACGTTCGACTACCTGCCTGTCCTGGTTATGTACAGCGCGGTCAAGCGTTTTGGCGGTAACCCGATCCTGGGCATCCTCGTCGGTATCGTCATGGTTCATCCGAGCCTTATGAACCGCAACGCGTTCGTTATGGACCCGACGGGTGCTGAGTACTGGAACTTCGGCCCGCTCTCCATTCCCATGGTTGCTTTCCAGGGCGGCGTGTTCCCCGCAATCCTGACCGCCTGGTTCATGGCCAAGGTCGAGAAGATTGCCCAGAAGTACATCCCCGAGGTCGTCTCGTTCGTCTTTGTCCCGACCGTCACCCTGATTCTTGCCAACGTCGCCCTGTTCACCGTGTTTGGCCCGCTCGGCAACCTGATCGGCGATGTTCTCGCTGGCGTGATCGACGTCCTGTACAACAGGATGGGCGTCTTTGGTGCCTTCGTCTTTGCCGCGTTCCTGCAGCCGCTCGTCGTTACCGGTACGCACCAGTTCATTCAGGGTATCGAGGCCAACCTCGTCGCCACGACCGGCTTCAATTACATCCAGGCCATCTGGTCGGTTTCCATCATCGCCCAGGGCGGTGGCGCCATCGGCATGTATCTCATTCACAAGAAGCACTCCAAAGAGCGCAATATCTGCATGTCTTCCTTTATCCCGACGCTGGTCGGTATCTCCGAGCCCGCAATCTTTGCTGCAAACATGCGCTACTCGATCATCCCGTTCATCTGCGCCTGCATCGGTGCGGGCTGCGGCGGTGCCTTCGTGAAGCTCTTTGAGGTGCGCGCTATCGGTCAGGGTCTGACCGGCGTACTTGGCCTGCTCATCGTCACGCCCGAGACCCTCGTGTGGTATGTGGCTGGCAATCTGATCGCCTTCCTCGTTCCAATCATCCTGATCTTTGCCTACAACAAGGCAAAGGGCGTTCCGACCACCGATGAGGAGGGCGCGGGCGCTGGCTTCGACGTCAGCTTCTAGTTGAGCCGTTCAGCGTAATGTGCGGATAAGTCCATTTGAGGAAGGGCGTTCGGCTCGTGTGAGTCGAGCGTCCTTCCCTATAGACGAGAAAGTCAACGGCGATGTTTAATCAAAAAAATAAGGTGACACGCGCGGACTATGAGCAGTGGCGAGCTGGACAGGATGAGACGGCGGCTCGCATCGCGTCCGACCCCGATAGGCTTTTGTTCCATGTGGAGCCTGAGCTTGGCTGGCTCAACGACCCCAACGGTTTGGTTCAGATTGGTGATACGTATCACATCTATCATCAATACGATCCGTTCGATGCTGCGCATGGCGGTCCAGTGCTTTGGAATCATCTGACAACAAAGGATTTTGTGACGTACGAGAATCGCGGCCCTGTGCTGTTCCCCGATTCTGATTTGGATTCGAGCGGAGCGTATTCTGGTTCTGCCTTTGTACACGACGGCAAGATTCACTACTTCTATACCGGCAACGTCAAGCATTTTGACCGCGATGATTACGACTACGTGTTGACGGGCCGTGAGCAAAACCAAATTCATATGGTTGCCGAGAATCCCGACGAATTGGGCGAGAAGCGCACGGCTGTTGGGCCGGTCGATTACCCCGACGATATCGGTACGCACGTACGCGACCCCAAAATCCTTGAACACGACGGTATCTACTACATGGTTCTGGGCGCTCGTACGAAAGACGACCGTGGCTGTGTGCTTGTCTATACTTCGCTCGATCTAGAGGGCTGGCAATATGCGACGCGTATTGAACTCGGCGAGAAGTTCGGTTTTATGTGGGAGTGCCCGGATCTGTTTGAGCTCGATGGCGAGTTAATCCTCGTTTGCTGCCCACAGGGCGTGCCCGCCGATGGTTGGCATTACCGAAACCCGCACCAGTGCGTGTGGTTCCGCATCAAGGCCGATTGGGAAAAGCCTTGCTTTGCCATTGTCGAATCGGGCAAGCCCCAGATGGTCGATGCAGGTTTTGACTTCTATGCCCCTCAATCATTTGCAGATGCCGATGGCCGACGGATTATGATCGGTTGGGCGGGCTGTCCCGATGCAACGGCTCAAAACCCGACGGTGGAACGCGGATGGCAGTGCGCGCTTACCGTGCCGAGGGTGCTGAATATGCGCGACGGTAAGCTCTGTCAGTGGCCCGCGCGCGAGATCGAGCAACTGCGCAAGGAGTGTGTTTCGGTGGCCGCCGGCGAGACCGTCGACTGCCCCGGCAGGCTGTTTGATGCCGTCGTGTCGTGCCAGGGGGCGAAATCTGTCGAGCTGGAAGTTCGTGAGGGCGTTGTCGTGCGCTATGCCAATGGAATGCTCACGCTCGATATGGGCGATGAGAGCCATGGGCGCGACGAGAGGTCGGTTGAGCTCGACGAGCTTTGCGACTTGCGAGTCCTTTCGGATACCACGATGATCGAGGTATTTGTCAACGACGGCGAGGTTGCGCTTACGAGTCGCACCTATTCGTCCGCAACACCGGTGATGCAGCTGCGCGCTGAGGGTGACGTCTCGATGGAGCTTTACCGTCTGGCTCGCTAGCTGCATTATGAAAGACCGTGGCGTTTTGGATACATGGGCTTTCTTGGTGGCTACCGTTTATCGCGTATAGCTACCGTTTGCGGAATAAGTAACACTCCTTAATAAACCGTGTAGAATCTCAGATAAGCACGGAGTTTTCCAGGGAGACGCTGTCCTTTGTTGTGTGCAAGGGGCGGCGTCTCTTTGGCGCTTGGAGGCCGTTCTGCAGCAGGACGGCGGACGTGCGTCACATATTCAAAAGCCAACGTCGAGATGGGTCGTGATAATAATGGGCAAGTACATAATCGTGGTTGAATCTGGTTCGGATGTGACGCCAGAGCTCTGCGAGCGCTACGGCATCGTGCGCGTGCCTATGCATGTCACGATTGGTGACGAGACCGTCGAGGACGGCTCGATCGATCCGCTCGAGATTTATTCGCGCTGCAACGAGTTTGGCGTGATGCCCAAGACCAGTGGCTGCGCGCCTGCGGATTTTGCTCACGTGTACGACCGCATTCACGCTGAGCAGCCCGATGCGACTATTCTGCATCTCGCGTATTCCGAGGCCACGACCTGCTCGCATCAATCATCGAAGATCGCCGCCAAGGGGCGCGACTACGTCTACTCCATGGACACGCGCTTTGTCTCGGTGGGCCAGTCGCTCGTTGTCGTCGAGACTGCCAAATACATCGAGGCTCACCCCGATGCCACCGTCGACGAGATCTTCGCCTTCACGAACTCCGTCATGGACCGTGTGCTGCTGGGCTTTGTTCCTACCGACCTAGCCTTCCTTAAGGCAGGCGGTCGTCTGTCCAACGTGGCATTCCTTGGCGCCCATCTGCTCAAGATTAAGCCCTGCATTGAGGTGACGGGCGGCAAGTTCGTGG
>CALFDL010000186.1 GCA_937950415.1 uncultured Collinsella sp. | reverse complement strand
CCCGAAAGAGGAGCGCCGCGTACTAAATGTACGCAAGCGACGATTGAGGGGCAAGGTGCCGTGCTTGGGGAAGCAGGGCTACGCTGCCACCATTCGCCTCTGATATGCCCTCACCAGCAGCGAGATACCAAAGTTGAGCACAAAGTACATCGCAAACACCAGGCCGTAGAGCATAAGCACCTGCGACAGGTCGATCGCGTGGGCCATCACGACGTTAGCCGTGTACATGAGCTCGGCCACGTTAATGCCCGAAAGATACGAGCTGTCCTTGATGACGGTCGTGCACTGGCTAAACAGCGCCGGAATGATCGTCTTAAACGTCTGCGGCAGAATGATGTAGCGCATGGTGGCAAAGAAGCCAAAGCCCTGGCTCTGCGCCGCCTCAAACTGGCCGCGCGGAATCGAGTTGAGGCCGCCGCGCACAATCTCGGCCATAACAGCGCTGGTAAACAGCGTAAAGGCGATGGTCGAAATCACAATGTCCAAACCCTGCACCGTAAAGTAGATAAACAGGATCCACAGCAAGTTTGGCGTGCAACGGAACAGCTCGATATAGGCGCTCACCAAAATACGGAACGGGCGGGGCGCATAGCTCTTGACGAGCGCCAGCACCGTGCCAAAGATGAGCGAGAAAAAGATCGACAGCGCCGAGATCTCGATCGTCTTAACAAAGCCGCCCCAGATGTAGAGCAGGTTGGTCGCGTTGAAGATTTCCATGCGCTAGGCCTCCTCTACGTTGTCGAGCCCCAGCTCGGCCAGGCTCACGCCGCGCGGGCGCTCCTTGGAGCGGCGCTCGAGCCACTGCACCAGCATGGCGAGCGGAAAGCAGATGATGAAATACATAAGGCAGCAAACGATGTATCCCTGCAGGTAGCCATACAGGCTTACGAAGTTGTCGGAGCGATACATAAGGTCACCGCCGGCCACGAGCGCCAGCACCGACGTGTTCTTGACCAAGTTGAGCGCCTGGTTGCACAGCGGCGGCAGGATGATCTTGAACGTCTGGGGCAGCACGATGTACCAGTAGGCCTGCGCACGGGTGAAGCCCTGGCTCTGAGCCGCCTCCATCTGACCGCGCGGAACCGCCTCGATACCAGTGCGGATAACCTCCGAGATGTAGGCCGCGTGATACAGGCCTACGCCCAAGAAGCCCAGCACGAACGGCGCGATGCGCACCGGCTGGTCGGCACCGGTTATGGCCTGCAAAAACTGCGGACCGGCCATGTACATAAAGAG
>CALFDL010000185.1 GCA_937950415.1 uncultured Collinsella sp. | reverse complement strand
ACGGATGCGACCGCACAGCAATGTGTAAGTCCACACGTAGCTCTTGGAGGGCAGGAGCTTAAAGAGCTCGAGCGAACGCCGCATATCGCGAGCCGAGACGGCGTTGAGGAAGTCCCAGGGTTGGACCTCGGCCGTACGTACAATCCAGCGCTCAACATCGGCAAGTTCAATCTGGGGCGCCTCGACCATCTGGGCAAGCTTAGCCAAGTCGTTATCGAGCATGCGCGTGTTTTCGCCCGAACGCGAGACGAGCTCCTCGGCGGCCGCCGTCGAAATCGACTTACCGCGCTGCGTCGCCATCTGCTGAACACGGCGCGGCAGTTCCCAGCGCTTGGTACCCGAGCAATCGACGATAGCCTTCTTGTCGATCTTGGCGATCGCCTTATACAGGCGCGTGTTCTTGGCAAGCGAGTCGGCGATGATGAGGCAGACCGTTGTGGGACTGGGACTCGCCAGATACTCGACGAGCGGCTCCGAGACCGCCTTAGCGAGCTTTGAGCAGCCATCAAGGATTACCAAGCGAAACTCGCTGCCCATGGGAAAGGTGTTAAGCGATCCGATAATAGACTCGACATCGGGGTCCTTGGTCATGTCGCGCTCGTCGAGGTTGAACTCGACCATACCCGACTTTTCCAGACGCGCTTTCATACGCGAGACGGCGTGGTCGCGCTTAACTCCGTCGGTACCGACGATCAGATATGCCGGCAGCAAACCGGTTTCGGACATTGCGCTCCCCTCCCGCAGGCCTTCGCATTCGTTCCGTGCCATTCTAGCCCAGGGGCCCACCACACGCCAACGACGTCGTCACGGTCTCTGGCATCGCATCGCAAAGCCATTCACAGTCGGCGTGACGGTAATGTCGCCGTGTTCGATGGTGCACGTGAACACGCCGCCCGCTTCCTTAACGGCATCGATGCAGACATCGGACGGATGGCCGTATCGATTCCCCTCGCCCGCGCTCGCGAGGGAAAGCTCGGGCTTCAGGACGTCCAGCAACTCGCCATCGACTGAAACCTTGGAGCCGTGATGCCCAAGTTTAAGGACATCGATATCCCCCACTTCCTGCACGAATTCCCGTTCTTGGTCGAGCTCGGCATCGCCGGTGAGGAGTATGCGCAGGTCCTTGCCTTCCTGAACATAAGAAAGCAGCAGGACAAGCGAGTCCTCATTTCCCTCGCCATCCACGGACTCGAATGGCCACATCACGCGGGCGCAAAATGAGCCGATGTCAACCGTATCCCCACGGCGCACCTGCCGATACCCCACGCCAGGTCGGTTCAATACCTCGGCAGGGGCATCCTCCAGCGCATCCGCCGCCACGGCAATCGTTCCGACCGAAAACTGTTCGAGCACGGCAGGCAAACCACCCCAGTGGTCCTCATCCCAATGCGTCACAAAGACGGCATCGATATGGTGCACGTTATTGCGAACCAACGCCGCCACCACACGCTCGTCGAGCCCACAGTCGACGAGCGCTACTGTGCCGCCCTGGCGGATAAGAATCGCATCGGCCTGGCCCACATCGAGCACCGTCACCGAAGGCGGAGCAAATCGATCCCAATAGACGTACGGAATCGCAGCCAAGAGCACCAGGCATGCAAGCCCCACCGCCATAGGACGTACACGGGGACGCGGCCACCAGACCAGCAGAACCGCCAGCAAACACGGCACTAGGTAAATCCACATGCTATCGGGCGGCACGCTCACGGATGCACCCGGCATGGCGGCAAACAGCTGCTCGAAGAACAGCGCGCAACGGGCGGCAATCATGGGCACAACGAGCGCCCAAGTCCGCAACGGTCCCACGAGCGAAAAGGGAGCCAGCACGATCGACACAGCGAGCAGTACGCTCACCACCGGACCGAGGACCGCATTTGCCAACGGAGCAATGAGCGAGAATGTACCGAAGGCAGGAATGGTAATGGGGAGCGTCGCCAACTGCGAGCACAGCGTGACGGAAAGCATGCTGGCAACGCCCGATGGCACACCCAGCTCACTCAAAGCGTAGGTCGCATAGGGGCAAAAGCACAGAATGGCAAAGACGCTGGCACATGAAAGCTGAAAGCCCATCTCGAACAGCACCGTCGGCCGCAGTAGCACAAAGATGGACATGGTTACGAAGAGTGCCGAAAGGCCGTGCCGGCGACGCCCCGCGCCGTTTACGACAAGCGTCACGAACACCATGCAGCACGCGCGCACGGCCGAGGGAGAGGCGCCCGTAAAGGCAGCGTAACCCACAAGCGCTATCGCCAATATCGCCCGCTGAAGGCCACGTGAGCACCGAGTCTTTTGCAATACACCCTCGATTACAAACCCCACGATAGCCAAATGGCTGCCCGAGACGGCGATAAGATGCGCCGTTCCCGTCACCGAAAACCAGTCGCCCGCCGGCTGGGCGCGCAGCTCGGCCGAACGACCGCAGACGACACCGGCTATGAGCGCACGCGCCGGATCGGTCGCAGGCGCGATGGATGCAAGCAGCCCATTTCGCAGTCGAAGCAACGGCCCCGGTGGGCCCTCATCGACCGACACAATCCGAACGGCTTTAACCTTGCGTACCTCGCCTCGGAGCACGCGCGATCGTCCATATGCATCGTTCTCAAAACGTGAAACGCGGCCGATAACACGTACGCACGCCCCGACCTTGAGCTCACGATCACACGATAGGCGAACTGTTGCCAAGTTCTTACCGTCCGCGCGTGCCTCGCAGGTATAGGAATACACGACGTCGTTTATGGATGGGTCACCCTGCACGACAAACTCGAGACTGCTTGCCGCTCGACCGTCGAGCGCCTTCGAGGCGCTGAGCGCGCCCACAGCCCACCACGCCGAGACGACCGATCCCGCCACGAGACCCACGGACGCGGCATACAGCCACCGCTTCAAAGGGGCAAGCCGCGCACAAGATTGAGCCAGCACAACGAATACCGCCGACGCAACGGGAATGGCCCATAGCGGCCCGACCGCCGGCGCCTGCTCCCTCAGCAGCGCATCAGCGGCCACGTTGAGCACCAAGGCGCAGCTCATGCACATGCCGGCACACAAGGCCATCGTCCACGGCATCAATGGGCGCGGTGGTATCCCATGCTCGCGCTCGGTCGCACTCATACACAGATGCAATCTTTAATTTTGGCGAGTTTCTTCTCACCGATCCCCGATACGCGCATAAGGTCATCGACCGAGGCAAAGGCCCCGTTTTGCGTCCGTTCGTCGATAATTGACTGGGCCATAGAAGGCCCGATGCCCGAAAGCGTCTGCAGCTCCGCCGCACTTGCCGTATTGATGTTTACTAGGCCTGTAGCGCCACTCACGCCCGACGATGCGGAAGCCCCACCATCAACATCGGCTTCCGCAATGGACGCCTGCTGCTCCCCTACCGTTGGAACGTGAATCTTCTGTCCATCGACGACTTTAGATGCACGATTAAGCCCCGTAACGTCTGCTTCGGGCGCCAGCCCGCCGGCAGCATCAATCGCCTGAGCCACCCGCGCCCCGTCTTTGAGGCGATATACACCGGGCGACACAACGGCGCCATCAACATCGACATAAACCTCTGCCGCGGCAGATGCCTTAGACGAAGAGCCTTCGGATGTCTTTCCGCTCGAGGCATCGCCGGATCCCGGATCCACCAACGAACCCGAACCATCAGTGCGCTCAAACGACACACCGCCGGCACCGCCGCCAAGGTTCGCCATCGCCAGTCCACTCGCCATCGCAATGACGACCAGTATCGTCATCACCACTGCCTTATGACCGAGCAGTTTGCCCGCCCAGCGATCCATCTTTTTGACTCGTTCGTGCTGTTCGCGCTGCGCCATAGCAAAACCTCCCAACACCATCGTGTCAGGAAAGGAGCCCTGCAACAGCCACGCTCCAAAACCGGTTTTAGCGGTCAAACCAAAAACCGACCAAAACCTTGCACAAATCTGTCCATTTATTCAGGCACACGTCGACAAATGAACACTTAGTCGCAAAATGCCCAGATAGCAAAAGACCGACGATACAGGCGCATCGTCGGTCTATGCACAAATTTACTCGTGATCTTGGTAAATCTCACGCGGAGCAAGCTCCGAATGTTTGCGTTTTAAGGTCTTAGGGGCCTTATACGTGTTGCTGGAGAAGTCGATGTACTCGGTCTGCTTGAGCAGGCGCTCAATCATCTCCTCGTGATCAAACAGTTCCCAGGCCTCATGCACGGCATCGAGTTTAGCGTGCGTCTCGGGACGGCGCGGCATAAACAGCGTGCAGCAGTCGGGAGCGGCCTCAGTCGAGATATCGAACGTACCGATCTCCTCGGCGCGCGCGATGATCTCCTGCTTGTCCGAACCGATGAGAGGACGGAACACGGGGATCTTCACGGCCTCGTTGACGGCCATGATGTTCTCAAGCGTTTGGGAGGCAACCTGTCCAAGCGATTCGCCCGTAACGATGGCCTTGGCACCCTCGATGTGTGCAATGCGCTCAGCAACCGAATACATAATGCGGCGATACATGATCACGCGCAGGTTGCTGGGACAGGTGACCGAAATCTCACGCTGGCAGTCGCCAAACGGCACCACGTACAGGCGGCCGATCTGGACACCCGGCTCAAGCGCACGGATGATGTCCTGCACCAAATACTCACTCGTATCAGGCGTCTGCGGACGACCGGAGAAATGTACCGGCACGCAAACCGCGCCGCGGCGCGCGAGCATCCAGGTCGCCACCGGAGAATCGATACCCGAGGACAGCAGCGTCACGACCTTGCCGGCAGAACCCACCGGCAGACCGCCCACACCGCGCTCGGAGCGTGCGTACACGTAAACGCTACCCTGGACCACCAGTACGTGCACCATTGCATCAGGGTCGTGCATTTGAACCTTTTTATCGGGGAAGGCCTCACACAGCACCTCGCCCACCTGACGATTGATATCGATCGAGGTAAGCTCATAGTCGGTATTGGAGCGCTTGGCGTGCACCTTAAACGAATCGAAGGAACCAAACTCGCGCAGCGCCTTCACGGCGGCGGCGCAGTACTCCTGCGGGTCGCGGTTGGTGTGATACGCCAAAGACACACGGGCAACGCCGGGGACGGTGCGGATGACACGCGCCGCCTCGTCGGCCTGATGCTCGTTAAAGGTCACGAGGATATAACCGGAAATTCGAGACACGGCGTTCACGGAAAAGGCGGCCAAAGCCGCCTTAATGTTATCCATGAGGATATGCTCAAAATGTGCGCGGTTCTTGCCCTTCAGCCCAACCTCGTGATAGTGGACTAGGCAGACGCGAGCCGCCATTTAGGCTTCAGCAACCTTGTGGCCGAGCGCCTTCTCGTAACGGGCCTCGTCATAAGAGATGTCGCCGTCGACAATCTCGTCCATAGCCATCGAGATGGTATCGGCACCGGAAAGCCCGATGGTGATGTCATCGACATCCTGGACGGCAAGAACGCGGTTGTGCTGGCCACGCAGCATGCTATTGATGTCGCAGGCGCGCTTGGAGGCAAGCGAAGCGAGCAGGAAGCGGTTGTGATCGGTCTTCTCCAGAAGATCGTCAATGCAAGGCTTTACAACGGACACGGACCTCAGATCCTTTCATGCATATCGAGAACGCGAACGAGCTCATCGGTCGCGCGGTCGAGATCGTCATTCACCACGACGTCGTCGTAGCGGTCGGCAAGGGCAAGCTCATGGGCGGCGTTTGCCATACGCAGCTCAATCGTCTCGGGCGTCTCGGTACCGCGACCGACTAGACGCTCGCGGAGCACCTCAAGCGAAGGCGGCTTGATAAAGATCAGCACGGCCTCGGGGAAACGCTCCTTCACCTGCAGGGCGCCCTGGACATCGATCTCCAAAATCAGAGACGAGCCCGAGGCGAGCTTGGATGTGACCTCGCTCACCAACGTGCCGTAGCAGTTACCGTGGACCTCGGCCCACTCAACAAACTCACCGTTTGCCACGCGGCGGTCGAACTCCTCGCGCGTCAGAAAAAAGTAGCTGACGCCGTCGACCTCACCTTTGCGTGGTGCTCGCGTGGTAGCCGAAACCGTCAGACCCAGGTTCGAGCGGCGCTCGCGCACACGAGTGACGAGCGTACCCTTGCCTGCGCCTGACGGTCCAGAAATCACAAAGAGCTTTGAATCCTGAGCGCTCACTTATTTGGTCAGCTGCTCGAGGAGCTGCTCGCGCTGACGGACGCCGAGGCCCTGGACGCGACGAGTAGCGGAGATACCGAGCTCCTCCATGATCTTGGCGGCCTTGGCCTTGCCATAACCGGGGAGAGACTCGATGAGGGTGGAAACCTTCATGCGGGAAGCGATGGGGTCATCGGAGTTGAGCACGGACTCGAGGGACTTCTCGCCCTTCTTGATCTGCTCGCGAAGCTCAGCGCGGGCGTGACGTGCGGCAGCAGCCTTCTCAAGAGCCTGCTTGCGCTGCTCGTCGGTAAGCTGAGGGAGTGCCATTCGTACCTCCAAATAGTTGGGTTATATCTGATTCAATAATTGGCATTTTAGCACGTAGAACGTACAAAATGCCCAATCGCGGCTCCATAGGTTAGACGATACCCGCAAAAAGTGCAATATACTGCGCCCAAAGTTAAGCCCCTGACCTGCGATTCCACACAAAGGATGGGAAAGTTTACGCAGGCACAGGGGCTATTTTGTGCTAATGAGACCCAAAAGTGGTGACTTAGGGGAATCTTTTACGCGACGTTTTCGACCAGCTCGGCGACGATGGCGTCAAAGGCGGCAACCGGATCGTCGGCACCGGTGATGGGACGGCCCACCACAATGTGGCTTGCGCCACGCTCGATAGCCTGGGAAGGCGTCGCCACGCGGGACTGGTCACCAAGGGCGGAACCCACCGGACGCACACCCGGAGTCACGATCAGGGCATCAGGACCCAGCAGCTCACGCATGTCGTGAGCCTCCATCGGTGAGCACACGATGCCATCGATGCCGTTGGCCTGAGCAAGCTTTGCCAAGCGGGCGGCCTCCTCGGCCACGGGCGACTCGACGCCGATCTCGCTCAAGGCATCCTGATTCATGCTCGTGAGCACGGTGATGGCGACGAGCTTGGCGCGGTCCTCACGCGCCTCCTCGGCACCCTCGCGGCAGGCAGCGAGCATAGCACCCGAGCCCAGGCCGTGGACCGAAAGCAGGTCGGCACCGGCAAGCGAGGCCGAGCGAGCGGCACCGCGCACCTGATGCGGAATGTCGTGGAACTTAAGGTCGAGGAAGACCTTAAAGCCAAGGTCCTTAAAGGTCTTGACGATCTGGGGACCCTCAGCGTAATAGAGCGTCATGCCGACCTTGAGCCAGGCGGCATGGCCCGAAAGCTCGTGGGCGAGCTCGAGCGCGCGCTCACGGTCGCAGTCGAGGGCGACGATAACACGGTCGCGGGCATCGGTCTCTAGCATTCGAAAGCACCTACCAGCTCGTTGATGTCCTTTACGCCCTGGGACTCGGCCCAGGCCTCGAGCTCATGCGCGATCTTAAGCGAAGCACACGGATCGACGAAGTTGGCCATGCCGACCGACACGCAGGTGGCGCCGGCCAGGATAAACTCAGCCGCATCCTCGCCAGTCATGACACCGCCGACACCGTTGATGGGGATATCGACGGCCTGGGCAACCTCCCAGACCATGCGCACGGCGATGTGGTGGCACAGCGGGCCCGAAAGGCCGCCCTTGGGCTTGGCCACGCGGGACTTGCGGGTATGGACGTCGATGGCCATGCCCTGGATGGAGTTGATGACCGAAAGGCCGTCGGCGCCGGCAGCCTCGAGGGCCTTGGCAATCTCGGCAACGTTGACCGGCGCCATCTTCACGAACAGCGGCTTATCGGTCACCTTGCGGCAGGCAGCCATAACGGAAGAGGCGCCCTCGGGCGTGGAGCCCATGGCGGCACCGCCGGCGGCGATATTAGGGCAGCTCACGTTGATCTCGTAGCCGGCAGACCAGGGGCACAGCTCGACATACATCTCGAGTGCGCGGACAAACTCGTCAACGGAGTGACCGGCAACCTGACAGATGACCTGGCAGCCGTCCTTGGACAGCTGTTCGAGCCACGGACCGGACTCGCGGGCAAAGGCGGCCACGCCGGGGTTCTGAAGACCCACGGAGTTGATCATACCGCCGGGAATCTCGGCCATGCGGGGCGCGGGATTGCCGGGCCAGGGCTCGGCAGCGCAACCCTTGGTGGTGATGGCGCCCAGCTGGGAAACATCAAAGAAGTTCTGGAACTGCCAACCGTAGCCAAAGGTACCGGCTGCGGTGTTAATGGGGTTCTGCATCTTGACGCCGCCGAAATCGACGGCCATGTTCACGGTACCCACTAGAAGACCACCACCTTGGAAGCATCGAACACGGGGCCGCACATGCAGGCGCCCTTCATACCGTCGACCGTCTCGACATTGCAGGTGTTGCAGGCGCCAAAGCCACAGCTCATCATGCGCTCGAGCGACACCTCGCAGTACACACCGGCCTCGGCGGCAGCGGCGGCGACCTTCTTCATCATGACGGCGGGGCCGCAGCTGGCGACGTAGTCGTAGCCGCCCTCTCCAAGCAGCTCGGCTGCCGGATCGGTGCAAAAACCGTGCGTGCCGAGCGAACCGTCGTCGGTGCACACGTTAACCGTGGCGCCCAGCGCACGGAACTCATCGACACCCACGACTTTGGAAGCGGTGCCAAAGCCCAGGCACACGTCCACATCAACACCCTGCTCGGCAAGCATGCCGGCAAGACACAGCACAGGCGGAACGCCGATGCCACCGGCGACGAGCAGTGCCTTCCTGGTGCCCTCGGGTACCATCCAGCCACGGCCACCGGGGCCCAACAGGTTAGAGGTGGAGCCAGGGCCCATCTGGGACAAACGGCGGGTATCGTCGCCCACGACGGCGTACCACAGCTCGACGGTGCCGGCCTCGGCGTCGGCGCGATAGAAGCTCAGGGGCACGCGAAGCAGCGAGGAGGCATCGCCGGGCACGGCAATGTTCACAAACTGACCGGGCTTGAGCGCACTTGCAAGCTTGG
>CALFDL010000184.1 GCA_937950415.1 uncultured Collinsella sp. | reverse complement strand
ATCGCGGCGCGCTGCTCGTCGAGCTCGGCCGTCACGGCAGCATGCACAACCGCGTCGCAGGTCTCCCCTACCGCCTTCACCACCGGCCACTCGGCAAGCAGCTCGTTGACGGAAGGGATGGCGCGCAGGCGGGCGCGTACCTCATCGGACATGTTCTGGCTATCGCTCATGTGCGGCCTTTCAAAAGAAACGTGGATCAGTCAAATACATTAGCTGAGTCAATCAATCGCTATTATCCTCGCGCGCCGCGATCTTTTCCACGCGAACGGCGTTTTCCTGGGTGAGCGCGGCGCCGGTCAACGGGTCCCAACGCAACGGTGTATGGTCGAGCGGGCCCACGCCCAGAGCATGAGCGCCACCGGCATCGGCGCCAAACGAACGCCCACCGGGAGCAGCCGAGGTGAAGATGCACGCCGGATGCAGATACGGCGTCGTCTCCACACGCACGCGGTCACGGCCCATATCGCTCACGAGTTCGACGACCTCGCCATTGGTGATGCCCATGCGTGCGGCAACATCAGCATTCATCTGCACGGCGTCCAAGTCGGAACCCGCCTCGGCGGCACCTGCCGCCGCGAGCCTGCGCGAGGTGTGTGACTCAAAGGGACGGTTACCGCTAATGAGACGAATCATCCCCGGGCCTGGCTCCACCATGGGCGCGATCCAGTTGGGCACACGACCCAAACCGGCACGCTCCCACACGCTGCTTGCCAGCTCTATCTTGCCGCCGTCTAGCGGAATCACGGGCTCACCTGTGCGCGGCGGCAGCGGCACGCCCGTATCGGCCCAACCGCGCTCCTTAAGCGCAGCGAGGTCAATCCCAAACGGCGCCACCTGGGCCGCCGCAAGGTCGTCCGGCGAAAAGTCGAAGCACTCGCCCACGCCGCAGGCCGCAGCCAACCCGGCAAAAATCTCCCGACCGGGACGTGTGTCGTCATGCTGCACAGGCAGCACGGCGTTGCGGTAGAACACCCGCGAATCGTTGGCGCCCACGACTGTGCCCACACCGCGGTCGGCCTCCAGATACGTCACGTCGGGCAGCACGAAGTCAGAAGCACGCGCCGTCTCGGACCAGCGAATATCAATCGTCACGAGCAAGTCCTGCTGCAAAATACCCAACCAAGCCTGCGCATTGCCATAGCCCGCACCGGGGTTACTGGCATAGACGATGAGCCCACGCAAATCGCCGGCAAGAATCGACTGTCCGATGGTCGTGCACAGGCCGCGCACCGGATCGACCAGCGGATAGCGCTCGGACCCCAACTTGGGCTCACCCGGCACCGGCGGCGTCGCAAAGCGCATGGGATCGAGGTCGCCCAATACAAGCGGCGTCGGTGGGTTGAGCGCACCGCCCGCGTGTCCGATGCAGCCCAGCAGCACATCGACCAAGCAGATAGCGCGCGCGGTCTGGGTGCTATTGGCATACGCGATACCGATGCCACCATGAAAGCCCGCATCCACCACAGCGGCAGGCGCGGCGGCAGCGAGATCGCGCGCCGTGGCGACAATCTCTGCGGCCGGCACATCGCACATCGACTCGGCCCACTCGGGCGTCCAAGCACGGGCCGCCTGCGCCAGCTCGTCAAACCCCGTGGTATAGCGGGCAACGAACTCGTGATCGTACAGGTCCTCGGCAATCAACACGTGGGCAATACCCAACAGCAGCGCCAAGTCGCAGCCCGGGCGCACGCGCAGCCAGCGGTCGGCAAGCGCGGCAGAGCCGCTGCGCCGCGGGTCCACCACAATGATCTTTGCCCCGCGCCGACGGGCATCGTTCAAAGCATCGACAGCACCCATCGTCGATGAATCCACGATAGAGCGCCCCAGGTACATGATGCAATCGGTATGGGCCAGGTCGGACGCCGGGCTGTAGCCCAGGCTGTGCTCCCAGCCGGTCAGGCGGCTCACCTCGCAAGCGCCATCGGCACCATACACATTGGGCGAGCCCAGCGCGTGCATAAAACGATAGGCCCAATAACGGTCAAACGAGGGCACACCAAGTGTCATGCCCAGCGCACGGGCGCCATGCGCATCCACAATCCCCGCAAGGCGCGATGCGATTTCCGAAAACGCATCGTCCCAGCTCACTGCATCGAACCCCGAGCCATCACGGCGGCGGCGCATGGGATGCAAGATACGGTCGCGCTCGTCAAACGGCATGGACAGGCGATGCCGCCCGCGAGCGCACAGGGCCCGCGCCGCACACGGGTGCCCCGGCACCGGTAGTTCGGCCACCACACGCCCATCCTCAACATGGGCCGCAAAGGCGCAATCGGCATAGCATCCCCCGCACGTGGTCACCACGGTGCGACCGGCACGCTCAGCATCAGATGCCATCTCGATTATTCCTTTCCAACGCAAACACAAAGACTAACGGGCAAACAACAGCCCCAAAGCCAAATAGCCTCCCGCACGGCAACGCCCCGCGGGAGGCCCAACGTCAAACAGACGGTACCTTACGCCTCGGACTTCTTAGCGTAGATAAACCAGTAGCCGAGCGCGACCAGAACCGCGCCGCCCACGATGTTGCCCAGCGTGGCGGCGGACAGGTTAAACGCAATGCCCGTGACGTTGAGGGCATCGGCGCCGGCGACGTCGGCACCGTAGCCGCACGCGTGCATCACGGCACCCATGGGCAAAAAGTACATGTTGGCAACGCAGTGCTCAAAACCACAGGCCACGAAGGCGGCAATGGGAAGCAGAATGCCCACGACCTTGTCGACCACAGTCTTGCCGGCGGTGCCGATCCACACGGCCAGGCACACAAAGATGTTGCACAGGATGCCGCGGAAGAAGATCGTCACCCAGTCGATCGTCACCTTGCCGGCGGCCACGCTCACCATGGAATTGGCGACCGCCTCGCCGTTGAGCTTGTAGATACCGGCCATGTACACCAAAAAGACGATGAACAGGGCGCCGACAAAGTTACCGACCCATACGACAAGCCATGCTTTCAGCATCTGACCTAACGTGATCTTTTTGCTCTTGAGCGCGCAGACCATAAGCGAGTTGCCGGTGAACAGTTCGGCGCCGCACACCAGCACCAGCACCAGGCCCAGGCAAAAGCACAGGCCGCCCACGACGCGCTGGGCACCCCAGCCCAGGGTGCTATCACTCAAAAACACGGTAAAGAACAGGCCACCAAAGGCGATGAACGCACCGGCGAACATCGCCAAGACAAAGGCCTTCGCGACCGGCAGGTTAGCCTTGGTCACGCCGGCGGCCTCGGTCTTTGCCTCAATCGCGGCGGGCGCCAGGCAATCGGGAGCGGGATACTCCACCTTGGTATCTGCCATGTCAATCACTACTTTCCTAATCAGCAGGGACAAGCGCTCCTACAGCTCCTGCCCCAAGCGGACAAAGTGGGAAAAGTCGTTGGCGGCCACGGCGTCGTACACGGCGTCGACGGCGTCAAAGACCTCCGGGGACATGGGGTTGTAGAACTCCGTGTCGCCCGGCTGAATCCCTATGAAGACGATATCTTCGCACGATTGCTCAATCTCTTCGATCAGAATCGACAGGGGAAGCGAATGCGTGGTGAACATCGACTTGCGGGCCACGTCACGCTTGTCGAGCAGGCGGATGGCACCGACGGGCAGCGCCATGTCGGCGGCATCGACCAAAACCAAACGCGGCGGACGCTCGCGCTTGACCTCGATGATGTCGTCCTCGGGCGTTTGGCCGCCGTCGATGGTGTACCAACCGGCGATGGGTGCGTCTTCCATCTTTTTGGAGAGCACGGGGCCGGCGGCATCGTCGGCGCGCAGCACGCTGCCCGCCGTGAGCACGATGCCCGCAAAGGGCGCGCCGTTCACACGGCCGTCGACAACGCGGCCCATTACTGCAACCTCCCCGTCAGATACACGCCCGACACATCGCGCACGCGCTCAACCAGATCGCGAAACTTCATCAGAAACGCGACCTGCTGTGCATGCAGGCCAAAGTCGTCGTCGAACACCGAGACGCCGGCCTTGGCCGAGCCGCGAAAGCCGCGCTCGTCGAGCAGGGCATCGCAGGCCTCGAGCAGGGAGGGCACCGCAGCTTTGTCGAGCTGACACTCGCCAAAGGAGCGGATGGCCTCAAACTTGGTTTTGGCCTCCCCTTCCGGCAGCGCGTCGACGAGCGTATAGAACACGTCCACCGGCACCGACAGACGCGGCTCAAAGCAATCGAGCACGCCGGTGTGGTGGCCCACGGCGAGCGTGTAGTACAGCACGTCGCAGGCCTCCTGGGGAACGTCTTCCTCGGTCTCGACAAACTTGCGCGTGAGCTCGTAGAAGACCACCTGGTCGGGCGCATGGCCCAGGCAGGGGTCGACGACGCCCTCGGCGGCCTCGTCGCTTGCGCGCGAGGCATCGCCAAAAGAGCCGCCGAGCATACCGGGACCCGCAAAGTAACCAGAGCGGTCCGTGAGCTCCATCTAGCGACCTCCGGCCAGCACCAGATCCTGTAGCGCCGAGTAGACCTCGACGCGGCGGGGATCATCCTGCTTGTCGATGAGCAGCGCCATGGCGCCGCGGATATCGCCCTTGGGCGCGCCCTCGAGCGTATCCATAAACTCGTTGGCCAGGTCGCGGCCGTAACGGTAGCCGCTCATGGCGCGAGCCTCGCGCTCGATAGCAACGCGCAGCTTGTACGGCACGCCGGGATGCAGGATATCGGCCTGCTCGCCGGCGGCCTCCACCGTGGTCTCGGCATGGAGCTTTTGGTCCAGCAGACCGAGCGCCATGGCAAAGCCGTAGACGGTCTGCGCGGGGCTGGGCGGGCAGCCGGGGATGTAGACATCGACCGGCAGAATCTTGTCCGTGCCGCCCCAGACGCAGTAGTTGTCGTAGAAGATGCCGCCGGTGCAGCCGCACGCGCCATAGGACACCACGATCTTGGGATCGGGTGCGGCCTCAAAGGCGCGCAGGGCCGGCATGCGCATGGCACGCGTCACGGCACCGGTGTACAGCAGCACATCGGCGTGACGGGGCGAAGGCACGACCTTGATGCCAAAGCGCTCGACGTCGAAGACGGGCGTGATGGAACCGAAGATCTCGATCTCGCAGCCGTTGCAGCCGCCGCAGTCAACGCGGTAGACGTACACCGAGCGCTTGATCTTCTTAAGAAGGGTCGCCTTGGCCTTCTCGATGCTCTCGTCGAGCTCGATCTTGGTCGGGCGGTACTGGAGCCGCTCGGGCAAAAGCGTGGGTTCGGCCATGGTTACTCCTCCTTCTTGTCGAGATCCATGATGATGCCCTCGACCGGCGCCGGACCGGCGGGAATCTCGGGCGCATCGGGGTTGAGCTCGCGGTCGATATACTCCGGGTTCACGCCGTGCCCGCCCAGATACTCCATGCCGGGGCCCTTGGGCTCACCGGACGCGAGCATCTCGTTGGCAGCTATGCCGGCCGCGTTGCCGGTCTTTACGGCAGAAGCCGCGCGCTGGGCGTCGAGCTCGCGCTTGCACTCCTGGCACATGCCAACCGTGCGAGCGGCCTGCTCGGCTTCTATACCGCCAGCCTTTTGCAGCAGGCGCTTAGCGTAGTCGATCTCCTTGTGCGGAGCGAACGGCTTGCCGCAGCGCGAGCAATGCTCCAGCGTGTAGACGCTCTTGCTGGTGAGGTCAGCCTTGCTCATGACGGCCAGCTCAAACTCCTCGGTGAGCTTGATGGCTTCCATGGGACAGGCTTCCTCGCAGCGGCCGCAAAAGATGCAGCGGCCGTAGTCGATCGACCAGGTGATGGTATCGGCCGCAAGGTCGGTGTCCATGCGAATGGCATCGGCCGGGCACGCCACGCCGCAGGCACCGCAGGCGATGCAGAGCTCCGCGTTGTGCTCGGGCTTGCCGCGCATGTCCTTGTTGGTGGGGAACGGCGCAAACGGGTACTTGACCGTCGCGTCGCCGGCCTTGGCGTTAACCTTCCAAAGCTTCAGCATATTAGAGCGCCTCCTCATCGAGCGGAGCGGCCATGGTGCCCTCGCCCGCAAGCGGCGACTTGTCGCGCCAGACGTTCTCGAACTGCTCCTTATCCAGCACGTGGTCGCGCTTGGCGGCCACGTCGGTCACCGTCACGCGGTCGGTGCAGGAGTAGCACGGGTCGAGCGAGCCCACGATGAGTGCCGCATCGCCCACGGTGTTGCCGCGGAACATGTAGCGCAGGACCGGCCAGTTGCTATACGTGGCGGCCTTGGCGCGCCAGCGGTAGCACTTCTGGTTGTTGCCGAGCATGGCCCAGTGCACGTCCTCGCCGCGCGGCGCCTCGGTGGCACCGATGGCGTACTTGTGCGGGGTGTACTCCCAATCCGTGGTGAGGATGGGGCCCGACGGGCAGTTCTCGAGCATGGTCTCGATCATGTCGATCGAATCGTAGACCTCCTGGATACGCACGGCGGTACGGCCGAAGGCATCGCAGGTGTCGGCCGTGGCCGCATGCATCTTCTGAATATCGGGATCGGCATAGCCGTCGAAGGGATGGTCAAAGCGCACGTCACGGGCATAACCCGAGCCGCGCATAAGCGGACCGACCGGCGAGAAGTCGCGGGCGATCTTGCGGTCCAGGATACCGATGCCGCTCGTACGCTCAATAAAGTTGGGCGTGGAGAGCAAAACGTCGACAAGCTCCTGAACCTCGGAGCGCAGCTGGTGGATGGTCGTGAGCGTGGAGAGCTTCTGCTCGGCCAGGATGTCGCGACGCACGCCGCCGATCACGTTGAGGCCATAGGTCTTGCGGTGACCGGAGAGCTTCTCGGCCAGGTCCATCGACTTCTCGCGGACGCGGAAGAACTGCTGGAAGCCGGAATCGAAGCCGGTGTAGTGCGACGCCAGGCCAATGTTGAGCAGGTGCGAGTGCAGGCGCTCGACCTCGAGCATGATGGCACGGATGTACTGGGCGCGCGGCGGGACGTGGACGCCCTGAGCGCGCTCGACAGCCTCAGCATAGGCCACCGAGTGGGCGCAGCCGCAGATGCCGCAGATGCGGTCGGCAAGGAACGTCACGGCGTCATAGTTCAGGCGCGTCTCGGCGACCTTCTCCATACCGCGGTGCACGTAGAACAGACGGTAGTCGGCGTCGACGATCGTCTCGCCCTCCACGAACAGGCGGAAGTGGCCGGGCTCGTCGGAGGTGATGTGCAGCGGTCCCATGGGGACGAGCGTGGTCTCCTTGCCCTTGGTGTCGGCCAGGAATTCGTAGTTTTCCATGTCGCTCGCGGGGGCGGGGCGGAAACGGTAATCCATCGAATCCTTGCGCAACGGGTACAGCCCACTGGGCCAATCGTCGGGAAGCACCAGGCGACGGCGATCGGGCAGACCCTCGGGAATCAGGCCGAACATATCGCGCAGCTCGCGCTCGCCCCACACGCAGGCGGGGACGAACGGCGTCACGGACGGGAACGTCATCTTGGCGGGATCGACCTCGGCGCGCACCGTTACCCAGCCGGGGTCCTCCCCCTCCATGGAGATGAGGTAGTACACGGCGTAGCGGCCGCACAGGCTGCGCTCGTCGTTACCGACGATCACGGGAATCCAACCGTAGCGCTCGTAGTACAGGTAGTGAACGGCCTCGGGCAGACGGTCCAGCTTGACGGTGATCGTCAGCTGGTCCTCGCACTGCCACTCGACTTTCTCGATGCAGCCCGGAACGGCGCGGCGCAGGGCCTCGACATGGCTCTCGCAGCGGCGGGCATACACCTTGTTCTCAGTATCAGTCATTGGTTACTCCACCTCGCTCTGAGCGGTCTGGGTACCGAACACAGCGCGGTACATCGGCGCCGCATGAAGCTCCTCGGTGCTCTGCTCGAGCACGATACCGGTTGCGGCCTCGACACCGCTCACGAGCGGCGTGGGCGTGGCGATACCAAACCAAAGGATCATGACGGCCAGGATGATCTCGGGGATCAGCATGAGCGCCGGGGCCTCGTGCTTACCCATGCCCTCGGGAGCATGACCGAACACCGACTTGAGCGCGATGCGGGTAAGCGCGGAGATGGCGACGGTAAGGCCGAGGGCCACCACGACGACAAGCCACATCGGGCCAGCGGTAACGCCGGCGACAAAGGTCAAAAACTCCGAGATGAACATGCCAAAGGGCGGGAAGGCGGCAAGGCCCAGCAGCGCCAGGATGGCGAGCGCGGCGGTAGCGGGAGCAACCTCCACGACGCCCTGGATCTTAGCCAGGCTGCGCGTACCGTAGGCATGCTGGATGTTACCGGACACGCAGAAGGCAAGCGTCTTGGTAAAGCCGTGGAACACGCAGTGCAGCAGGGCCGCGGCGATACCCAGCGGGCCGCCGACACCCAGGCACAGCGCGATGACGCCCACGTTCTCCACGGAGGAGTAGGCGAAGCGGCGCTTGAGGTCGTCCTGGCGAAACATCGACAGCGCCGCCACCAGGATAGACAGCGTGCCGACGATCAGCAGCAGAAGCTGCGGGTAGTCGGCGCCCACGGCCTGAATGGTAAAGCCGTAGAAACGCATGATCACAAGCATGGCACACTTAAGCAGAACGCCCGAAAGCAGGGCCGAGACGGGGCTCGGGGCCTGGGAGTGGGCATCGGGCAGCCAGGTGTGCATGGGGAACAGGCCGGCCTTGGTGCCAAAGCCGATCACTACAAACGCAAAGGCGAGGCGCATGAGCGTCGGGTCGAACTGATCGGCATACGGCAGCACGCACGACAGGAACGCGGCCTCGTGGGCGTTGGGGATCACGTCGGCGGCATTGGCATAGATCAGCAGCGTGCCAAACAGGCCAAAGGCCACGCCGGCGGTGCAGACCATGGCGTACTTCCAAGAGGCCTCGAGGGCGGTCTTGTTCTTGTAGATGCCCACCAGGAACACGGTGGAAAGCGTGGTTGCCTCCACGGCGGCCCAGGTGAGAATCATGTTGTTGGACAGGCATGCGAGCAGCATGGTGAACACGAACAGGCTAAACAGCGCGTAGTACTGCTTGGCGCGCTCGGCGGGCATGGAGCCCTCCTCGATATCGGCCTTTACATAGGGCAGCGAAAAGAGCCCCGTGAGAAAACCGATAAAGCCGATGAGCAGCACAAAGATGGAGCCCAGCGAATCGAGATGGAACCACAGGCCAAGGGCGTTGGCGGTGTTGCCGCTCATAAGGACGTCACCGGCCGTCATAATCGACAGCACCAGGACGGCTGCGACGGAGACCAGGTTGAGACCGGCAAACACGTTATAGGACGTGTTCTTGGGCAAAAACGCCATAACCAGCGAGAACACCAAAGGGGTCGCGAGCAGGGCAAGAATCAACGTTTCCATGGACTACCCCCTCAGCTCGGACAGGTCGCGCGCATCGAGCGAGTGGGAGTCGTCCCAAATGCGACGCACGACGATGGACATGATGATGACGGCAAAGATGGCGTCGGTGGCGATACCGATCTCGATGATCTCGGGAGCGGTGGGGGCCAAAAGCGCGAGCGTCACGTGGCTGCCGTTTTCCATAAGGCAGTAACCAAAGATCTGCTTCATGATGTTGCGCTGCGAGATGATGCAGGTGAGGCCCACAAAGAAGTGAGCGAAGCTAATGGCGAGCGCAGGCGTTGCGACCTCGGCCGTGGGCAGGCTGATCTGCGTCACGACGGCAAAGCAGATGGCGACCTCGACGGCGATGATGCAGATGGCCCATGCGGGCTTAATGCCGGCAGCCAGCGAAGCGTCGCTCGGCTCGCCCATCTTCTTGTACGCACGGTTGAGGATATAAGGGACCAGGACGACCTTGGTGATAAAGGCAGATCCGGCCCACATAAGCAGCTCCTGCGCACCGGTAGTGGCACCGAGCGTAGCGAGCAGTCCCACGAGCACCAGCGACTGCACCGCATACCAGCGGATGGCGTGCTTGATGTTCTTGGAGACGACCACCATGGTGGACGTGACGATCAGAAGGCCGCCAAGGATGTTGACGATCGAATAACCCATGTCGTTCTACCTCCTAACCGATCCAGCTGGCCGAAAGCGGGCCGCTGACGATGACCATGATGATGAGCACGATGAACACGAACGCCATTGCCTTCGGCAACGGAGCACCTGCGGCGACCTCTTCGCTCGGCTCGCCGGGCAGGCAATAGCCCATCCACTTGAGGAACCAGGCAAAGGTGGCGACGGTCTCGGCGACCATAATGCACACGAGCACCAGGATCGCGACGTTGCCGGCACCGACGGAAAAACCGCCGGCGATGATCTGGAACTTCGAGAAGAACGTGTTCATGGGCGGCACGCCGGCAATAGCGAGCGCCGCGACACCAAAGCCCACGCCCGAGATCGGGTACTTCTTTACGATGCCGCGAAGCTTGGGCAGCATACGCGTTCCGAGCGTAAAGGAGAACGAACCGGCGATCAGGAAGAACAGGGTCTTGGCGAAAGCGTGGTTAAAGATGTGGCACACGGCACCGTCAAAGGCCAGCTGGCTGCCAAAGACCGAAAGGCCCAGACCAAAGAACACATACGAGAGCTGGGCGATCGTGGAGAAGGCCAGCAGGCGCTTCATGTCCTTTTGCGGCAGGTACATAAGGAAACCAAAGAGCATGGTGACCATGGCGTCGATAATGGCGACCCAGCCCACGATCTCGGGAATCTCGCCGGCAGAGACGAGTGCGCGCGCGAACACGCACACGCCGACCTTGACCATCGAGGCGCCATGCAGGTAGGCCGAGACCGGCGTGGGGGCCTCCATGGCCGAAGGCAGCCACATGTACATGGGAACCTGTGCGGACTTGGCCCAGGCCGCAAATAGCACGAGCAAAAGGACGATAGCCTTGAGCTTGGCGTCGAGACCGGCAATCGCGGTAATGGCGAAGGTGCCGGTGTGGGCAAACACGATGGCGGCGCCCAGATACAGGCCGAGCGCACCGATATGCGTAATGATCAGGGCCTTCATGCCGGCCTTCTTGGCCGTAGGCGACATGTAGTAGCTGATGAGGCCCCAAGAGCACGCACCCGTGATCTCAAAGAACACGAGCTGGCCCAAAAGGGTCGAGCTGTACACGAGGCCGGCCATGGCGCCGATGAAGGTCGCGAGGTACGCGTAGAAGCGACGACGCGGCGCATCGGGATGCTCGCGGTTATTCTCGCTCATATAGGGGATCGAATAGATCACGACAAGCAGGCCGATACCCACAAAGGCGGGCGCGAGCAGCGTGCTCATGCGATCGAAGGTGAATCCCATGACGAGGGTCTGCCCAAACGAGATCAGGGGGACCTGCGTGTCGGGCATGCCGGCGCCAGCGAAATTCGCGGCGAGGGCGATGGTGCAGACCGTCGAGACGGCGGCACCCAAAACGCTGAACCACTTGGCGTACGGACGGGGGAACAGGGCGACGAGCACCGAGGCCACCATCGGGGCCGCGATAGCGACCAAGCCGAGAAGGGACAGACTGACTGCAAATGACATTGTTACTCCCCTCTCCTACACGCCAACGACCACGAAGACAAACGCCAACACAGCGATGCCCACGACGGCCCAAGTCTGATTGCCGAGTACCTTAAAGCGCGAGCGCGAGCAAGAATTCTCGATCACGCCGCAGATCACAAAGTCGATCAGGCACTTCACCAAGAAGGTCACCGCGCCCAAAACGGCAGCGACGCCGACGGTCGCGGGCTCGCCCCAGGGGACGAAGATCGCGCAGAACCAGGCGACGACAAGGACCTGCTTCATGCTAATGGCGAGCTTGGCCATGGCAAGCGACGGGCCGGAAAGCTCGGCGAGCGGGCCCTCCTGGAGCTCCTGCTCGGCCTCGGCCTGGTCAAACGGCAGCTTGCCGAGCTCCATGTAGCAGGCAACGGCAAAGGCGATACCGGCAAGGATCACGGCGACCGGCGCGTCGACGGCGCCCGTCATGATGTGCTGGCCCATGGTGGCGATATCGGTGGAGCCGCACACCAGAGCGGCGGCAAACAGCGCCAGCAGCATGGACGGCTCGATGAGCACGCTCATGAGCAGCTCGCGGACGCCGCCGATACCGGCGTAGGCGTTGGACGAATCCACACCACAGAGGGCGAAGAAGAAGCGGGCGAGCGCCAGGCTGTACATGATGGTGATGGCGTCACCAAAGACCGGGATGGGGCTTTGTGCCGTAAAGAGCGGCAGGCCCATCGCGAGCATAAAGGCGACGGCGAAGAACAGCGGCGGCATGATGCGCAGCGCAAAGCTCGCATCCTCGCTCTGGGACTCGGGGCGCGCAAAGAGCTTGGCCAGGTCGCGGTAGTCCTGCATGATGCTGGGGCCGCGACGGTTGTGCATCTTGGCGCGGATCACGCGGCCGAGACCGGAGAAGAACGGTGCGACGGCCATGACGACCACGCCCTGCAGAACGGCAAGTACGATGTTGTTCATGCTCTCCCCTCCTTAACCCATTTGCACGGCGAGCACGAGGAACACCACGAGTGCCGCGACGATGTAGCAGATATAGATGCTGTAGTTGCCGCCCTCGAGCTTAGTCGCGAGGTCGGCGAGCTTCTCGACACCCTTATGCGGGGCATCGACGAGAACCTTGTCGGGCACGGGCTCCACAGCCTCGGCCACGCCGGTGAGCTTCTGGAAGAAGTGGGCGATGGACCAGCAGATGGCCGTGCAGCGGTCGCGCAGCGTGTAGAGCGGCTGCATAAACCAGGACACCTCGGAGGCAAAGGTCGTGGCCACGACGGGCATATGCTCGTTGGGAGCATAGCCGCATGCCCACGGCTGGGACTTCTGCACCTTGCCGACGGTCTTGAGCTTGCGATAACCGCAGGCAAGGCCGACGAGCACCACGAGCGCAATGGCGATCGCGGGCGTGGAGGTGGCAGCGCCGGAGTACTGGTTTATGAGCTCCATGCCCTCGGCGGCAAACACGCCACCGTACGGATGCAGCACGGACGCGGCGACATCGACCAGCACGGGCGCGATCACGGGAGCGCCAATGCCCAGCACGACGCAGATGGCCGCGAGCAGGCCCTGCGCAAACACCATGGGGGCGGGAACCTCCTTGGCATTGGCCGCGGCCTCGGAGCGGGGCGCGGAGGCAAAGGAGACGCCATAGGCCTTGACGAAGCACGTGACGGCCAGAGCGCCGGTAATGGCAAGCGCAACGGCAGCGAACACGGCCACGATCATGACAGCCTTGTCGCCCTGCATGGCGGCGTTAAACAGCGACTGGTAGGTAAACCACTCGGACACAAAGCCGTTGAAGGGCGGGATGGCCGAGATGGCAAGCGCGCCAACGAGGAAGCAGATGGCCGTTGCCGGCATACGACGGAACAGACCGCCCATCTTCTCCATATTGCGCGTACCCGTGGAGTACAGCAGCGCACCGGCGCCCAAGAACAGCTCGCCCTTAAACATCGCGTGGTTAAACGTGTGGTAGAGGGCGGCCATCAGAGCCAGGACGGCGATGCCGACCGAGTTGAGCGCCATGGCGGCCATGGAGGCGCCGACGCCGAGCAGAATGATGCCGATGTTCTCGACGGAGTGATAGGCCAGCAGGCGCTTGATGTCATGCTCCTGCAGAGCAAAGGCCACGCCGAGAACCGACGAGATCGCACCGAAGACCATGACCATAAGGCCCCACCAGACCTGAACGCCCGAGACGGAGAGCAGGTCGAGGCCCACCTTGAGAATGCCGAAAATGCCGATCTTGATCATGCCGCCGGACATGAGGGCCGACACGTTAGACGGCGCCTCGGGGTGTGCCTTGGGCAGCCAGCCATGCAGCGGGATGATGCCGGCCTTGGCACCAAAGCCAAAGAAGGCAAGCACAAAGCACACGGATGCAACCGCGGGGCTAAACTGCGTGGCGCGGAAGTCGGCAAACGAGAACGAGCCACCGGCAAAGTTGGTCATGGTGAGGAAGCTCGCCATGATGAGCACAAAGCCAACGTGCGCGATCACAAAGTAGAGCCAACCGCCGTGGATGGAGTTCTCGTTCTCCTCGATCACGACGAGGAAGTACGAGGTGAGCGACATGAGCTCGAACGCAACCAGGAACCAGAACACATTGTCGGCCGTGATGACGAGCATCATCGAGGCGACAAACGTGTTAAAGAAGAAGCCGGCGCGGCCCTTTTTGCCCGGATACTCATCAAAGTAGTTGAGACCATAGATGGAGCCGGCAAACGCGAGCACCGAGATGAGCGCCACGAACAGGCCGGACAGCTGGTTAAGCAACAGCTGAAAATGGGCAAACGGGAAAAAGACGATGGTGTCGACCGATGTGACGTCGCCAAGAACGGCCTGGATGCCGGCCACAAAGGACAGGACCGCGGCAACGGCGCCGATAAGGCAGCCAGCGGTCTTGGCGGCATTGTCGGACTTGATCAGCAGAATCGAGGCGAGCGCACCGATGCACGAGACGGCAAGCGATGCGATAAACAGCGTCATG
>CALFDL010000183.1 GCA_937950415.1 uncultured Collinsella sp. | reverse complement strand
CGTAGCAAATAAAATGCAAAAGCTCACACCGCCAGTAAGAGACAATCTTGCCCGCCACAGGCTCACCGCGCCTCAACACCGCGCCCCCATACAACGCAACAGCGCCCGTCGGGTAGATCCCTACGGGCGCCATTCTTACTCAAAACACTTATGGTTACATCGAATGGGTGCTGTATACCTCTTCGTCTTTCCACAGCACCACTTCGCCAGTCTTGCGCGTTTCATTCATATCGATAACGCGCTGATTCGACGAACCCCGAAAACGCAAGGTGATGTCGTGCAAGCTATCGATATAGGGGCCATCCACCAGCACATCAATCAAGCCTAACAGCTCATCGGTTTCCTCGGTATGACGAGGCGAAGCGGCATCAACCAAGTCTTCGTAAACATCGCCGGTATAGCACCAAATGCTTTTTTCGGGGTGCAGCGCCTTTGCGCGTTTTGCCAGCTGAAGCAATCCGTGCTGGTTTTCCGGCTCCATAGGTTCGCCGCCCAAAAACGTCAAGCCGTCAACGAAGAAATCGTCGAGCGTTGCCAACATTTCATCGGCAATATCGGTTGTGAATTCCTGCCCATAGGAAAAGCTCCAGGTTTCGGGCTGAAAGCAATTCTCGCAATGATGAGAACACCCCGATACAAACAGGGTGGTGCGCACCCCTTCCCCATCAGCGATATCGCGATATTTAATGTTGGCGTAGTTCATGAATCATCCCGTCATACACTTCTTTTGCAAGAAATCGCCCAAGGAAAAGTTGCGCCGCCCCACCAAGGAGCAGCGCAACGGTGTTTACAGGTGCAGAACGCGGTCGCGAATTTCTTCGGTGCGACCCTGGTTCCAGAATTGAGTGCCGATGTAGCCGCAGGTACGGCGAGCAACGTTGAGCTTTTCCTGGTCGCGGTTGCCGCAATGCGGGCACTCCCACACCAGTTTGCCGTCATCTTCGACGATTTGGATCTCACCGTCGAAGCCGCATTCCTGGCAGTAGTCGCTCTTGGTGTTCAATTCCGCGTACATGATGTTGTCGTAGATGTACTGCATCACGCGGATGACAGCCTTGAGGTTGTCCTGCATGTTGGGAACCTCGACGTAGGAGATGGCACCGCCCGGCGAAAGCTGCTGGAACATACCCTCGAATTTGAGCTTGTCGAATGCGTCGATCTCCTCGGACACGTGGACGTGGTAGCTGTTGGTGATGTAGCCCTTGTCCGTCACGCCCGGGATGATGCCAAAACGACGCTGCAGGCACTTGGCGAACTTGTAGGTCGTCGACTCAAGCGGGGTACCGTACAGCGAGAAGTCAATATCGCTTTCGGCCTTCCACTCCGCGCACTTGTCGTTCATGCGCTGCATGACGGCCATGGCAAAGGGCGTGCCCTCCTTCTCGGTGTGGCTGTGGCCCGTCATGTACTTGACGCACTCATACAGGCCGGCATAACCCAGACTAATGGTGGAGTAACCGCCCACGAGCAGCTTGTCGATCGTCTCGCCCTTCTTCAGGCGGGCGAGGGCACCGTACTGCCAAAGAATCGGCGCGGCATCCGAAAGCGTACCCATCAGACGCTCATGACGGCACAGCAGGGCGCGGTGGCATAGCTCAAGGCGCTCGTCGAAGATCTTCCAGAACTTGTCCATGTCCTGATGCGAGCTCAGCGCGACATCAGGCAGGTTAATGGTCACAACGCCCTGGTTAAAGCGGCCATAGTACTTAGGCTTGGTCGGGTCATAGTTCAGCGCGTTGGCGACATTGTTAAAGCCGTTGCCCGAACGGTCGGGCGTCAGGAAGCTGCGGCAGCCCATGCAGGTATAGCAGTCGCCGTTACCCGCGGTCTCGCCCTTCGACAGCTTGAGCTCGCGCATCTTCTTCTCGGAGATGTAGTCGGGCACCATGCGCTTGGCGGTGCACTTCGCAGCCAGCTGAGTCAGGTAGAAGTACGGGGAATTCTCGTGAACGTTATCGTCCTCGAGCACATAGATGAGCTTGGGGAATGCCGGGGTAATCCATACGCCGGCCTCGTTCTTAACGCCCTCGTAGCGCTGGCGAAGCGTCTCCTCCACGATCATGGCAAGGTCGTGCTTCTCCTGAGGCGTACGGGCCTCGTTAAGATACATAAAGACCGTCACGAACGGCGCCTGGCCGTTGGTGGTCATAAGAGTTACGACCTGATACTGAATCGTCTGAACGCCGCGACGGATCTCGTCACGCAGGCGGTCCTCAACAACCTCGCGGACCTTTTCGGGAGATGCGGAAACGCCGAGCTCCTCGAGCTCGCGGGCGACCTCGCCGCGAATCTTCTGACGGCTCACCTCAACAAACGGAGCAAGATGGGTCAGCGAAATCGACTGGCCGCCGTACTGGGAGGAAGCAACCTGAGCGATAATCTGCGTCGCGATGTTGCAGGCGGTCGAGAAGCTGTGCGGCTTCTCGATCAGCGTACCCGAGATAACAGTGCCGTTCTGGAGCATGTCCTCCAGGTTCACCAGATCGCAGTTGTGCATGTGCTGGGCAAAGTAATCCGAATCGTGGAAATGGATCAGGCCCTCATTATGGGCATCCACGATCTCTTGAGGCAGCAGCACACGCTGAGTCAGGTCCTTGGAGATCTCGCCGGCCATGTAGTCACGCTGAACGGAATTGACGGTCGGGTTCTTGTTGGAGTT
>CALFDL010000182.1 GCA_937950415.1 uncultured Collinsella sp. | reverse complement strand
ATAATCGCGACCCCCAGCATATCGGTGCCCACGTACACCATGGACCCAATGCCCACGGCCATGAGCGCGCCGAGCAGCAATCGCAGGTTGACATGGCGAGCAGAAAGCTTGGTCAGGATGAACGCACCCACCGAGGAAGTGAGGCCCACGACCGAGGACAACCAGCCCAGCCAGACGATATCCACGTTGAGTACATCACGGTAGAACAACGACTCCAGCGAATCGAACGCGCCAAACGCAAAGAAACCCAAAAAGCCCGAGATAAAGATGAGGCGCAAGTCGTGGTCGCGAAACGTAAGTCGCGCGCCCTCGGCCATGCCGCCCAGAATACCGCCCTTCGGCTTCTCCCCTTTTGCGGGAGCAACACACTCGTGACAGCCCAAGGAGAGCACGGCCGCTACACCCATCATGCCCGCCATGAGCAGATAAACCGATTGCGTGGCAAAACAGCTCACGATGGCACCGCCGAGCAGCGGGCCAGCGGTATAGGCGATATTGCTGTAGAACACCATGAGGCCGTTCACGCGGGTACGGCCCTCGGTGGTCGACTCCAGGTATCCCGGAAACGCATGCGTGCAGGTGTTGATAAAGCCGCCCGCAAGTCCCAAGACGCACGCGGCAAACACAAGCCCGGGGACAGACAACGGCGCCAACCCCACGCCAAGCGATAGCACTGCCGTAATCACGCACGTCACAAACGACGTCCGGCGCGGTCCAAAGCGATCAATGACCGAGCCCGACACCATATTGCCCACCGACGTCATAAGATTGCGCACGAGCGTAATGGCGGCAACCAAAAAGGCCGTGCCGGCCAGATCATACGTGGCCGCACCGATAAGCCCCAAAAAGTAGACCGCGTTGTTGGCGCACCACTGCAGGGACTCAATAAGAATCAGCCTGACCTCTGCCGGCGTCAGGCGCATTGCTTCGCGATCCTTCGCGAACATACGAACTCCTTCTATACAAAAAAGGGGATGGAGGGCATAGGCCTGCTCCATCCCCTTTCCAGGTTGCAACGAAAATCTATGCAGCCGGGCCCTTACGCCAGCACGCCGAAGAACGCG
>CALFDL010000181.1 GCA_937950415.1 uncultured Collinsella sp. | reverse complement strand
AGTAGATGGGCCACTTTTGTGGCAAGGGGGCCGATCTACGGGCCAGGGTAGCTAAAAGAGCCCCGTCCCAAAAAGACTGATTGGGAGCTGGGGCGTGTCGATGCGATAGTATTACGTGGTGAAATTCGACAAACCGTGGGCTTCATCCGAGGGCTTTATGGAACAACACCAGCATTATCAGAGCCTGCAAGACCAGGCATACAACGCATTGCGCTCCAAGATCATCTATGCCGAGCTCAAGCCTGGCACGCGCCTTTCGGCGATTGGTCTGGAAAAGGAGACGGGAATCGGGCGCACGCCCATTCGCGAGTCCTTTGTGCGCCTGCGCGAGCAGGAGCTGGTGGAAACGCGTCCCAAAAGCGGCACTTATGTCTCAAAAATCAGCATGGAGCGCGCCGAGAACGCCTGTTTCTTGCGCGAGAAGCTCGAGAGAAGCGTGCTCATTAAATGTTGTTCGGCTGCTACGCCCGAGCAAAAGCAGCGGCTTGAGCAGATTCTTGCCGAGTCCGAGTCACTCGACCATAGCGAAACACGTCGCTTTTTCGATCTGGACAACTTGTTCCATGAGACATGTTTTGAGATTGCCGATCGTCACATGTTGTGGGATTGGATGAAGAGCATCAACACGCATTTTGAGCGATACAACTGGTTGCGTATGGTGTCGCAGGATCTGGATTGGGAGCCGATTCGTCGGCAGCATCGCCGGATTCTCGAGGCCATTAAGAGGGGAGATACCGATGCGGCGAGCTATCTGGCCGAGACACACTTGCATCTGATGCCCGAGGAGCAGGGCCCGGTTATTGCCTTGCATCCCGATTATTTTGAGCTGTCCAAAGACTCGGCCATCTAGCCCATCATCGCATCTGCTCGAGACGCAAAAACGATGCTGCTCACCTACAGCGTTTTGCAACCGAGATTTTTAATAATGCCTAAAATGGCTCAGACCGCCGACAATTGGGAAACGGGGTGCGCTATGGCGCAGATGAGAATCAAGGACATTGCCGCCGAGGCGGGCGTGAGCCCGGCCACGGTCTCGCGCTATCTCAACAACCGCCCCGGGCAGATGACCGAGGAAACCCGTGCTCGCATCGCGGCGGTTATCGAGCGCACCGGCTATCGCCCGCGTGCCGCTGCGCGCAATCTGCGCAGCTCGCGCACCAACCTCATCG
>CALFDL010000180.1 GCA_937950415.1 uncultured Collinsella sp. | reverse complement strand
CAGCTTGTCGGTGACTCGGAGAGCGCCAATGCGATCTCACGACGGCTGCGCTCATTGTCTCAATTAGCTACTCAACGAAATACGGCCCCGCAGCTCAATAAGCTGCGGGGCCGCACTACACACCGACGGATCAACGACGAAGTGCATCCACTATTTGGCCAGCTCCTGAACGATCCAGTCAATTGCACCTTCGGGATCGTTGGTAAGGTCGATATACTGCTTACCCCTTGTGGTGAGCAGTTTAATTCCAAGGCGATCGGTATCGGCCTTCATAGCGTCATAGTACATGCGTGCCTGGGGCGCCAGAACAATCACGTTGTACTGATCCATCGTCTCATAGTGGCTTCCGTACGCACCGGACTGAGAAACCAGATCAATACCCTTAGCAGCGGCACCTTCGCGAAGAGCATTTGCCAAGAGAGTCGAAGTGCCGGCACCCTGGCAAAGCACAAGCACGCGGATCTGCTCCGCCTTGTCCTTTACCGCCTCGAGAGCTTTTGCGACATTTTCCTGTGCGGCAATAGCATCTGCATCCGAGGTTCCTGCAGTCTCCTTTGCAGACTCTTCCAAACAAAGCTGATGGTCATACGCCTTGCAGAACGGATAGTAAATCACAAAGTCAACGACCAACAGCACTGCCATCAATACGAGAGAACGCAGATCGAGACCCGTGGTGAGGAACGCACCGATTGGGCCGGGAAGCGCCCACGGCATGGTATACATGGGGGCGTTCATTCCAATGACGTCAATGAAAAATTTACCGATAATGGCGTTGACCATAGGAGCCACTAGGAAGGGCACGAACATATAGGGATTGAGAACAATCGGCATACCGAAGATAACGGGCTCGTTAACTCCAAAAATCACCGGGATAATCGATGCCTTGCCCATGGCTTTAAGCTGCTTGGAGCGCATAAACATGATCAGGATAATAGGAACGATGAACGTGCAGCCAGAACCGCCCAGACCGCCGATGAAGTTTGTAAAGTCCTGCGTGAGAGCAATTGACGGGTGTCCACCTGCTTGGAAAACCTCAAGATTGGTAACGGTATTGCCGTAGAGCGCAGCATTGATCGGGCTCATGACAACCGAAGCGCCGTGAATACCCATAAATTGGAAAAGTGCGACCGCGCCTTCGATAAGCGCCATGCCAGGATAGGTGTCGACCGCGGAGAACAGCGGCGAGATGAGAGCGGATACCAAATTGGCGAACGGCACAGCAAGCAGCTTGCGGCTCGCAAGATCGATAAAAGCGCACGCAAGGATCGAAAACCCAAATGCAAAGATATCGCGAAAACTCTGTGCAATAGCGCCAGGGACCTCTTTGGGGAGCTTGATCGTCACATTATGGCTAATGCACACCTTATAGATATTAACGGTCAAGAACGCGGATACGAACGCAGCGAGAAAACCCTTGGTTCCCATATAGCCGGTTTCAAAAACAGATGTATCTGTTCCGCCAATCGAGACAACATCGTTCGTCACCGATAGCAAGAACATGCCGCACATGGCACAAACCATGCACGAGGTGGGGTTGAGAGATTTGCCCGAAGGCATGCGGCGGTTCATCGACATGGCAAGTGAGCTCGCCGTGGTGCCGGCCACCATAATGCCAAGAAGCCCCATGGTATATGCATAGATTTTATTAAAGAAATCCAGCACCTCAGACGGAAGCGTGATGCCTACATAGGCAGGGAGCGTCGAAAGAAGAAGGAACAGGCTCGAGAACAGCACAATTGGCATATTCGAGAGAAAGCCATCCTTAATCGCCACCAGATAATTGTTCTTTGAGATTTTGTCGAAGAGAGCCTGGTGTTTTTCAAGGAATTTGACGATAGCGTCCATAACACATCCTTTCATGATTCCCGGGCACACAACGATTTATCCGGACTCAACCGTCGTCGTCCCCGTTTGTATCCACTTATGTAAGTGAATACGTTCTTGTGCGAAATGTAATATCATTTGCGCGATTTGTCATAACCAATTCTTTTTCCGCTTTGTCGATATGTCAAGAATTCAAATCTTTATTCGGTGAACGGTAGTTGATTAATATAAGGTTTTCCCAGCTAAAGGCTATTTTTTCGAGCAGTACAATAAGTTTGCAACCGTTCACCGATTGGATATAACATATTGAATATATTGTTGTAACAATATTAGAGACAATGTCACAAGCCTGTCGTTCTAGTCAAAGGAAGTAACAATGCACAAACGATTGCTGAACATGTCCGCATCCGATTTTGCCGCCACGTCATCCATGGATCTAAAACAGGCAATTCTGGCTTCCGAGGGACGTACCATCATGGCGGAAAACGTACCCTCTTCCCAATTTCTCGGCGGCGTTACTAATGCAGAAATCGAACGTGCCGCAGGTGCCGACCTGCTTCTGTTTAACGCGCTCGATGTGTTCGATCCAGTTATTGCCGGTATTCCAGATGATCTCAATGAAAACCCGGTCACTTGGGTGAAGCGAGCATGCGGAAGGCCCATTGGCGTCAATCTGGAGCCAGTTGATAACGAGGCAGAGATGTCTGAATCCCGAACGGAAATCCCCATGGGTCGTCGCGTCTCTCCCAAGACCTTAGAAAAGGCTAACGAACTCGGATTTGATTTTATCTGCCTGACGGGCAACCCTGGAACCGGCGTCTCCAACGATGCAATCGCCCATTCGATTAAACTCTCCAAAGAGCATTTCAATGGCCTGGTCATAGCCGGAAAAATGCATGGAGCGGGCGTTGCGGAACCTGTCATGACGCTCGAAATTGCGCGCAAGTTTGTTGACCTCGGCGTCGATATCCTTCTCGTGCCAGCCCCCTACACCGTCCCTTGCTTCCAAGAAGCAGACCTGCGCGCCATCGTAGACTTTGTACGATCCCACAACGTAGGCAAGTCAATTGAAGAGAAGGTTCTCGTCATGGCGGCGAACGGGACGAGTCAAGACTCCTGCGACAGCGAGACCATTAAGAAAATAGGCCTTGCAGCAAAAGCAGCCGGCGCTGACCTCCAACATATCGGGGACTCCATGAACGGTATTTGCCTGCCCCAGAATATCTTCACGCTCGGACAAGCCCTTCGTGGATACAGGCATCAGATCGTCATGCTGAGCCGCTCTGTGATACGTTAAGGTTACCTTGCCCACGTTACATCCCGACTGAGGCAACCATCAGGTATAACCAACATGCAAACTGAGGCTCTAATGCTCGATACACACGAAAAACGGCCACTCTATTTACAGCTCACCGACGCGCTGCTCAAGCAGATCGTCGATGAATATCAAGCAGACGATAAACTTCCAACAGAAATGGAACTCTGCGACGAATACGCCGTAAGCAGAACAACCGTCCGACTTGCCATGAGTGAGCTGGAGCGTCGTGGAAGTATCTATCGAATCCAAGGTAAGGGGTCGTTTGTTGCACCGAAACGCGTTAGCGAGCTCAATTCACTTTTAGACTTTGACTTTGCAAGCCATTGCGATGGCGTTGATCCAGATGCCATTACCAAACATTTCGGCGGCCTCACATCAGGTCGTCCAATTTCCGTAATGATGCTCCAACAATTTGGATGTCAAAGTCGCGACAAAATTCAGCGTCTTGAATTGACCTACGAACTTGAAGGCAGCTTCATAGGCGCTGATACGTTCTTCATTTCAAAGTCGCGCGTTCCGAATAACCAGTTAGATTTTCAGGCATTTAGCAGAATCATGGACGACTTGTCCAAGTCTATCCAATCTGTTAGGGAAAGCTATAGAGCACGTCAGCTTAGCGATTCCGAAGCCAGTAATTATGGTGTTGCAAAACTTCCGGTCATCGAACTGACTCATTATGCTTACGACTCCGGAGGCAAACTAATCTCAATTGTCTGCCGCACCGTCTTAACTGGGCGAATCCCTTATCAAAACTTTATTTTCAAGTCCTAATGTTCTTTTTCTTTTGTCTCGATCTGTAACACGTAGCCGAGTTTTTAAGTCCTAACCGTTACAGATCGAGACAAACAAGGTAGGCCCCGCCGAATTGTCTCAATCTGTAACATCTGGTTGGTGGTTTCACCCCTACCTGTTACAGGTTGAGACGATTTGATAGTGGAGTCCTTATTTGCGCGTCATATCGCGTAGCGCTGACGCGCTGGTTTCCACAATGACAGGAGGTAAAAGTCCTCCCGCATCACCCGTTGGCAATCCCGTAGCGATAACTAGCAAATAACCTGCGTGTGTTCCTCGATGGCGGCACGATCCTCGGCGGCGATGCCCGGCTCGCACACCACGGCGTCCAAATTGTCCAGGCGGCAGAAGGTGTAGAAGTCGCGCTTGCCGATCTTGCTGGAGTCGGCGATCAGATAGCGCGAGTCGGCCTTGCTAAAGGCGAGCTGCTGGATGCGGCCCTCTTCCATATTGGATGTAGACACGTCGCCGTCCAGAATGCCGTTGGCACCGATAAACGCCGCGTCGATGCCCAGCGCACGCAGGGTATCCTCGGCCGTTGGTCCCACAAAAGCGGCGGTGCGGCGACGGTACATGCCGCCCACCAGGCACAGGTCGCAGTCTTCGCGCGCCTCGAGCAGGTTAAACACCGAAAGCGAATTGGTCACAATGCGCAGGCGAAACGCCGGCAGCATCGAGGCCATCTGCTCAACCGTGGTGCCCGTGCCCAAAAAGATGGTCGAGCCTTCCTCGATAAGCTCCACAGAACGGCGCGCAATCTGCAACTTTTCCTCGGCATGCTTCGTGCGCTTTTCGCTGTGCGAATACTCATGGCGCAGCATAGCGTGTGGACGGCCCTGCGCACTGCGGGCTCCGCCGTGCACGCGCTCGATCTCGCCCAGGCTCGCAAGCTCCTCAAGGTCACGGCGGATCGTCATATCCGAGACACCTAACGCATCCGAAATCTCCTTGACCGAGACCGTTCCCTGTTCCTCGAGCAGCTGCCGAACCTTATCCTGTCGCTCCGCTTTAATCACGATGAGTCCTCGCTGTTCCACGCTCACGTCAATTCAAACAATAACGAACAAATTGTATCAGACTCGCGCGCGTCAGAAATGAACGCCCGCACAGCTCCAATCATCACTTTTTTGAGAAAAATACCCTCTGCTTTAGTGGGGTGTAGTGATAATCTCGCGTGTTCGCGCTACAGTTTGTCGGAATACCTCGATGTTAGGAACCAAATGATCACTTCCGAGCTTTTCGGCACCGCGCCGTGCGGTACCCCCGTTCATCGTTACACCCTCAACGGGCCCGAGATCTGCGTTCGCATTATGGACTATGGCGCTACCGTGTTGGGCATCGACGTGCCCGACATTCCCGGCAACGTGCGCGATGTGGTGCTGGGCTTCGATAAGCTCGAGGATTACTTTGACAACCCCGCCTGCTTTGGCGCGACCATCGGCCCCGTGGCCAACCGCACTGCAGGTGCCACGATCACTATCGCTGGCACGGACTGGCATATGCCGGCCAACGAAGGCGCCAACAACCTGCACAGCGACCTTGAGCACGGCCTGCATAAACGCGTGTGGGACGTTGAACTCGACGAGACTCACAACGCCGTTCGCATGACCACCTCGCTTGAGGATGGCGAGCTGGGTCTCCCCGGCAACCGCACCTTTACGGCCGTGTTTACCGTGACGCGCACCGGCGTCTTTCGCATCGAATATGGCTGCGAGAGCGACCGCGCCACGTACGTGTCCATGACCAACCACACGTACTTTAACCTTGCCGGTCATAACGCCGGCATGGACTGCGAGCACTTCTTTGTTGCTAACGCTGCCCACTACCTGCCCATTAACGAGCAGAATATCCCCACCGGCGAGATTGCTCCGGTCGAGGGCACGCCGTTTGACTTTCGCGAGCTGCGCCCTGTCGCTCCCGGCATGGAGGCCGACGACCCGCAGATTAAGCAGGCCCGTGGCTACGATCACTGTCTGTGTATCGATGGCTATCAGTACGGCCGTAATCTGCGCCGCGCGATGCACGTCGAGGAGATGTGGACCGGTCGTGAGCTGGACTACTACACCACCGCCCCGGGCGTGCAGCTCTACACCGGCAACTGGCTGGGCGACGAGCACGCCAAGGACGATGCCAACTATGGCTGGGGCGCCGGCTTTGCCCTCGAGGCAGAGATGTACCCCGACACGCCGCACCAGCCGCTGTTCCCGCAGGGCATTGTGGGCCCGGGTCACCCCTACAGCAATGTGATCGAATACCACTTTATGAGGCACTAAGCCCACAATGCAACATATTGCACAGCAACGCCCGCCGGCACCACCGCCGACGGGCGTTTTTCTACCTAGTCATTGGGGACGTTCTTAAATGACTAGTTGGATGGGGTCGGG
>CALFDL010000179.1 GCA_937950415.1 uncultured Collinsella sp. | reverse complement strand
TGTTGTGCTTAAAGGCCGCCCAGACCTTATCGAGCGAAAACGCGCTCTCGACGCGGCCGGTCACCGCAAAGTGCATCACGGCGATGTCGGCGAACATGGTAAAGAAGACGCCCAGGACCGCCGCGGCAATCATAGCCAGAACAAACAGGCCCAGCGAACCGATCAGCGCGGCCTCGAGCGCATAAGAGCCGTAATATGAATACGAACCCGCGGCACCAATTACCACGCTCTCCACCAGCGAAAGCGCCACACCGATAACGGGAATGGCAGCGATAACCTTGAGCACGCCCGAGATAACACCCGAAAAGACGCCCAGACCAAACGACGTGGAGCGCATCAGCGGACGATCCATGCCGTCATCGACCTTAAGCGACAGGTCGCGGCCCCATTCGATGCCAAAGCCAGAACCGCATGCGCTTGCCACACAGGCAGCCAAAAAGCCGATGGCAGCCGCGATACCGCCGATAACGGGAATGAACAGCACGAGCACTGACACGACACAGATGAGCGCCGGCAAAAAGGCGATCTGGCACACGCGCTGCAGCACGCCCGGCGTCTTGGTCATGTCCTCAAACGCCTGAGCCACACAGCCCTTGGACGCATTCGCCACGGGCGGTTGCGGAACAAACTGCTGGGGCTGACCCTGAGGGGCAGGGGCTGCGGCACCGGCATTGGGGGCACCACACGCGCCACAGAACTTATCGTTGTCGCCCATGGGGGCACCACACTGCGAACAGAACATCGAGATCATCCCTTCGTATCTTGAGCGAATCATCTGGATCGCAAACGATGTCTTTGGCATCATTATCACCCAATGTGGGGACAAATACTCCAACATGACGCATTTGCAATGCGCAGGGCGCTATTCGATTGTTTGATGAGCTCGACCGCGTTAGTTCGTTCCGCGGAAACCCTTGCCGACGATCTCGGAGCTGTCGACGATCGTGATAAAGGCACCCGGATCGATCTCGCGCGCGTAGCGACGCAGCTGCACGGCCTCGCGACGACTCAGCACGCTCATGATCACCGTCACGCACTTGCCCGAGAAGGCACCGTAGCCGCGACTGATGGTCGCCGTACGGTTGAGATGCTTGACGATAAACTCCTCGACCTTAAGGGGCTCAGAGCAAATGACCGTGCAGACTTTACGCAGGTGAATGCTCTCGATGGCTTTGTCGACCACGAGCGTCTTGGCAAACAGGCCGAGCACGCAATACAGACCGACGCGCGGACCGTACAAGAAGGCCGCGATGGTCACGATGCCGATATCGACCAACAGCAGGGCGCGGCCAATCTCGAGCGTGGTGCGGCGCTTGAGGATCATGGCAAGAATGTCCGTGCCACCCGTCGAGGCGCCAATATCAAAGACGATGGCGCTGCCGAGCGCCGGCAGAATCACGGCAAAGCACAGGTCGAGCCACATATCGCCCGTCATCGAGACATCGGTCGGAATAAAGAGCTCAAACAGCGAAACATAGGCGGACAGCGCAAACGAGGCGAAGACGCTCCACAGGATTGCCTTGCGCTCCAAAAAGATAAAGCCCAGAACGACCAGGACCGCATTGATAATCCACATAAAAACGCCGACGGGCAGGGTCGGGAACAGCGTGGACAGAATGACCGACACGCCCGAGGTGCCGCCAAAAGCAAAGTGATTAGGGGTTTTAAACGCAACGATGGCGAAGGCCGTAAGAATCAGGCCCAGATTGAGCTCGGCAAAAAAGCGCGGGAAGCCCGGCTCCTGGCTGCGCTTTTGACCGACACGCTCGCCGCGCTCGATATCGGTGCGATCAACCACGCGCTCCATCGGCACCACGGGAGGACGATGCACCTCCTCGGCAGCACGCGATGCCGCCTCTGCCGCGGCGGCCTCAATCGCCCATGCCTTGCTTTCTGTTTCGTGCTCGTCGGCCATTACGGCAACCCCTCGTTAACAATTTGGAAACAATGCGCCCATTAGGGTAACGCGGAACGCGACGATTGCAACCCCTAGTTAGACGAGCGGTATGCCCACATCGGGGGGCATACAAATAACGGCCGGCCACGCTTTTGCTTGCGCGGTCGGCCGTTTAACGTTTTCGCAGATAAAGCCTGCCAAAACAAACCTGTCCCTTTTTGGAAGGTTATTCGTGCTGGCTGGTGCGATGCTCGTACTCCTCGGGGGTGATGACATCCTCGATGCGCAGGTTGACGCCCGCCACCTCAAGGCCGGTCATCGCGGCAAGGCGCTCGGTGACACGTGCCTTGACATCGTCGAAGATCGCGGGCGCATAGGCGCCGTACTCGATGATGACGGAGATGTTGACGACCACGCGATTGTCATCGGTGACCTCGACCGTCACGCCCTTGGTCAGATTCTCGGCACCAAACTGCTCCTGCACAAAGTGCATAAGGTTGCCCTTCATGCCCAGAACGTGCGGAACCTCGCGAGTGGCCATGGCAACGATCTTCTCGATCACGCCGTTGGAATAGGTGAGCGAGTCCTCGGACTCGTCCGCCTCCTCGTCATCCTCATCCGCATCGGACTCGGCCTCGACGAGCGCCTCGTCCTCGAGCGTGGCGCCCTCGGCTTCGGCGACGACCGCCTCGTTCGCCTCGAGCTCGGTATCGGCTACATCGACCTTCGTATTAAAAGCCATGGTTCCTCCTTATGCCTGCCGCGGATGCGACAGTCGAATACATATTAGCGGCCGCTAAACAGACGGCCGAAGAAGTTGACGATCCCGTTCTCGCCGTCGCGAATTTGGCCGATCACAGCGCCGATCAGCACGAAGAATGCAATGACGAGCGTGTCCCACAGGCCCAACGTGAGCACCAACACGGCGAGGATAAAGCCGGCGACGGCGCCGAGCGTGGTGTTGGGATGACGTACAGCATAGCTCCAGATGGCAGCGCCCGTACCCTTGATGAGACCCATAGCCTCGTCAAAATCCGCGGCTGCCGCGTCTTGTAACTCAGTTGCCTCTGCTTTGGAATCAACAGGTTCGCTCGCCGGCGTGGCGCTCTGGTCAATCGTCAGACGCGGCGCACGAGCGGTCTTATCTTGATTGGTATCACTCACCGGAAACCTCCACAGTCTGGACGGTAGTCTTGGACGGCAAAAAACGGACGCGCGTGGTCGTACCCGGCGTGCCGAGCATGGTGTCGCAAGCTTCCTCGATGCGCTGCTGCATCGCGGTAGCCAGAGATGCCACGTCCTTATCGTCAAGCGCGATAGCCTCGACCTTAAAACGGACGTGCGAATCGTCGGGGCCTTGGACGCGGGCCTCGACATGCTCGACCATCACGCGGTCGTCACGCTCGGCAGCAGCCCTGGCGCACGAAGAAAGCGCCGCAAGGGTAACCTCGATATTGCGCTCCCCCGCCGGATGCACGCAGGACGGTTCGCGACGGGCGAACATCAGGCGGAAAAAGCTTACCAGCACGCCGATCGCCACGACGCCGGCGCACGCCGTGACGACGATGCGCGGCATGGGGTCGCGCATCAGCAGCATAAAGCGATACGTATACGGCCCCCAAAACTGGCAGACAAGCGTACCCAGCGCCACGATGGTGGCGGCAAGATACACGATCGCTAGGGCTCGTTTGAGTACGCGCACGTGGCGCTCCCTTCAAATCTCGGCTCTCGAAATGCAAAACGGTTCGCATCATTATAAAAGAGCCGGGTCCGGTGCTCTACGCACGCGGATCCGGCTCATCTATTCCACGAGGCTTGCATGCTCGCTTCATTATGCCCAGATATGCACGGCTTAACCCGTGCGGGCGCTACTCCTCCTCGAGGGCAGCGATGACCTCGTCGGTCATGTCCATGGTGCTGTAAACATCCTGGACGTCGTCGAGCTCCTCAAGACGGTCGATGAGGCGCTGAACCTTCTTGGCGTCGGCGCCGGAGACCTCGGTCGGGGTGGTCGGGACCATGGTGGTCTCGGAGCCCTTGACCTGGACGCCCTGCTCCTCGAGCGCCTTGGAGACAGCCATAACCTCGTTGGCAGTAGTCCAGACAATCCACTCCTCGCCGGCGTCCTCGTAGTCTTCGCCACCGGCCTCGGCGATGGCCATCATGAACTCATCCTCGTCACCGGCAGCACCGTTGGCGATCATGGTCTCCTTCTTGGCGTTCTCGTCCAGGATCTCCTTGGCGACGACGATCTGGCCCTTGCGCTCAAACTGGAAGGCGACGGAGCCGGAGGTACCCAGGTTACCACCAGCGTGGGAGAAGGCGGAACGGACATCAGCGGCGGTACGGTTGCGGTTGTCGGTCAGGCAGTCGACGTAGACGGCGACACCGGCGGGACCGTAGCCCTCGTACACGATGTTCTCGTAGACGGCGGCGTCAGCACCCGAACCAAAAGCCTTGTCGATAGCGGACTTGATCTTGTCCTTAGGCATGGACTGAGCCTTGGCCTTGGCAACGGCAGCGGCGAGGCTGGCGTTGTTCTCGGGCAGCGGGTCACCGCCGAGACGGGCAGCAACGGTGATGTTGCGGCTGAGCTTGGAGAAGAGGGCGGAACGCTTGGCGTCCTGCGCGCCCTTACGATGCTTGGTTGTGGCCCACTTAGAGTGTCCGGACATACGTGTCTCCTATCGGTTTCGACCTAAAGCCCAGCGCAGATGCTCGGGCAATATAAACAAACGTCGTTATGATATACCTACTGGCCTGCGAGATAAACCCCAAAATGAAGGCGTCGTGATGATGCCCCCTTTGGTGCAAAGAAACCTGACCCCAATGCACCAAGTTAGGACCAGAGGAAGTCGCTGCGGGCGACGGTGGCGCCGATGGCGAAGGGCATGCAGGCGATGACCGGATACAGGTAGCGCATGTAAGTCGAGCCGTTGCACGGGCCAATCAGGCACACAGCGAGCACGCCCAACAGCGGCACCCAGATCGCCAGCGCACGCCATGAATGACGACGCAGCAGGTAGACCACCACGGCGATCATGATCCACACATAGGTGGCCGAGCTCATGGTGAGCGAAATAAACGGGATGCGCTGCACCGCCACACGGTACAGATTGATCAGGTGGTCGCACCAGCGCACCATGTTGCTGTCAACCGGATGAAAGTCGAAGTACTTGAGGTTGTCGGGACGCGCCATGATCTCGGCACTACGCGCCGTGCTGTAGACCCAGGCATCGCGCGCGCTCGGATAAAAATAACCATAGTAGTTATTGATAAGCGCCGAAATATAGCACTCGGGATCTTTCTTAAACATCTGGGCCCATACCTCAAAATAGGCATCGATGTCCTCCTGCGAGGCGTACTCGTTAAAGCAGTTCTTGACGGCATCGGACTTGTCGGGGTTGTAGCGGCGGCCCAGGTTCTCGTACTTGAGCACGCGATCGATCACGGCACGCTCTTCGTCGGTCACCAAGCCGTCGCAAGGAGCCTCCACGATGGCGCCGTCCTCCTTAACCGTGGGGTTGACGCCCGAGTTGAGGCCGTCGTGCTTTTGGACGAAACGAGCCGTCTGCTGGAACGGAATCGAGAGGATTTCGCGCTTGGAGCCGGGCGTAATGTCGTGCGCCGGCATAAACACCTTGGTGAAGTACATATTAGAGGCAAGGCAGAGCGCGAGCACCGCGAGGACGCCAACCCAGCGGAATCGCGGCGTGACGTATGAGACCGCGGCGCCCGTCTGCTTGGCTGCACGACGAGCCACATGCGCGTCCCATGCGCAAAACGCCGACGCGATTACGCATGCCGCCAGGGGAAACACCAGGCCGCCGTTGCGCAGAAACGTGGAACCCATGGCGCCCAGAGCGAGCAGCAGCCAGTCGTGGCGCGCAAAGAGCATGGGGGCTTTCTCGCCCGCTCGCTCGACATTGGCATCACGACGGGGCAAGCCACATGCCACGAGCTTGACGGTCTGTACCAGCAGCACCAAAAACGCGTCGGCAAAGAGCACGTCTTTGGTGAGCAACGCCGCGTAGTTAGAGAACATCGGCATAAACGCAAAGAACAGCAGGATCGCACCGCGAACCGGCAGGCTCACGCCCAGTTTGCGCAGCGACGAAATGGAATAGGCCATGCAGGCAGCCGTGATGACAAACTGAGCGCAGGTATAGATGATGAGGCCCGCGTTAGCGCTGTTGAACAGCGAAAGCCCCAGCTGAACGCACGAGCCGATAATGACCGTGTGCACTACGGGATGATGCCCGTTGAGCAGCACGTTGGGGTTGAGTAGGCGCAGGTAGTCGCTCGTGCCATTGGGATAGTTGAACCACTGGCGAATCTGCGCGCCCGTATCTCCCATAAAAAGGCCAGGCAGCGAAGCGATGAGCGTGGGCGCCCAGGCGATCATAAGCACCAGGAAGGGCCCGGCAAAGGGATGGACCGAGAGCACGGCGTGAGCCACACGCCATATACGGCCAAAGTGCGCCTCGGAAAACGGGATGCGCCGAGAGCTCAGCCAATCTAGACACTCAAAAGCCAGATAGAAGGCCACGATCGCTAGGAGCATCCAGCCCGCGCCGCCAATCCAGGCGCAGATGATGCGGGCCTTGTCGCCAAGAACAATCTCGGCCGAGTCGGTGAGGTCGTAGCTGCGGCCGAACACCATGCAGATGGCGAAGAACAGCGACGGCAGAATGATCGACGGACGCCAGGTGTCGCCACGGCCAAAGAACACGTAGCGAAACGGCAAGGTGAGCAAGCAGGCAAGCGCAAGCAGCATGACCGCGTCGGTGTGGCCGGCAAACGAGAGAAGCACCTCGTAGCACACGTACAGCATGCCAGAGGCTTTGGGGTCAATCGCCAAGACTGCGTTGCTCGACACCGGGGCGGGATCGATGGAAAACGCCGTGGTCGCCAACAACGCGAGCAGAAATGCGATGAGCGTCTGCTTGGCGGGGTAGCGCTTAAACCAGACGATGCGGGCAGCGTCGCGCGCAGCCGTTGTGGAGAGATCGGAATCCTTCACAGTCCGAAAGCCTTTCTAGAAACCTGCCAAAAAGGGACAGGTTTATTTTGGCAGGTTTTATCTGGGGAAACGTTACGGTTCTGTCATCGTTGCTCAGCAAACCACCACAAAGGTGCCCGTCCCCTTTGTGGTGGTTAGGCGTCGAGGTAGATGCGCTGGGGGCGATTGCGGCGACGCGCAAAGATGACGAGCGCCAGGCCCGCAATAACGAGCGGAAGGCTCAGCAGCTGACCCATCGTGATGACGCCGCCCAGCAGATAGCCAAGCTGGGCGTCGGGCACGCGCACGAACTCGACGAGGAAGCGGACGATGCCGTAACCCATCACAAACACGCCCATAAACGTGCCTTGGGGCAGTAGCGGCTTTTTGCGGCTGAGCACCTGCAGAATGCAAAAGAGCACGATGCCCTCAAGAAATGCCTCGTAGAGCTGGGAGGGGTGACGCGGCATATCGCCCGCGGTGCCACCGAAGACCACGCCCCAGGGCAGATCGGTCGGCTTGCCCCACAGCTCACCATTGACAAAGTTGGCACAACGGCCCAGGCACAAGGCCAGCGGCGCGCCTATGACGGCAAGGTCTGCCAAAGTCCATGCATCGAGCTTATACATGCGGCACACAATGATGCCGCCGATAATGCCGCCCACCAAACCGCCATGGAAGCTCATGCCGCCCTCGTTGGTGGCAAAGATCTCGAGCGGATGCGCCCAGTAGTAGCCGTCGCCGTAAAAGACGACGTAAAACAGGCGCGCACCGATAATGAGGCCAAAGACCACGCCGACCACGACACTCGTCAGGTCGTCAATCGTGATGTTAAAGCCCCAGCGACGCTGTGCGCGGTACATGACGACCGCCGTGAGCAGAGCGCCGACCACGTAGGCCAGGCCGTACCAGTAGATGGTGATGGGGCCCGCCGCGATCGCGACGGGATCAAGCATATGGTAGAGGTCGTTGAGCATATCGATCCCCCTGCTCCCTACATACAAATGCGGCCGCGGGCCTTACGCTCGCAGCCGCATATTTGGACGTAACGTCTATGCGGAGCGTACCGTCCGCAGCTTTCGCATCTTAGAACGGCGCGTACTCGTCGTACAGGTCCTCGGCCTCGCCGGAAGCATTGACCTGCTCGACGCGGGTAACGCCGGGCACATGCTCCTTCAGGATGCGCTCGATACCCATGGAAAGGGTTAGCGAGCTCATGGGACAGCCGGCGCAGGCGCCCTGCAGTTCCAGCTTGACGACGCCCTCGTCGTCGACGCCCACATACTCCATATCGCCGCCGTCGGCCTGCAGGTTGGGGCGAATCTCTTCAAGAACCTTCTTAAGCAGCTCTTCGTTAACAGCCACAGGGGCTCCTTTCTCACAATTACGCGGGCGCGCCCGCGGACAGAAGCTATGTTACTACAGCCATGTACCCGCTCACGAGCCGTCCATGCGCGCAGACGCGACTTTCACGAGTAGTCAATTTGGGACGGGGCTCTTTTGGCTGCCTTTTGTTGCCAGCTGGCGTTGCCACGCGCTACTGCTGAGCCTGTCCCTCGGTGCCGATGTGAACATCGACGATAACCTGGCGGTAGCTGATGCCGCAGGAGTCGAGGATGCGGCGGCTGATGCGTCCGTCATCGGTGTCGGCGTACTTGTTGTCCAGGTAGACAACCTCGCCCACGCCCACCTGCGCCAAAATCTTGGCGCAGTCGTGGCACGGGAACAGCGTGACGTAGACCGTGGAACCCTCAAGATCTTTGAGCGAGCCACGGTAGTTGAGCACGGCGTTTGCCTCGGCATGCACCACGTAGTTGTGCTTGTCCTGCAACGGGTCGTCGCTCGTGCCCCACGGGAAAAAGTCGTCGTTGAGCGCCGAGGGCGTACCGTTGTAGCCCACCGAAAGGATGCGGTGGTTGGTGCTGGCGATGCACGCGCCCACCTGCGTGTTGGGGTCCTTACTGCGGCGCTGCGCGGCGATGGCCACGCTCATAAAGAACTCGTCCCAGCTAATGACGTCCAGGCGCTTGCCTGACGAAGTTTGATGAAGATCGTCCGACATGGCAGACACCTCCGTAATCGCAATAATTTGACCCATTGTAGCAGGTGAAAGGTGGAGACGTTTGTCCCACCGGCGCCCTCACTTTTACACGCGGCAGGGCTTTTGGTTGATGCGGTAGAGCTCGGCGAGACCCCGCAGCGTCAGCGCGTCGTCTACCGTCAGGCTGTGGCCGACCAACGCCGCGAGTGCCTCGGCGTCGTCGCCGGTAATGACGATGGGCACATCGCCCTCCCCCGCGGCCTTGGTCGCGCGCATCTCGGCGAGCACCATGTCGAGCATGCCGTCGATGCGGGCTACCTCGCCCAGAACCACGCCCGAACGCATGGCCTCGCGCGTGTTGCGACCGATCACATGCGTGGGTGCCGAGGGCTCGACCTGCGGCAGGCGTGCCGCAGCAGCCGAGAGCGAGCGGGCGCCGAGCGCCAGACCCGGCGC
>CALFDL010000178.1 GCA_937950415.1 uncultured Collinsella sp. | reverse complement strand
AAGACCCGTAAGGCCGTCCGTCATGCGCTGGCCCATCCAAACGAGCCCTATGTGGTCGTGACCGGATGCGTGGTCAATTTGCATCCCGAGGAGCTGTTGGAGCTTTCGGATCGCGTGATTGCCGAGCCGTCTAAGATCGATGTCGCCGAACGTGTCTGCGATGTGCTGGGCGTTGAGTCCGATAGCGTTCCCGCCTGCAGCGATGGTGACGTGGTCGATGCGCTCGGTCGTTCGCGGCTGGGCGTGAAGATCCAGGATGGCTGCAACCACCGTTGCACTTATTGCATCGTGTGGAAGGCCCGCGGCCCCGAGCGTTCCGTGCCCGTCGAGTCCGTGCTTGAGCAAGTTCGCGAGGCCCAGGAGGCCGGCGTGCCCGAGGTGGTGCTGACCGGTGTGAACCTGGGTGCCTACGATGGCAAGAGCGCGACCGACGAGCATGTCGAAATCGATGAGCTGCTCGAGGCCATCATGGAGCGCACGACTATTGCGCATGTGCGCATTTCCTCGGTCGAACCCATGGATATCTCTGAGCGCCTGCTTAAGGTTATGGCGCGCTATCCGCAGCGTATTGCCCCGTTTTTGCACCTGCCCGTGCAGTCCGGCTGTACGGCGACGCTGCATCGCATGGGTCGTCCCTATAGTGCCGAGGCTTTTGAGGACACGGTGCGCATGATTCGCGCCATCCTGCCGCAGGCGTCTCTTTCGTGCGACGTCATCGTCGGTTTTCCTGGTGAGACGGACGAGGAGTTCGAGGAGTCGCTGGCGCTGTGCCGCCGCGTGGGGTTCTCGCGTATGCACGTGTTCCGCTACAGCAAGCGTCCCGGTACCCTTGCTGCCGACATGCCCGACCAGGTGCCGTCCGAGGTTATGGCCGAGCGCAGCCGCCGTATGCGAGACGCGGCGCAGGAGCTCGCTATTGCCGATGCTCGTCGTCGCGTGGGCACTGTCGAGCGTGCCGTGCTCGAGTATGGTGACAACCTGACGCTCGGTTCGTTCCATCATGCCCGTCTTGACGATACCTGTGGACTTACAGCCCCGTGCCTGCTCGATGTTGCTATCATCGGAGTCGATGATTCCGGCTTGGTCCATGCGCGCAGGGAGGTCCATGGAAGCCTCGAAGATTAGACTTACCGTTCCCGAGGGAATTGATCCCTCGCGCGTTTTGGGTGCCGGCGACGGCGTCCTTCGTGCGCTCGAGAGCTTGGTTCGCGCTCACGTGGTCGCCCGTGGCGATAGCATCTCCGTGAGCGGCGACCCGGACGAGGTCGAACTCGTGGCGCGCTTTTTCGAGCACGCTTTTCGCGAGGCGGCCGCCGGGCGCACGCTGTCTGCCGACGATGTCTCTCGCTGCCTGGCCGTCTTGCGCGACGGTGAACACGAGGCTACGTCGCTTCGCGATGACGTGCTGCTTTCGTATCGCGGCCGCGTCATTCGCCCCAAGACGCTCGGCCAAAAGCGCTATGTGGATGCCATCCGCACGCATACCATCACGTTTGGCCTGGGTCCTGCCGGCACCGGTAAGACCTATCTGGCCATGGCGCTCGCCGTTGCCGCGCTCAAGCGCCATGAGGTGGGCCGTTTGATCTTGACGCGTCCGGTTGTCGAAGCAGGGGAGAACCTGGGCTTTTTGCCCGGTACCCTCGAGGAAAAGATTGATCCGTACATGCGTCCGCTCTACGACGCCCTTTTTGACATGATGGATCGCGAGCGCACCGATGAGCTTATGGAGCGCGGCGTGATCGAGATCGCCCCGCTTGCCTATATGCGCGGTCGTACGCTGAGCGATGCCTTCGTGGTGCTCGACGAGGCCCAAAATACCACGCCCGAGCAGATGAAGATGTTCCTGACGCGCCTGGGCTTTAACTCCAAGTTCGTGATTACCGGCGACCTGAGCCAGCGTGACCTGGTGGGTCGTCGTGGTGGCTTGGCGGATGTCGAGAAGATTTTGAGCCGTGTCGACGATGTGGCGTTTGCACACCTGGAGCGCGCCGACGTGGTGCGCCATGCCCTGGTGGGTCGTATCGTCGAGGCATACGATGCTTATGATGACGTGCGTGAGCAGCGCTCGCGCGACCGAAAGGAGTCCCGTTGAGTGTATTGATCAGCAACGATGCCGAGCTCGATACGCTGCTCGACGCGCAGGAGGTGGAGCACATCTGCGAGGTTGTGCTTGCCGCCGAGGGCGTTGAGCGTGAAGTCGAGATTTCCCTTTCGTATGTCGACGAGGACGAGATGCACGAGCTCAACCACGAGTGGCGTGGCATCGACCGCACCACCGATGTGCTCTCGTTTGAATGCGACTCGGCCTTTGACGAGGATATTCCCGCCGACGAGACGCTCGAGCTCGGCGATATCATCTTGGCCCCGCAGGTTATTGCCCGTCAGGCCCCCGGTTTTGGCAATAGCCCCGCTGACGAGTGTCGTCTGATGCTCGTACACGGCATGCTGCACCTGCTGGGCTATGACCATATTGATGACGACGAGGCTGAGGTTATGGAGGCCCGCGAGGACGCCATCCTGCGCGATCTGGCGCTCGAGCGCGGCGAGGACCCCAAACTCGTTCACGTCGGCCCCATCACCAATCATGCCCACGACTAGGAGCCGTTTATGATTCCCGGATCGAACAAGGACCATCCGTCCTTTTTAAAGTCGTTCTCATACGCCATGGAGGGCTTCGTCACCGCCGTCAAGACCGAGCGCAACATTAAGGTCATGCTCGTGGCAGGCGTGTGCACCGTCATTGCCGGCTGCATCGTGGGGCTCGATATTGCCGAGTGGGCCACGATTATCATCTGCTGCGGCCTGGTGATTCACGGCGAGCTGTGCAATACCGCCATGGAGGCCATCGTCGACCTGGCGACCCAGGAGCTCCATCCGCTGGCCAAGCGTGCGAAGGACATCGCCGCCGCCTCTGTATACGTTCTTTCCATCACCGCCGCGATTGTGGGCGTGCTGGTATTTGCCCATGCGCTCGGCTTTATCTAGAAAGGGATTCCCATGTCCGACAATATGCAGCCTATCGATGAAATTTTGGACGACGAGTCCCCGGATGCTAAGGCGACCGAGGCCTATGAGGAAGTCGAGGAGTTCGACCCGTTTGAGGGCATGAGCGACGAGGAACTCGACGCCCTGTGCGACGAGGACGACAGCCTCGCGGGCTTTGGCGACGTTGAGTCCGGTTTCCGCAGTGGCTTCGTGGCCTTGGTCGGCCGCCCCAACGCCGGTAAGTCAACGCTGCTCAACGCCTGCTATGGCAAAAAGGTCGCCATCACCTCGCCGGTGGCCCAGACGACCCGCCGCCGCATGCGCGCCGTCGTCAACCGCCCCGGCTACCAGCTGGTCTTTGTCGATACCCCGGGTATCCACAAGCCCAAGGACGGTCTAGGGTCCGAGCTCAATAAAAGTGCGCTGTTCGAGCTGAACGATGTCGATGTTGTCGCGTTTTTGATTGATGCCACCAAGCCGATCGGCAGGGGAGACGCCTGGGTTGCCGAGCGCGTTAAGAACGCCCGTTCCAAGAAGGTCCTGGTGCTTACCAAGGCCGATGAGGCCGACCCCGCACAGGTCATGGAGCAGCTTAAGGCTGCCCACGAGCTCATGGAATATGACGACGAGATCGTGACGTCGTCGGTCAAGAACTTCAACGTCGATGCCTTCATCGAGACCGTTGCGCACTTTTTGCCCGAGGGTCCGCGTTGGTTCCCCGAGGACATGGGTACCGACGCTTCCGATGAGACGCTCGTTGCCGAGTTTGTGCGCGAGAAGGTCTTGCGCCGCACCCGCGACGAGATCCCGCACTCCGTTGGCGTGATCTGCGATGCGCTCGAGCAGACCAAGAAGGTGCTGCGCGTGCACGCCACCATTTACGTCGAGCGCGAGGGCCAAAAGGGCATCATCATCGGCAAGGGCGGCGAGATGATCAAACATATCGGCATCGACGCCCGTCGCGACCTTGAGCGCATCTTTGGCACCCAGGTCTTTTTGGAGCTGGACGTGAAGGTCAAGGCCGGCTGGCGTGACGACGAGGCCCAGATTCGCCGCTTTGGCTATAACGCCGAGGATTAGGGACACGCGGCGCGAATGGCAGGTTCTCGTACATATCGCACGAAAGTGATCGTGCTCGATAAGACGAAGCTCAAAGAGACGGACCTGATCCTGACGATGCTTGACGAGCGGGGTCGGCAGGTTCGTGCCGTGGCAAAGGGCGCCCGCAAACCCGGCGGACGCCTGGCTGCGCGCTGCGAGATGTTCTGTACCGTTGATCTGCTGCTTGCGCATGGACGGTCGCTCGACGTGGTTTCCCAGGCCGAGCTTATGGAGGCGCCGCTCGGCGCTGCTCCCGATTACGAGATGACATGCGCCGCAAGCGCGATCGCCGAGGTCGCGCGCGTGTGCTCGTTCGAGGACGCCGAGGACCCGTTTACCTTTGCCATCACGCAGCGAGCGCTTGCCTTGGTGGGCAGCGGG
>CALFDL010000177.1 GCA_937950415.1 uncultured Collinsella sp. | reverse complement strand
CGTTTCCATCTGTTCACCGCCGTATAATACTGTGATAATAAATAATCATCAGAGTAGCGGTCGAACCGCATTTGCTCTGCTCAAACCGTAGCACAGGGAGGTGTCCCGGGAATGCTCGTTTATGTTCGCGGCGCCGGCGATATCGCCACGGGCGTCGCCGCTCGCTTGGTGCGCGCCGGCGTGTCGGTCGTTATGGCCGATATCGCGGTTCCCACGTGCATCCGCCGCACAATCAGTTTTTGCGAGGCTATTCGCTTGGGCGAGGTCGAGGTCGAGGGCATTCGCGCTCGCTTGGCACAGACGCCGGCAGAGGCGCTTGCAATTACCGAGGCTGGAGACGTCGCCGTTGTGGTGGACCCCCAGGCCAAGATACTCGGCGAGCTGAAACCCGCGGCTGTGGTCGACGCGATTTTGGCCAAGCGCAACCTGGGCACCACGCGCGACATGGCGCCTGCCGTCATCGCCGTGGGGCCGGGCTTTACCGCGCCGGTCGATTGCGACGCCGTGGTCGAGACCATGCGCGGTCATTTCCTCGGCCGTGTCATTACCCAAGGTTCGCCCCAGCCCAACACGGGCGTGCCGGGCATTATCGCCGGCTTTGGCAAGGAGCGCGTTATCCACAGCCCCGCCGCCGGCGTGTTTCGGTCCGACCGCGCAATCGGCGACATCGTGAGCGCCGGAGACGTGATTGGCTACGCGGGCGATACGCCCATGTGCACGCAGATCGATGGCTGTCTGCGCGGGCTTTTGGCGAACGGCGTGCAGGTGACTGAGGGCTTTAAATGCGCCGATGTCGATCCGCGCGGCGATGCCAGCTATATCAACTACATTTCGGACAAGGCGACGTCGGTCGGCGGCGGTGTGCTCGAGGCACTCGCCATGCTCATCGGTGTATTCCAGGGATAGGAAATTGCAATGGAAAAGCTCGATGTGGTGAATGCTGCGCTTGCCGCCCTGCGTGCTGGTGAGACGTGCGAGCTCGTGGTCGTGGCCGGCACGGCGGGGTCGTCGCCGCGCGGCGTGGGCGCATGGATGACTGTCTTTGCCGACGGTGGCCAGGCGGGCACTATCGGCGGCGGCAAGATTGAGCTCTTTGCGCTGGATGAGGCGCGCGAACTCCTGAGCGCGGGACAGTCGCGTCTGGTCCGCTACACCATGGGCGGCGAGAACTCCGATACCGGCATGATCTGCGGCGGAGCCATCTGCCTGTGCTATCTGCACCTGGATGCGACCAAGGTGCCGTTGCTCCAGTCGGTTGCCGACGTCTTGGCCTATCGGCGCATCGGCGACTTCGTCATCGACTTTGAACCGTTTATCGCGAGCGCGCTCGAGGGCGATGTGGCCGAGTACCATGGCGAGGAATCGCGCCGCACCATTGCGGGCTGCCCCGGGCTTTCGCTGGTGGAGGAGGGGAGTAAGGTTGCCTACACCAACGCGGCCTCTGAGATTCCCGCGGCGCACATCGAGACGCTCTGCCCCGAGGGCCTGACCTATATCTTTGGCTGCGGCCACGTGGGCGCCGCGACGGCGCGGGTGCTTACGGCGGCGGGCTTTGCCGTCGTGGCGTGCGACGACCGCCCCGGCACGCTGACCCCCGATTGGGTGCCCGGTGTCTACGACCGTCGTCTGGTCGACTACAAGAGCCTGAGCAAGCAGTGCCCCATCGGCCCGCGCGACCTGGTGGTCGTCGCCACGGCGGGTCACAAGTCCGATATCGTCGTGGTGATTCAGGCCATGCGTGCCAAACCCGCCTATCTGGGCTGCTTGGGCTCGCGTCGCAAGACGGCCTTTGTGCGCGCCCGCCTGGAGCAGGAGGGCTTTACGCAGGACCAGATCGACGAGCTGCACCTGCCGATCGGCGTTGCCATCGAGGCCGAGGATCCCGAGGAGATCGCTATCTCCATTGCCGCCGAGATGATCCACCTGCGCCGCACCAAGCTCGTCCCCCGCAAGCGCTAGTCGCATCCTCATATATGAGTTGCGGTGAAATACGGATTGTTTAAGCCTGTTAGGTTGCCAAACAGTCCCTATTTCACCGCAACTGCTTTTTGGGACCCATTTGTGCGGGGGAGTTGTGGAGTTGTGCAGGCAGACGAGGTTTTTCTGGAAATACGCTCCCGATGCGCGTATAGTACCGATTGTTTTGTCGGCTCCTGCTGCGTCGAGTCCAAACCGCAAAATGCCATGAGCGGCGCGGATGCAGCCAGGAGGCACGAGGACAACCCATCGTGGCCACGCCCCGTGCTTAAAACCCCAAGAAGGAGTGAACAATGGCAGAAGAGAAGTATGTGCCGCGTCTGAAGACCAAGTACAACAACGAGGTCAAGCAGCAGCTTCAGGACAAGTTCCAGTACGAGAACGTCATGATGATCCCCAAGTTTGAGAAGATCGTCGTGAACATGGGTGTCGGCGAGGCCGCTACCGATTCCAAGGCCATCGACGGTGCCGTGCGCGACCTGCGCGCCATCACCGGCCAGCAGCCGATGATCACCCGTGCCCGCAAGTCCATCGCTACCTTCCGCCTGCGCGCTGGTATGCCGATCGGCTGCAAGGTTACCCTGCGTGGCGACCGTATGTGGGAGTTCTTCGATCGTCTGACCTCCGTCGCGATCCCCCGTATCCGCGACTTCCGCGGCATCTCCGCCAAGAGCTTCGACGGCCGTGGTAACTTCTCCATGGGCGTCACCGAGCAGCTCATCTTCCCCGAGATCGACTTCGACTCCGTCGATCACCAGCGTGGTATGGACATCACTTTCGTGACCACCGCCAACACCGATGAGGAGGCCAAGGCCCTTCTGGACGCCTTCGGTTTCCCGTTCAAGAAATAGGTTCACCTGCCCTATAAGCGCCGTTCCCACAAGGGGGCGGCGCTTGGGGCGAACAATACTCTATGTGAGGAGGATATAAGTGGCTAAGACATCGATGATCGTCAAGTGCAATCGCAAGCAGAAGTTCTCTACTCGTGAGTACACGCGCTGCCAGCGCTGCGGCCGTCCGCACTCTGTGTACCGCAAGTTCGGCCTGTGCCGTGTCTGCTTCCGCGAGCTTGCACTCAAGGGCGAGCTTCCCGGCGTTAAGAAGGCCAGCTGGTAAGTCACTACCAGCGTTTCAAGCATCAGTTTGGAACAGGGAAAACGCGCTAAAAAGGCTTTGCCGTTAAGGGCGGCGAAGAACCAAGAGCACGTGTTCATCAAGAACGAAGGAGAATCTGTATGAACCTTACAGACCCGATCGCAGATATGCTTACGCGCATCCGTAACGCTAACTCTGTGAACAAGGCCACGGTCTCCATGCCGAGCAGCAAGAAGCTCGTCGAGATCGCTCGTGTTCTGCACGAGGAGGGCTACATCGAGGGCTACGATGTCGAGGACACCGTTCCCCAGAAGACTCTGCACATCACGCTTAAGTATGGTCCCAAGAAGGCTAAGGTCATCAACGGCATCCGCCGCATTTCCAAGCCGGGCCTGCGTAAGTACACCGGCGTTGCCGACATGCCCCGCGTCCGCGGTGGCCTTGGTACCGCCATTATTTCCACCAGCCATGGCGTCATGACCGACCGCGATGCTCGCAAGCACAACGTCGGCGGCGAGATCATCGCTTACGTCTGGTAATTCGCTCGGTAGGTAGAAGGAAAGGAGATCACCGTGTCTCGTATCGGTAATAAGCCTGTCCAGATTCCCGCCGGAGTCGAAGTGGCAGTCAACGGCAACAACGTTGTCGTCAAGGGCCCCAAGGGCCAGCTCGAGCTCGATGTCTTTGAGAAGCTCGCTATCAACGTCGAGGACAACGTCCTCACCGTTTCCCGTCCCGACGACGAGCGTGAGACCCGTGCCCGCCACGGCCTCACCCGCGCCCTCATCCACAACATGGTTGTTGGCGTTTCCGAGGGCTTCGAGAAGAAGCTCGAGCTCGCCGGCGTCGGTTACCGCGTGCAGCAGAAGGGCAAGAACCTCGAGTTCTCCCTGGGCTTCTCGCACCCCGTGATCGTCGAGGCTCCCGAGGGCATCACCTTCGAGGTTCCCGACAACACCCACGTGAACGTCAAGGGTATCAACAAGCAGCAGGTCGGTCAGATCGCCGCTGAGATCCGCGGCCATCGTCCTCCCGAGCCTTACAAGGGCAAGGGTATCCACTACGTTGGCGAGCACATCCGCCGCAAGCTGGGTAAGGCCGCCAAGTAGTCGTAACCGACTCACTCGCATAAGACCAGCACCCCGTCAGGTGCTGGCAAGATCAACCTTTTTAGGAGTTTACGTATGAACAAGCATAAGGCGAAGCTGGAAGGCCTCAAGCGTCGTCAGCGTCGTGTTCGCGGCAAGGTCTCGGGTACCTCCGAGCGTCCGCGTCTTCGCGTGACCCGTACTAACGCCAACATCTATGCCCAGATCATCGACGACAGCAAGGGCTCCAGCCTGACGCTCGTCTCCGCCTCGACCCTCGAGGCCGAGTTCAAGGGCACCCACACCTCGAACAAGGAGGCTGCGGAGAAGGTCGGTCAGCTCGTTGGCAAGCGTGCCATCGAGGCCGGCATCACCAAGGTCGCCTTCGATCGCGGTGGCCGTATCTACCATGGCCGCGTCAAGGCCCTCGCCGACGGTGCTCGTGCCGCCGGTCTCGAGTTCTAGGAGGTATGTAGCACATGGCTCGTAATCAGAAGCAGCAGCGCGAGGCCTCCGAGTTCGAGGAGCGCGTCGTTTACATCAACCGCGTGTCGAAGACCGTCAAGGGTGGTCGTCGCATGAGCCTCGTCGCTCTCGTCGTCGTTGGCGACGGCAAGGGCAACGTCGGCGTTGGCATGGGCAAGTCCGCTGAGGTGCCCATGGCCATCTCCAAGGCGTCTCTCGATGCCAAGAAGAACATGTTCCACGTGCCGGTGACCGAGCAGGGCACCATCCCGCACGAGGTTCTCGGCCACTTTGGTGCCGGCCGCATCATCATCAAGCCCGCTGTCGAGGGTACCGGCGTTATCGCCGGCGGCGCTGTGCGTCCCCTCTTTGAGCTTGCTGGCATCAAGAACGTCCTGTCCAAGTCCCTCGGTACCGACAACGGCCTCAACATCATCAAGGCTGCCGTCGAGGGCCTCAAGGAGCTCTCCAGCCCTGAGGACGTCGCGGCTCGCCGTGGCCTGACGGTCTCCGAGATGTTCGTCGGTAAGGAGAACTAAGCATGGCTGACACCATCAAGATCAAGCAGGTCCGCAGCACCAACGGTTGCAAGCAGGACCAGGTCCGTACTGTCCGTGCCCTCGGTCTCCACAGGATCCGCGAGGTTCGCGAGATTGCTGACAACGAGTCCGTCCGCGGCATGATCTTCAAGGTCAAGCACCTTGTCGAGATTGTAGAGGAGTAGCAAATGCAGCTTCACGATCTTACTCCCGCGCCCGGTTCCACCAAGAACCGCAAGCGCGTCGGCCGTGGCAATTCTTCGGGTCACGGCACCACTTCTGGCCGCGGCCAGAAGGGCCAGGGTTCCCGCTCTGGCGGCACCAAGGGTGCCGGCTTCGAGGGTGGCCAGACTCCGCTGGCTATGCGCCTGCCCAAGCTTCCGGGCTTCCGCAACCCCCGTCGTATCGAGTACACCGCTGTTAACGTTGAGCGTCTCGAGCGTAAGTTCGAGGATGGCGCTGTGATCGACGGTGCCGCTCTTAAGGCCGCTCGCATCACCAAGAGCGAGTTCGAGCCCGTCAAGGTGCTCGGCAATGGTGAGCTCACCAAGAAGTTCACGGTCAAGGTCGACAAGGTCAGCGCTTCTGCGCAGGCCAAGATCGAGGCCGCCGGCGGAAAGGTCGAGCTGCCGTGCTAAATGGTCTTAAGAATGCTTTCCGCATCAAAGAATTGCGCGAAAAGATTCTTTTTACCATAGCTATGCTCGTCGTGTACCGCATTGGTGCGCACGTTCCTGTGCCCGGCATTCCCTTCCAGGGGATGCTGGGCCTTTTCTCGACCGATAACAATTCGGTCGCCGCAGGTGCTATGGCCCTCCTGAATCTTTTCTCTGGCGGCGCTTTGAGCTATGTGTCGGTGTTTTCGCTGGGCATCATGCCTTACATCACCAGCTCGATCATCCTCCAGATGCTCCAGGCCGTCGTGCCTTCCCTGCATGAGCTTGCCCGCGAGGGCGAGGTCGGTCAGACCAAGATTACGCAGTATTCGCGTTACCTCACCCTGGCTCTGGCAATCCTCAACTCCGTGGGTTACCTCTTCCTCTTTAAGAGCTTCGGCATCAGCTTTAATGGCGCCGGTGCTCCCGAGATTATCTTCGACCTCATGATCGTCGGCACGCTCACCGCGGGCGCCATGCTGATCATGTGGATTGGTGAGCTCATCACCCAGCGCGGTATCGGCAATGGCATGTCGCTGATCATCTTTGCGAACATCATGGCCGGTCTGCCGCAGGCTATCTTCTCCAGCACTGAGGGCAATGCCGGTGGCATCATCACCATGGTGATCATCTGCGCCATCATCCTGCTGGTTATCCCGCTGATTGTTTTCCTTGAGCGCGGCCAGCGCCGCATCCCGGTCTCCTACGCTAAGCGCGTCGTGGGCCGTCGCATGATGGGTGGTCAGACCACCTACCTGCCCATCAAGGTCAACACCGCGGGTGTCGTGCCGATCATCTTCGCTTCGGCGCTGCTGTACTTCCCGGCTCAGATTGCCGTGTTCTTCCCCGGCATCGGCTGGATCCAGGCAGTTGCCTCCGCGCTTTCGACCGGTTGGCTCAACTGGGTGCTTAACGTTGTCCTCATCGTGTTCTTCGCGTACTTCTACACCTCCATGGTGTTCAACCCCGATGACACGGCCGACAACCTTAAGAAGCAGGGCGGCTTTATTCCGGGCGTGCGTCCGGGTAGGGCTACCGCGGCCTACATCAAGAACGCGCTCAACAAGATCACGCTTCCCAGCGCTGTCTTTTTGGCGCTCATCGCCATCGTGCCTTCGATTATCTTCTCCTTCACGGGTAACCATCTGATCCAGGCATTTGGCGGCACGTCCATCCTCATCATGGTCGGCGTCGTGCTCGACACAGTCGATAAGCTCGAAGGCCAGATCAAGATGTATGATTACGATGGATTCTTTAAATAGGCTAGAGGAGGATTGCTCATGAACCTCGTATTGCTCGGAGCTCCGGGTGCCGGTAAGGGCACCGTCGCACAGGAGCTCGTCGCCGAGTTTGGCGTCGCCCACATTTCCACGGGCGACCTGCTGCGTGCTGCCGTCAAGGGTGGCACCGAGCTTGGTATTCAGGCTAAGAAGTACATGGACGCTGGCGAGCTCGTTCCCGACCAGCTCGTGATCGACCTTGTCAAGGAGCGCCTTGCCGCCGATGACGCCCAGCAGGGCTTCATCCTCGACGGCTTCCCGCGCAACACCGCCCAGGCCGTGACGCTCGATTCCGAGCTCTCCGCCATGGGTCGCGAGATCGATTGTGCTCTTCTGGTCGATGTGGCCCCCGAGGTCATCATCGATCGTCTGTCTTCGCGTCGCACCTGCCGCGCCTGCGGTTACACCGGCACCGCTGCCGATGCCACCTGCCCCAAGTGCGCAGGCGAGATGTATCAGCGCGACGACGACAAGCCTGAGACCATCAAGAACCGTCTCGACGTCTACGAGAAGTCCACGAGCCCGCTCGTCGACTACTATCGTGGCCAGGGTCTGCTCAAGTCGGTCAACGGTGACCAGGCTCGCGAGACCGTGTACGGGGATGTCAAAGAGGCTCTCGGTCTATGATCAAGATTAAGTCTGCAACGCAAATCGAGCAGATGAAGAAGGCAGGAGCGCTATCTAAGATGGCGCTCCGCCACGTTGGAGCCATGGTGCGCCCCGGCGTTTCGACTTTTGAGCTCGATCAGCTCGCGGAGCAGATTATCCGCATGCATGGCGGCACCCCGGCCTTTAAGGGTTACGGCGGGTTTCCCGGAACCATTTGCGCATCGATTAACGATGCCGTGGTACACGGTATTCCCAACCCCGACATGATCCTGCGCGATGGCGATATCATCTCCATCGATACGGGAGCCGTTCTCGACGGTTGGGTCGGCGATAACGCTTGGACGTTTTTCGTCGGCACCCCCACGCCCGAAGCCAAGGCTTTGTGCGAGATCACGCGCGATTGCCTTAAGGCTGCCATCGAGCAGGCTGTTCCCGGTAACCATATCGGGGACGTCGGTTATGCCGTTCAGTCCCTCGCCGAGTCTCACGGTTACGGCGTGCTTCGCGATTATGTGGGCCATGGCATTGGCCGCGTGATGCACGAGGACCCCAACGTTCCTAACTATGGAAAGAAGGGGAGGGGCGTTCGCCTCCAGGCCGGCATGGTCATTGCCATTGAGCCGATGGTTACGATGGGTTCCAACCATGTGAGCACGGGCTCCGACGGTTGGATCGTCACGACCAACGACCACCTGCCCGCCGCGCACTACGAGAACACCGTCGCCATTACCAATGACGGTCCGGTGATTCTCACCACGGATGCCCAAGGTGCTTGGTGTTCGCTCCAAGGCGGAGAAATGTAACAAGTTCCACTTAGTTGTGGAGCCATTACGAAGTTATTACGATGCGTGCATACGTGTTGTAGAATACTCAATCGCTGTCGTTTTCTAGAGAAAGATGATTGCTTGTGAAGAAGGAAGACGCAATTGAGCTCGAGGGTACGGTAAAAGAGCCGCTGCCCAACGCCATGTTTAAGGTCGAGCTCGAGAACGGTCATTCGGTTCTGTGCAACATTTCTGGCAAGATCCGAATGAATTACATCCGCATTCTCCCCGGTGACAGGGTTGTCGTGGAGCTTTCTCCGTACGACCTGACCCGCGGCCGCATCACCTATCGCTATAAATAGCGGCACGCATACACGCACTCCATTTCCGGCTGCAGGCTTAGCTCAACCTACGGTCGGTTTGCGTGTGAAGACCAGCCATAGTTTTAAACGCCTGCGGCTGGGCGAGTAGATAGTAGGGAAGTAGTTTGAGCGCTACCGAAAGGAAGAACGATGAAGGTACGTCCTTCGGTCAAGAAGATGTGCGATAAGTGCAAAATCATTAGGCGCCATGGCAAGGTCCTCGTCATTTGCGAGAACCCCCGTCATAAGCAGCGTCAGGGTTAAGAGAGGAGACTACGTTGGCCCGTATTAATGGTGTCGACCTCCCGCGTGAGAAGCGCGTTGAGATCGGTCTGACCTACATTTACGGCATCGGCCGCACCACTGCGACGAAGATTTGCGTCGAGTGCAACGTTAACGTGGATACGCGCGTTAAGGACCTCACCGAGGATGAGGTTAACGCCATCCGCGATTATATCGATAAGAACCAGATCATGGTTGAGGGCGACCTCCGCCGTGAGCGCAACCAGAACGTCAAGCGCCTTATGGACATCGGCTGCAACCGCGGCCTTCGTCACCGCAAGGGCCTCCCGGTCCGCGGCCAGCGCACCCACACTAACGCTCGTACCCGCAAGGGCCCGAAGCGTCAGATCGGTGCTAAGAAGAAGAAATAAGGAGCGCTAGATAGATGGCTACTGCTAAGAAGAACGTTCGCGCTGCCCGTCTGAAGCGCGCGGACCGTAAGAACATTTCCGTGGGCCAGGCTCACATTCGTTCTACGTTCAACAACACGATCGTTTCGATCACCGATCCCCAGGGCAACGTCATTTCCTGGAAGTCGGCTGGCCAGGTGGGCTTCAAGGGCTCCCGTAAGTCCACGCCGTTCGCTGCTCAGATGGCTGCCGAGGCTGCTGCCAAGCAGGCCATGGAGCACGGTATGAAGAAGGTTTCCGTCTTCGTCAAGGGCCCCGGCTCCGGTCGTGAGACCGCCATCCGCTCCCTCCAGGCTGCTGGCCTCGAGGTCTCGAGCATCCAGGACAAGACCCCCATTCCGCACAACGGCTGCCGCCCCAAGAAGCGTCGCCGCGTGTAACTGAAAGGATCGTATCAATATGGCAATCGACAGGACTCCTGTTCTTAAGCGCTGCCGTCAGCTCGGGATCGATCCCGCTGAGCTCGGTTACAGCAGCAAGAAGGAATCTATCCGTCAGCCCAAGCGCCGTCGCAAGGAATCTGAGTACGGCATGCAGCTGCGCGAGAAGCAGAAGGTCAAGTTCATCTATGGCGTTCTGGAGAAGCAGTTCCACGGCTACTTCAACAAGGCCCGCAAGATGAACGGCGTCACCGGTGAGAACCTCATGATCATCCTTGAGTCTCGCCTCGACAACGTCGTCTTCCGTCTTGGCTTCGCCCGCACCCGCAAAGAGGCTCGTCAGTCCGTCCGTCACGGTCACTTCACCGTGAACGGCAAGCGCGTGGACATCCCGTCCTACCGCGTCAAGGCCGGCGACGTCGTCGCTGTCGGCGAGAAGTTCCGTGACCTCCTCCCCATCAAGGAGGCCCTGATTTCCTCCGAGCGCTTTGAGGTCCCTGGCTGGCTCGAGGTCGATATCGAGAAGCTGTCTGGTAACGTGCTCGCTCTGCCGACGCGTGAGCAGATCAGCGGTGATATCAACGAGCAGCTCATCGTCGAGCTCTACTCTAAGTAGTCCATCCGGGCTGCTGAGGCTGGAGGTAATACATGTCAGAATTCATTAGGCCTCAGGTTCAGGTCGAAGAGATCAACGAGACGTCTGCTCGTGTCTCCGTCGAGCCGCTCGAGCGTGGCTACGGCGATACGCTGGGTAACTCCCTTCGTCGCGTTCTTCTGTCCTCGCTCGAGGGTGCCGCCGTCGAGGCTATTCAGATCGATGGTGCGCAGCACGAGTTCATGACCATCCCTAACATGGTCGAGGATGTCACCGACATCGTCCTGAATGTCAAGGGTCTTGTCTTCAGGGCTCTCGGCACGACCGACGAGGCGACCGCCACCATCTCGGTTGACGGCCCCTGCGAGGTCACCGGTGCGGACTTCTTTATTCCGTCCGAGTTTGAGCTGGTCAACCCCGAGCAGCACATCGCTACGCTCACCGAGGGTGGCCATCTCACCATGAGCATGCGCATCGGCTATGGCCGCGGCTATGTCTCTGGCGAGGCCAACAAGCGCGACAACGATCCCATCGGTGTGATCCACGTCGACTCGCTGTACTCGCCGGTTTCCCGTTGCGCCAAGCTCGTTGAGGCTTGCCGTGTCGGTCAGCACACCGACTACGACCGCCTTGTCCTCGAGATCGAGACTAACGGCTCCATCGCCCCGCGCGACGCCGTGGTCCAGGCTGCCAATATCATCAACCAGCATATGGCCGCCTTTATGAACCTTGCCGAGACCCCCGAGGTCGAGGAGGAGGCTTCGATCTTCGCTCCCGAGGTCACCAACGACAACGCCGAGCTGGACAAGCAGATCGAGGATCTGGACCTTTCCGTCCGTTCCTACAACTGCCTTAAGCGCGCCAGCATTCACTCGGTCCGTCAGCTCGTTGAGTTCTCGGAGAACGATCTGCTCAACATCCGTAACTTCGGTGTTAAGTCGATCGAGGAAGTGAAGGACAAGCTTGAGTCCATGGGCCTGAGCCTGAAGGCTTAATGCTTCGCATATTTGAGGAGAAACTAGACCATGCGTCACAACGTTAAGAAGGGCCTGAAGCTCGGCACCGATGCGAGCCACACCAAGGCCATGAAGAAGAGCCTTGCTAAGGCCCTCTTCGAGAACGACCGCATCAAGACCACCGAGACCCGCGCTAAGGCGCTGCGTTCGGTCGTCGATCCGATCATCACCTGGGCCAAGAAGGGCGACCTGCACTCTCGTCGTCTGGCTATCGCCAAGCTCGGTGATAAGCAGCTCGTTGCCGAGATCTTCGACAAGGCTGCTCAGGGTATGTGGCAGGACCGCAACGGCGGTTACACCCGCATCATGAAGCTCGGCAACCGCAAGGGCGACAACGCTCCCATCGTTATCATGGAGCTCGTCACCGAGCCTTGCACGCCTAAGGCCAAGAAGGCTGCTCCGGCCCCCAAGAAGGCCGCTGCTCCCAAGAAGGTCGAGGCCGTCGAGGAGGCTCCTGCTGAGGAGACCGCTGAGTAGACTTTCCGTCTGCATAGGCTATATTCGAGGGGTACGTTTGCGTACCCCTCTTTTTTTGTCGCGATACCGTTACTTGTTTGTTGGGAGCGCCCATGACTGCCCCGTCTGATTTCAATTCGATTTCCGAGCTTGACGCCACGCTCGTATTTCGTGTGGCCTATGATGGCTCGTCGTATAGCGGATTTGCCGAGCAGCCGGGACAGACGACGGTTGCGGGCGAGCTACGTCGAGCCATCGAGACGCTGCTTCGCCGCCCGATCGATCTGACGTGCGCGGGGCGTACCGATTCCGGCGTGCATGCCGTGGCTCAATACATCAGCGTGCCCGTAACGGACGCTGAGCTCGCCCTTACGCGCCGTAGGTGGCTGCGGGCTATGGATGCCCTGCTGCCTAAAGATATCGCCATAAACGAGGTCTACAGGGCCCGTAAGGGCTTTTCTGCACGCTTTGACGCGCGTTCCCGTACGTATACGTACCGTATTGCCGATCGCGATGCGCGTCCCGTGCTGTCCCGTGGTGCCGTGTGGTGGCATCGCTATCCCTTGGATGTTGCGGCTATGTCTGCTGCCTGCCCCGCGCTGCTGGGCGAGCAGGACTTTAAAAGCTTTTGCAAGGTTGCCTCGGCCGTTGGCAAGCCCACGCATCGCTGCGTGATGCGTGCCGAGTTTGGCCATGAGGTTGCGTTTGGCGAGGACATCCTGACGTTTACCATCGAGGGCAATGCGTTTCTGCATTCGATGGTCCGTACGATCGTGGGCACGCTTGTCGAGATCGGCATGCATCGCCGTGAACCCGAGTGGATGCGCGAGGTCATCGATGCTTGCGACCGTACCGCTGCGGGCCCCACGGCTCCTGCCTGCGGCCTTACGTTTATGGGCGTGGATTACGATCCCGCCGAGCTTGTCGTGCTCGACTAGGGGAGGGCTCGACGCGTCGTGCGTCGACACCTGTCATCTGTGGGCTGCACGTGTGCAACATCTGTTCTTGGCGTGCAATACAACCGGTGTCTCATTGCTTTTATTGCCGGGGTGTACCATGAACCACGGTTTGATTCATTGCTGTCGAGAGGACGGATAATTTGGTTCGACGTGGCTCGCATCCGCGACTTTCGGTGATCCTTGTGGTAGAAGGTTCGCCCAGCTATGCGATGCGTGCGCTCGAGAGTATCCAGAACCAAGACCTCTACGATTTGCAGATTGTCGTTGTCTGCCGCGATGCTGCGCCCGGTGTGCGCCATTCGCTTCAAGTTGCTGCCGACAGGGACATCCATATTGATTTGATTGACGTCGAGGACGCGAAGCGCGGCGCATGTCTTCGTGCCGGTTTTGCTGCCTCGCGCGGCTCTCAAATCACCGCTATGAACGCCGATGAGTGGTTTGCTCCGCAGTCCCTTTCCAAGATGGTCGATATCGCGTGCGATACTGCGGCAGACATAGTGTTCCCTACGGTGTCGCTCGACCGCTATGATGCGCATCGAGAGCGCCATTCGCGCGTCTTGGATGCTGCCTCTATTGTCATTGAAGACAAGTCTTCGATGGTGACCGGGCTGCCCCAGCTGATTTTAGGCGGCCTAGTCGTTCAGACCTCTGGCGTGATGTATAGCCGTCTGCTGTTTGAGGCATGCCTGTCACACGGCAAGGCGTACCGTACGGTTGAGTTTATGGCATATGCGCTCTCGCAGGCACGATTCGTGTCCGGCTGCGGCGACGCTTGTTTCCACGCGGCGGCACCTAAGCTTACAGATGCCTTTGATCCCACCATGTATGCCAGGATATCCGATGACACCCGGGCGCTCGACGAGCTTACGGACTCACTCTCGGAAGCAGATAGCGGTGGTCGGCTCAAGCTGGCAACCCAAAAGTTCTACTTTGCCGGACTGGTCGCCTGCATCGAGAATTTGTGTCTGAGCCCGCATGGGGTGTCGTCAATCGAGCGTTCCGCCCGTATGCGTGATATGCTCGAGGCGCCTCGAACCCGTCAGATGGTCGCCGCGCTCAAGGATAACCATCGGGGGCTCGGTCTGTTGTTTGGGCCGATCGCCAGCGCCAAGCCCGCGCGCTGCGTGATGTGTACGCATCTGGCAGCTTTTCTTAACCGGACGGGCGCAAAAACCGCCTAAACGGCTCATTTCGAAACAAATTTGCATAGAATTGTTTCGAAATGCGTTCTTATACACAAAAGCCTTCAAATAGCGTTAAACTATTCAATCACTGATTGATTGTCTCCGCCATCTTTTGGAGAGAGGGTTTGTATGGCTAAAAAACGCAATGGGCGCCAGGATGCCATTAGAGATATTGTGCGCAATAAGGACGTCCGCACGCAGCGCGTGCTGGTCGATGAGCTCCGCGCTATGGGCTTTGATTGCACGCAGGCGACTGTCTCTCGCGATATTGCCGATATGGGGCTGCGTAAGCTCCCTGAGGGCATCTATGTTCTGGCAGAGGACCTGCACCTGCAGCGTATGGTTTCCGAGCTCGTAACGGGCGTTCTGCGTACCGATAATCTGGTCATGATCAAGGCTCAGCCTGGCACGGCTTCCGGCATCGCCGCCGCCGTTGATGCGGCAGAGCTGCCCGATGTGCTTGGCTCGCTTGCCGGCAACGATACGATTTTGGTTATTGCCCAGACGGCCGAGGACGGCGAGCGTCTCGAGGCGCTGATCAATAAGCTGAGCAATTCTCGCAAGTAGGCGTGCGGTTCGTGCGCTCGGCATTGTTTGCGCTGACATAGTGGCTTGTAAGGGGTATCGACGTTGGTCGGTACCCCTTTTTGTTTGCCGGTATAAAGACCGCCCACCAGGTCGCTTCTAACTAAAAGGCCCCGAGCAGTTCAATAAGCTGCTCGGGGCCTTGTTGGCTTTAGCCGCGTACTTCTTAGCCGACCGTATCATCAGGCGTGGGCGAGGGGTCGGGAGTGGGCGTAGGCGTAGGCGTGCCGCCATCGCCGCCGGTCGAACCACCAGTGGAGCCGCCCGTCGAGCCACCGGTCGTACCGGTGCCGCCGGTGGTGTCGCCGCCCGTGGTGTCGGTGGTCGTGGTCGTCGTGGTAGTCGTTGTGGTAGTTTCCTCTTCGTCCTCGTTCTCGTCCTTGTCGTCGTTCTCCGTCTTCTTGGCGTTGTTGGTGCCGTAGAACTTCCAGACGCTGTTGTTCTTGTAGGTGGGCGCCGTTCCGGTCGCAAACTCCTCGCGCTCGGTACCGGTCAGAACGGTGTTCATAAACCGCTTGAAGACAGGCAGGTTGGTGCTGTCGCCCAGCAGGTCTGTGCCGTATTTTTGGATGGGAATCTCGCCCGCGGAATAGCCGGTCCACAGGGCGCACGCCAGCTGCGGGGTATAGCCGCAGAACCACAGGTTGGTGGTGTTGTCGGTGGTGCCCGTTTTGCCGGCATAGGGCTGGTTGACGCTCAAGGCGCCGGCAGCACCCGTACCGCCGCCCTGCATGACGCCGGACAGAACATCGGTGACCGCGGCGGCCTCGCCCTCGGTAAGCACCTGTGAGGGATTGTCGGTATGCTGGTACAGCACCGAACCGGTACGAGAGTCAATCTCGGTGATGGCGATCGGCTGGCGATAGTAGCCGCCGTTGGCAAACGTCGCGTAGGCGGCGGCCATCTCGAGCGGCGAGATCGAGCCGGTGCCGAGGGTCATGACGGGAACGTCCTCGATGTTGTCCTTGGCGGGATCGATGCCGAGCTTTTTGACGAGTGAGATGATCTTGCTGTTGCCGACGGCTTCCGCCACCTGGATGTAGCCGGTGTTGGAGGAGTATGCCGTCGCCTGCTTAAGCGTGATGTTGCCATAGCTATGGTTGGCGTAGTTTTGGACCTCGGTCGTGGTGCCCTTGGCCTTGAGTGGCGAGTTGCAGTTGAGGGTGACGTTGGGGTTCATGCCGTTTTGGATGGCAGTTGCCAGTGTAAAGGCCTTGAAGGTGGAGCCGACGGGACGCTTGGCCGTGGCATGGTTTACGTGGTTCTCGTCGGCGTTGTAGTCGTAGCCGCCCACCATGCACTTGATGTAGCCGGTCTTGGGGTCGACGACGACCATGCCCATGTCCAGACCGTCGAGTGAGAGCGTGTCGAGCTGCTCGCGGACGGCATTCTCTGCCACCTGCTGCATCGTGGGGTCGATGGTGGTCTTGACGGTCAGACCGCCCTTAAAGAGCACGTCGGTCGAGAACTCCTGCTCCAGCAGCTGCTTAACATAGGCGACAAAGTAGGGCTGCGAGTATACGTCGACGCCGCTGCCCGAAATCTCGGTCACGTTGAGGGCGATGGGCTCGGCCTGTGCGGCATCGTGCTCCTCCTGCGTGATGTGGCCCAGGCGCAACATGTTGTCGAGGACCTTGTTGCGACGGGACAGCGCTAGGTCGGGGTTGACCGTGGGGTCGTACTGCGAGGGCGAGTTGGGAAGGCCGATGAGCAGCGCGGCTTCGCTCAGGGTGAGATCGGCGGCGCTCTTGGACAGATAGGTCTCGGCTGCGGCCTCGATGCCGTAGGCGCCGTGGCCGTAATAGATGGTGTTGAGGTACATCATGAGGATCTCGTCTTTGGAGTACATGTCCTCCATCTTGACGGCGATGTAGGCCTCGCGCACCTTACGCTCGATGGTCGAGTCGAACTGCTCCTCCTGCAGGATGGTGTTGCGCACCAGCTGCTGGGTGATAGTCGAGGCGCCTTCGTGCCCGCCGCCGAGGGTTGCCACCGCAGCACGCGCGATACCCCACAGGTCGATACCTCCGTGCTCGTAGAAGCGCTCGTCCTCGACGTCAACGGTGCCCTGCAGCACGTAGGGGGAGACCTCGTCCTTGGTGATGGACTTGCGGTTTTGCGTGTAGAAGCTCGCGATCTTGTTGCCGTTGCAGTCGACGATCTCGGTGGGCTCGCTCACCAGATACGCGTTGGCGTCGGTGTAGTCGGGCAGATCGGACAGCCAGCGGTTGACGTTGCCGACCATGCCGATGCCAAACGCCACGCCCGCAATCAGCAAAAAGCCCAAAAACGAGAGCAGGATTATGGGCAGGGCATGCGTCTTTGAACGGCTGCGTCCCTGTCGTTGGCGAGGACCCATATATTGACCTCCAGGTATGTCGTGCCGGACGGCGGATGTGCCGTCGGGGCAGGATGGACATAAGTTATTACACGATAAACCAAACGGGGCGCGCGAGGCCTCGTGTATGCTGGAAGACGGCATTTTTCAGAGTGAATGCATACCTTGGTAAGGAGTTTGCCGATGGCGATTCGGACGATGGGGCCGAGCGGACAATACGAGACTGGATTGGATGCTGCCGGTGCGGCGCTGCCCGAGCTGCTGGCGCCGGCGGGCGGGCTCGACCAGATGCTTGCGGCCATCGCCGCGGGTGCGGATGCCATCTATGCGGGGTTGGGCGGCTTTAACGCCCGTGTGAGCGCTCATGGCTTTACGGATGACGAGTTTGCGCGCGGTTGTGCCGTGGCGCATGCCCATGGCGTGCGTGTGTACGTGACGCTCAACGTGTTCGTGTTTGACGATGAGTTGTCCGACGCGGTGGCGTTGGGAGCTCATGCACTGGAGCTGGGCGGCGATGCTCTGATTGTCGCCGATGCCGGGCTGGCCTGCGCGCTGCGCACGGCGATTCCCGGGGTCGAGATTCACCTGTCTACGCAGGCGGGCGTTCACAGCGAAGGCGCCGTGCGGCTTGCCGCCGATGAGCTGGGAGTCGAGCGCGTGACGACGGCACGCGAGCTGGCGGTCGACGAGATTGCGGCGCTATGTGCCACGGGCGTGCCCATCGAGGTATTCTGCCACGGTGCGATTTGCATCGGCTATTCGGGGGCGTGCGAGTTTTCGGCCCTGCGGCGTGGGCGCTCGGCGATGCGCGGCGACTGCACGCAGCCGTGCCGTCTGGCGTACGACCTGGTGGACGAGGCGGGACAGAGCGTTGTCGCCGTCGAGGGAGATCGCCTGCTGTGCCCGCGCGACTATCTGGGTATTGCACATCTGCCCGAGCTTGTAGATGCCGGCGTGGCGTCGCTCAAGATCGAGGGGCGCATGAAGAACCCCGATTACGTATTCAACGTGGTGCGGGTGTGGCGCCGGGCACTCGATATGCTGCGCGACGGCGCGTGGGACCCCGATGCCGTGGAAGAGCTTGAACGCGAGCTGGGGAGGTCGTTTAACCGTGGGTTTACCGATACGTACCTGCGAGGGCGTTCGGGTGCCGAGCTGATGAGCTTTGAGCGCGCAATTAACCAGGGCGTGCGCGTGGGGCGTTTGGTCGCTGTGGGCCACGAAGAGGTGACCGTTGAGCTCGACGCCGCCGTGGCGGCGGGTGACACGCTCGAGATTCGGTTCTATCCGGGTGCCGACGCGCGTCCCGATGTGCCCAAGCGCTGGCCGCAGGTGCCCTGCCCGGTGGATGCCGCAGCGGGGAAGCGCGTCGTCGTGCATTGCAAGCGTAAGGTGGACACGGGCTGCGAGGTATACCTGATTCGCAGCGCCGGCGTGTTGGATCAGACGGCGGCGGTGTTGGAGCGCATGCGGGCCGAGGCGGATGCGATTGCGCCCGTTGAGCGTGCCGTTGAAGTGCTGCCCTTTGAGGGCGTTGCGGTGGATGGCGGTGCATCGACGGAGTTGGTGGAGTGCGCGGTTCCCACTCGCATGGTTTTTGCTTGGCAGCTGATGGATGCCGACCCGCGCGGGGAACTCGATTTGTCCGACGCCGTTGTGGTGCTTGACGAGGTGTGCCGCGCGAGTGACGCTGACTGGACCCGCTCACTGATGCAGCGTGCCGGGCGCATCGTCTGCCGCAACCTGGGGCAGGTGGCGATCGCTCGCGAGCTGGGCGTGACGTTTGACGTGGCGGCGCCGGTGTTCTGCGCGAATCGGGCCACGCTTGCCTGGCTGCGCGGACTCGGTGCGGGGCGGGTGTACTTGCCGGCCGAGTTGCTCGGCAATGATGCGGAGCGTGTTGCCGAGCTTGCCGCTTGTCCCGGTGTCTTGGGGCCTGTCGATGCCGACCGTCCCGAGCTTATGGTGTGCGAGCACTGCCTGCTGACCGCCGAGGGCGTCTGCGCCACCGATGCGACGGGACAGGTTCGTTGCCGCGACTGCTTGCGTCGTCGGCAGGTACGCTATCTGGTCGAGCGTGAGGGTACACGTCTGCCAGTTGCCATTGACGCATGCGGCAGGACGAGGATTTTCCTGTCGTAGGTGCCGCGTCGCGTCAGTTTGTTATCATAAGAGAGTTTATGGACTTCCAGCACCGCCGTTTTCGGCGAGGGTGCTATAGAAAAAGGAGGATACCCAATGCTGTCTGTTGACGAGCAAATGCGTATCATCACCTCGGGCGCCGCGCAGATCGTTCCCGAGGCCGACCTTCGCAAGAAGCTTGAGAAGGGCGAGCCCCTCAACATCAAGCTCGGCGTCGATCCCACCAGCCCCGACCTGCACCTGGGCCATGCCGTGCCCCTGCGCAAGATGCGTCAGTTCCAGGACCTGGGCCACAACGTCACCCTCATCATCGGCAACGGCACCGCGCTGATCGGCGACCCCTCGGGCAAGAACTCCACGCGTCCGCAGCTTTCGCAGGAGCAGATCGAGGCCAACGCCGAGACCTACGTGAGCCAGGCTATGAAGATCCTGGATCCCGAGAAGACCACCATCGTGCACAACGGCGACTGGATCCTTTCGATGGACCTGGCCGGCCTGCTGCAGGTGTGCTCCAAGTTCACCGTCGCTCGCATCCTTGAGCGCGACGACTTTACCAAGCGCTACCAGTCTCAGACGCCGATCGCCCTGCACGAGTTCCTGTACCCCGTGATGCAGGCCTTCGACTCCGTTCAGATTAAGGCCGACGTCGAGATGGGCGGCACCGACCAGCTCTTCAACCTACTCGCCGGCCGCGAGCTCATGGAGAAGATGGGCATGGAGCCGCAGATTGCGCTCACCATGCCGCTGCTCGAGGGCACTGACGGCGTGCGCAAGATGTCCAAGTCCTATGGCAACTACATCGGTCTGACCGATGCTCCCAAGGATATGTTCGGCAAGACCATGTCCATCCCCGACGAGATGATCGGCAAGTACTATCGTCTGGCCAGCTCGCTCGCCCCGGCCGAGGTCGACAAGATCGATGCCGCCCTGGCCGACGGTTCCGCCGACCCCTACGAGCTCAAGCGCGCTCTGGGTCGCGACCTGTGCGATACCTACCACGGCGCCGGCGCCGGCGACGAGGCCCAGGCCGAGTTCGACCGTGTGTTCAAGGAAGGCCAGCTTGCCGACTTCCCCGAGAAGCACGTTGAGCTGACTGTTAACGACGAGGGTCAGATCTACCTCGCTGGCCTGCTCAAGGACCTGGGCCTTTCGGCCAGCGCCGGTCAGGCCCGCCGCGACATCGACGGCGGCGGCGTCAAGATCAATGGCAAGGCTGTGGCTCCCAAGAGCTACAACATCGGCCCGAGCGCCCTCAAGCTGGGCGATACCCTCTCCGTGGGCAAGCGCAAGGGCTTTAAGTTGATTTAACGAGCGAGTTGACCTTACAAGTTGCAATAAGGCCGCAGCCGGGATTCCCGACTGCGGCTTTTTTTGGTTACGACGATCCCTTGGGGACGGAGGGATCATTTGGCGGTGCCGTTAAGCGGAAGGGGTGTTAGCGGCGCTTCCTTTTGGGCATACAATGGCTGTTGGCTTGCTGCGGTGAAGGCCTGTCCGCTCCGCAGCTGTTTTCTACGGTTAAAGGAGTATGTATGTCCGTTGAGGTCATGAGATCTGTGATCGATGCTGCCGAGGGGCGCGTGCCCGTCGACGCGCTGTTTACCAATGCGCAGATTGTCGACGTGTATGGCCAGCGTGTGGCGCCCGGTAGCGTTGCTGTCAAGGACGGTGTAATCGTCGGCGTGCTCTACGATGGTCGCGACGATGCCGCTGGCACCTACGAGGCAACTGAGGTCATCGACTGCCAGGGTCGCTATCTCGCTCCCGGTTTTATTGACGGGCATCTGCACATTGAGTCCTCGAACATCCGCCCCGCCGAGTATGCGCGCATGGCGGCGACGCGCGGTACCACCACCGCCATTGCCGACAGCCACGAGATTGCCAATGTTGCCGGTCTCGACGGCTTGCGCTTTATGATTGAGGACGGCCGCCGCGCGCCCATCTCCATCAAGTACATGATGCCTTCGTGCGTGCCCGCGCTGCCCGACGAGCAGGCCGGTGCCGTTATTTCGGCTGCCGATATGCAGGCGTTTTTTGCCGAGCATCCAGGCGATGTCTTTGGTCTGGGCGAAATGATGAACCTGCCGGGCGTCTTTATGGCCGACCCCGAGACCTGTGCTCGCATCGATGCTGCCAACCAGACGCCGTCCAAGCAGGTTGACGGCCACGCGCCGCTCGTTGCCGGCAAGGACCTCAACGCCTATGCCGCGGCGGGTATTATCGCCGACCACGAGTCGACGATTCCCGAGGAGGCGCTCGATAAACTGTCCCGCGGCATGTATGTGATGCTGCGTGAGGGCACGTGCAGCCATGACCTGGCCAACCTGTCTCCGATGCTGCTGGAAAACCCCGCCCGCGCCCGCCGCTGCTGCTTTGCGACCGACGACCGCGCTCCCTCCGACGCGCTTTCGACCGGCATGATCGACAACGCCTGCCGCGTGGCCATCGAGGCCGGCGTCGACCCGGTGGTCGCCATCTCTATGGCGTCCCTTTCCACGGCTGAGGCGTTTGGGCTAGATCACGGCTGCCGCGACCCGCACGAACTACGCGGTGCGATTGCCCCGGGCAAACGTGCCGACCTGCTGGTGCTCAATGACCTGACGTTTGCCACGGCTCCGCATCGCGTATATGCCGCCGGTGCTCTGGTGGCGCAGGACGGCACCTTTGTGGGCGAGATTGCACCCGAGATGGCCGAGGTTACGGCCCTTGCCGATGAGCTGCGCGCCTCCGTTAAGCTGCCGAAGCTTTCGCTCGACGTATTCGACTATGCCTTTAAGCCGGGCGAGGCCGTGATCGACGTGGTGCCGGGTAAGGTCATCACGGGTATGGCTCGCCCCGAGAGCGCCGAGGGCCTGCGTCGCATTATGCTGATTGAGCGCCATGGCCGCGGCGTGTCGCTGCAGGCCGAGGGCGCCGACGGCGATGGCCCCGCTGGCCTGGGCCTGGTCGGCAAGCACATCGGTCGTGGCTGGGTGCGCGGCTTTACCATCACGGGCGGTGCCATCGCCTCGACGATCGGCCACGACTCGCACAACGTGTGCGTGGTGGGCGACAACGCCGCCGATATGATGGCTGCTGTCGAGGCCGTGGGCCAGGGCGGTCACGTGCTGGTGCGCAACGGCGAGGTCGTGGCTCGTATTCCGCTGGCGCTCGGCGGCCTGATGAGCGAAGGCACGGCTGAGGACGTTGCCGCGCAGCACGACGACTTTATGGTCAAGGCGCGCGCCATGGGTATTGAGCCGCCGCTCGACCCCATCATGGGCATCATCTTCCTGCCCCTGCCGGTGATCCCGACGCTCCGCATCCGTCCCGAGGGCATGTTCGACGTCACCACCTTCACCTACGCCGACTAATCATCGGGGACGTTCTTAAACGACTAGCCACCTGCGACACTCTTTGACGTGTCGCCTGACGCCGCGATTGTGGGTTCTCTGGCATGTGTGAACTATTTGCCAGGTCCTTGTAACGTTTACGCCCGCGGAGTCTTATTTGAGCTCCCTTTGGGTACGTTGGAATCGGATATACGTCCGATTCCATCAAGCCCGAAGGGAGCTTTTCTATGTTTAAACTGATTGCATCCGATATGGACGGCACGTTGCTTGACGAAAACGGCCAGGTGCCTCCCGAGACCTACGAACTGATTCTGGCGCTACACGAGCATGGCGTGCATTTCGCCGCATCGTCAGGTCGTCGCTACGATCGCCTGTGCGAGTTCTTTGCGCCCGTTCGCGACAAGATGGACTTTGTCGCCGCCAACGGCGCCCAGGTCTTCGCCGACGGCAAAATGGTAGACCGTGAGGTGTATTCCCACCTGGCGATTCGAAGGCTCGCCCAAGCCGTCAGGACGTTTCCCAATCTGCATCTTGCGCTCTTTGACCGAACCAAGTCCTTCCTGCTCGATGACGAGTGCAAGTTCGTGCGTGAGGTCGATAAGGACCTTCCCAATGCCGAGCGCATTTGGGAGCTGCCCGATCCCAGCGTAAATATCATCAAAGCGAGTATCTTTTGCGACGACGGTGCCGTTATGGACAGTGCGTACGTGCTACAGCGCGAACTTGGTCAGCTCTTTACTTTTGCGCCTTCGGGCAACGCGTGGATCGATGCCATGCAGCCCGGTGTGTCGAAGGCCTCGGGCATCGCACAGCTTGCGGAGCATTACGGCATTGGACGCGACGAGATCATGGCGTTTGGCGACTCGATGAACGACTACGAGATCATTCGCTTTGTCGGCACGGGCTGCGCGATGGAAAACGCGCGCCCCGCGCTCAAGGCGGTGGCCGATCGCGTGGTGGGTTGTAATCGCGACCACGCCGTCCAGCAGGAGCTCCGTCGCGTGCTGGAGAGTCTCGCTTAATCCGGCAGATGGGGACGTTCCTTTTAATATGAGCAGGACATTGTCAAGAGGCAAAATCGGGCCTGGCCCCAACGATATGGGGTCAGGCCCTCTCCCTATATCAGCCCGTCCGCGGCGACCTCGGCGTGTCTTACCGACGCTCGTCTTTGCAGTTTAATATCCGCCCGCGGCGATCTCTCGCTGGGCAATCCGTTGCTACGGCTGAGGCTTCTACGTCGAACCGACAGTCTGTGCACGCGTGTGGCGCCCTGGGCGCTCGCAGAAAAGGGACCTGAGGTTCGCCTCAACGGCTTCGGATCGAACCGCTTCCGGGGTGATCGGCTTATGTGCGGGGGACCGCCCCCCCCCTACGCCTCCTCGGCCATGAGGCCGACCGCCCATACCCAGCAGGCGAGCTCGCGCGCCG
>CALFDL010000176.1 GCA_937950415.1 uncultured Collinsella sp. | reverse complement strand
GGCTCGACGTGGAGGGCACCATCGCCAAGATCAAGACCGCCGAGTACGTGCAGCTGGCCCTGGAGGGCCGCGAGCACGAGGCGGTGCAGTAGGGTGCGCGTCCTCGTCACCGGCGCCAGGGGCTTCGTCGGCAGGAACCTCTGCTGCGCCCTCAAGAACATAAGGGACGGCAAGGACCGCCGTGAGAAGTATCAGTCGCTGCTGCCGCTCGAGGTTATGGAGTACGACATCGACTCGACGCCCGGGGAGCTCGATGACTGCTGCTCCCGCGCCGACTTCGTGTTCAACCTGGCCGGCGTCAACCGCCCCAAGGAGCAGTCCGAGTTCATGGAGGGCAACTTCGGGTTCGCCTCCACGCTGCTCGACGCCCTCGAGCGCCACGGCAACACGTGCCCCGTCATGCTGTCCAGCTCCGCGCAGGCGAGCCTGTCGGGCCGCTTCGAGGGCTCTGTCTACGGCGAGTCGAAGCTCGCGGGGGAGGGTCTCTTCCGCGAGTACTCCGAGAGGACCGGCGCCCCGGTGCTCATCTACCGCTTCCCGAACCTCTACGGCAAGTGGTGCCGACCTCGCTACAACTCCGCCGTGGCGACCTTCTGCGACGCCATCGCCAACGGCCGCCCCTACACCGTGAACGACCCCTCGGTCGAGCTGGAGCTCCTCTACATCGACGACCTGGTCGACGAGATGCTGGGCGCCCTGCTGGGGGAGGAACACCGCTGCGGCTACGAGGGCCTCGAGCGCGTCGAGGGGGAGGACTTCTGCTACGTCCCCCAGACCGACGTGAAGTCCCTGGGCGAGATCGTCTACCTGCTCGGGTGCTTCCGCGACAGCCGCGAGACGCTTTCCGTGCCCGACCTGGCGGAGGGATCCTTCTCCAAGAAGCTCTGGAGCACGTTCCTGTCCTACTACGAGCCGGGGCACTTCGCCTACGGCCTCAAGCCGAACGTGGATGACCGCGGCTCGTTCACCGAGTTCCTGCGCACGCCGGAGCGCGGCCAGGTCTCCATCAACGTCTCGAAGCCCGGCATCACCAAGGGCAACCACTGGCACATGAGCAAGTGGGAGAGGTTCCTGGTGGTCTCCGGCACCGCGAGCATCAAGCTGAGGAAGGTGGGGGAGGACGCCGAGGGCAACCAGTTCCCCGTCGACGAGTACGTCGTCTCTGGCTCGGACATGCGCGCCGTGGAGATGATCCCCGGCTACACGCACTCCATCACCAACCTGTCCGACACCGAGGACCTCGTGACGGTCATGTGGGCCAACGAGCCTTTTGACCCCGAGAACCCCGACACCTACTACGAGGAAGTCTAGAGGTTTTGACCAGATACGCTCACATTAATAGCGTTCCAAATGGATCCACTGGGCGCATTATGATGAAGGAGCATTTTGCTCTTATAGATCAGGGATGCGAATCGCTTGCTTGCTGGGGTAGAAGAAGGCCAGCAAGTAGTGCCAGTGAGTACTGCTTTGGGTCATCGGCTAATTTTATACTCGACGTTGGACTTACTTTCCTTGACGGGAAGATTGGTTTTCATTCAGTGAGGCAAACCGAGGCGTTGATTCATCGCCTTGATGAGTTTGGTCCTGATGTGGTTCACTTGCACAACATTCATGGTTACTATTTGAATATTGATAGGCTATTTAAATGGTTGTCGATATCTGATTGTCGTGTTGTATGGACTTTGCATGACTGTTGGGCTTTTACCGGCCATTGTCCGTATTTCACATATGCTGACTGCAATCAATGGAAAAGCGGCTGCGGTACCACGAAATGTCCACAGCTTATGGGATATCCTCCAACTATCAATTCTGGTTCATGCAAATGGAATTATGAGGCTAAACGTTCGTTATTCACTTCGTTGCCTTCCGACCGATTGACAATTGTCACTCCTTCTAAATGGTTGGCCGAACTGGTTGCTTCAAGCTTTTTGTCAAAGTATCCGATAGAAGTTGCACATAATACGATTGACCTCGATATATTCAGGCCGCGATCCAATAGCGAAGTATCTAGTGTTAAAGAGAAATACGGTCTCGATTCTAGAAATATTATTTTAGGTGTTGCGTCTCCATGGTCAAAACGCAAGGGGTTATCAGACTTTTATACTCTCGCTGACAGGCTTGATCGCTCCAAGTATTCCATCGTACTCGTTGGTTTAAGTGCCAAACAGATGCGGGCGCTGCCGCCAGAGATCGTCGGTATTCCACGAACCGACTCTCAGATAGAGTTGGCCTCACTTTATAGTTCTGCCTCTGTTCTATTCAATCCAACATACGAGGATAACTACCCTACGGTCAATCTTGAGGCTGAGGCTTGTGGGCTGCCAGTCGTTTGTTACGATGTCGGCGGATGCTCTGAGACTTTGCACAGGGACGATTCGAAACTTGTTGAATGTGGTGACGTGCAGGCCGCCTCATTACTGTTGGCAAAATACTAGACTCTGTTTTAAGGAAACCTATGAATTCCAATATTTGTTTTAAAGACGACGGCCGCCTGAAGCTCCTGATCATCGTGGGCACGCGCCCCGAGGTCATTCGCCTTTCCGAGGTCATCAAGAAGTGCCGCCGCCACTTCGACTGCCTGCTGGCGCACACCGGCCAGAACTACGACTACACGCTCAACGGCATCTTCTTCCGCGACCTGTCGCTGGACGATCCGGACGTCTACCTGGACGCCGTTGGCGCGGACCTGGGCGAGACCGTCGGCAACATCATCGCGGCCTCCTACAAGCTGATGGTCCAGGTGCGGCCCGACGCGCTCCTGATCCTTGGCGACACCAACAGCTGCCTGTCCGCCATCGCGGCCAAGCGCCTGCACATCCCCATCTTCCACATGGAGGCGGGCAACCGCTGCAAGGACGAGTGCCTGCCCGAGGAGACCAACCGACGCATCGTCGACGTGATCTCCGACGTCAACCTGGCCTACTCCGAGCACGCACGCCGCTACCTCAAGGACACCGGCTGCGCACCCGAGCGCACCTACGTCACGGGCTCGCCCATGGCCGAGGTGCTGCGCGCCAACCTTGACAAGATCGAGGGGTCCCATATCCTCTCCGAGCTCGGACTGGAGCCCAGGCGCTACATGCTGCTGTCGGCACACCGCGAGGAGAACATCGACACCGAGGCGAACTTCACGAGCCTGTTCACCGCGGTCAACGCGCTGGCCGAGAAATACGACATGCCGATCCTGTACTCCTGCCACCCGCGCTCCCGCAAGCGCCTGGAGGCCACCGGCTTCCAGCTGGACCCGCGCGTGCGCATGCACGAGCCTATGGGGTTCCACGACTACAACTGCCTGCAGATGAACGCCTTCGCCGTGGTCTCCGACTCCGGCACCCTGCCCGAGGAGTCCAGCTTCTTCGCGAGCGTCGGCCGCCCGTTCCCAGCGGTGTGTATCCGCACCTCCACCGAGCGCCCCGAGGCGCTGGACAAGGCCTGCTTCACGCTCGCCGGCATCTCCGAGAGGGGCCTGCTCCAGGCCGTCCACACCGCCGTCGAGCTCGATGCGGAGGGGTCGCTGCCCGAGGCGCCCGTGCCCGATTACGCCGACGAGACCGTGTCCACCAAGGTGGTCAAGATCATCCAGAGCTACACCGGCGTCGTGGACAAGATGGTGTGGAGGAAGAGCGTTTAATGACTAGCTCATGTGCTGGTAAGAAAATGCTTGTTGTTACGCAGCATTTCTATCCGGAATCTTTTCGAATTAATGACTTGGTGAAGGGATTTGTTGAAGACGGAATAAGCGTAGATGTTCTCTGCGGCATCCCTAATTATCCTTCAGGCGAATGGTCTGATGGATATGGTTATTTCGGTCACCGCCGAGACGATTATTTCGGTGCGTCCGTTTTTCGATCTGGTGAAATCCGTCGTAAGGGTAATACTTCGATACGCATTTTTCTGAACTATATTAGCTGGCCAATTACTGCTTCTTTTAGAGCTATGAGGCTCAAAAAGAAGTATGACGTTGTATTTTGCTATAACACAAGTCCTATTTTGATGGTAATTCCTGCAAGGGTTGCTGCATGGCGAAATAAATGTCCTCTAGTAACTTATGTCTTGGATATTTGGCCCGAGAACCTTTACACAGTCTTGAATGTCCAAAGCAGTTTTCTGAGGTCTTTTGCCAAATCTTTTTGCGACAAGCAGTATGCGGCCTGCAATAAGCTGATTGCTTTGAGCGACTCTTTGGCTGATAACCTGTTTCATAGAGTCAAGCCTTTGAATTCGGATGTTTCGATAGGCGTAATACCTCAACATTGCGAGGAAAGTTACGAGCAAAAGCTAGTCTCATCGGAACTAAGATCTCAGTTCAAAAATCAATGCGTCTTCCTATTTGCTGGTTCTATAACCCCCGCCCAAGGGCTTGATACGGTTATTGAAGCATTCTCGCGTGCAGTTTCAGAGAACTCTATCGAGATGAAGCTGTTAATTCTTGGCGATGGCATGTCTAGGGCAGAACTGCAGAAGCTCGTTTCAAGCAAGGGGCTTGATAAGTCTGTTTTGTTTTTGGGGCGCGTGGATCCCGAGGTCGTGCCCATGTACTCCGATATTGCAACGGCAATGATTGCTCCATTTGCCGATAATCCTGAGTTAGAGCTTACTATTCCAGCCAAGATATCAAGCTGTATGGCTTCTTCAAAGGCAATACTTGCCGTAATGCGCGGAGAAGGGGCCAATGCGGTTCGTTCTGCTAGATGCGGGTTTGTCTCCGATCCTTCAGATGTAAATGCGCTTGCTAACAACATGGTAAAAATTGGTTCAATGAAAAAAGGCGCTATTGATGCTTTGGGATCTAATGGCTTCAATTATTATCGTGAGCATTTTTCGAGACAGGTTTGTTTGGATAAAATTAAGCAGGTTTTATTTTCAATTTAGGTTCAATCTGGATCGTTGGGGTTTTAATGGATGACATGTTGCGAGTGTTGGTAATCATTCCTGCTTATAATGAGCAAGCCAATATTGTTCAGACTGTTTCATCGGTTGTTGAGGCTGGCTATGACGGCTCAACCGATAATACGCTATCTATCTGTCGTCAGTACGACTTTAATGTCCTTGATCTTCCGCAAAATTTAGGCATTGGTGGTGCCGTTCAAGCCGGTCATAAATATGCGCTCAGGCAAGGCTATGACGTTGATGTTCAGGTTGACGGTGATGGTCAGCATGATCCTTCTTATATTGGGAGCTTAATCGAGCCAATTATTGATGGTGCCGATTTAGCCATTGGTTCCAGATTTGCCGTGCCCACAGAAGGCTTTCAATCAACATTTTTAAGGAGAGTAGGTATCCGATGGCTTTCTGGTTGGTTGAGATTATTTACCGGAAAAACGATTAAAGATCCAACTTCTGGATTTCGCGCGTGTGGTAAAAAGGCTATAGACCTGTTCTGTAGGGACTATCCAGACGATTACCCTGAGCCTGAATCTATTGCAGCAGCATTAAAAACCGGTCTTTCAGTGGTTGAGGTTCCCGTGCTTATGCGTGAGAGACAGGGTGGAGTGTCATCTATTTCTGGCTTTTCATCAATTTATTACATGATTAAAGTTTCGCTCGCAATTTCCATGGCCTGTTTTGTTTATAGAAAGGCGGCTCACCAATGAGTATGATAATTCGCGTGGGCGCTGGCGTAGTTTTTAGTGGTCTATTCTTTTATGTCGTTTCTTTAGTCGGCAAAGGAAAGCTTCTTTTAAAGTACTCGTTACTATGGCTCTGCCTGTGCGTGGTGGCATTATTTAGCGTTTGCTTTCCGGAGTTGATTTATCGAATTTCAGATTGTATTGGGTTTATCAGTCCTTCGAATTTCGCCTTTCTCGTCGCAGTAGTACTTTTATTGATGATTTCTCTATCTCTCAGTATTGCGATCAGCAGACTCGTTACGGCTTGTAAAAACTTAACTCAACGCATTGCGATTCTTGAAAATGAGAACGATACTTTGCGCAACCAGCAGGGTTAGATAAAGATGGAGTTTAATAACTCGTATGAATAAGTACCTTACCTCAGAAGACCGAAGCAATAATTTGCATAACGATAATTTTCATCTTTATCGGGCTGCTTGTTTTGCGCTATCTTTTTTGTTTGCGCTTATTTACTTATCTTTATTTGTTAACTATGTTTGTAGCTTCTACGGAAAGATCGGTGTTACAACTGCTAGCTCGCTGCTCAATAACGGTATGTCTGTTCTCATCATCGGTGGATTGACCGTTGCGTTTTTATTCTCAGCAATCAAGCTGATCGAGTATAAAAGCGATTTTATATATAAATATCGATGGATAATCGGTATTTCTGTCGCAATGCTTGCGGTGGTGTTTAAAGTCAGCGGCTCATCGCTTGGCATGTGGAGCATTATGCTTCCTGAGAACGCCGGGACTCCCATCTGGGGTATACCTAGGTCTCTTCGAAGCGATGAGTTTTCAGTCGGTACTTTATTTCAATTGTCTCAGTCTCATAATGATTATGCGCCAATTTCGGAAATCTTAAGAGGAGATATAACAGATGTCCGGATGGTTTATGGTGCTGCCTGCTGGAGTGTAATTTCGTTATTTCGTCCAGTGCTTTGGGGCTATTTGGTATTTGGTTTTGAATCGGGTTTAGCGTTTGCTTGGTCCATGAAGCTATGCATTATGGTCCTGGTTTCCTTTGACTGCGCTTTCCTCATGATTAAATCAAAGCCACTCAGTTTGCTCTTTTCAATATTGCTTTGTTTTTCGCCGCTGATTCAGTGGTGGGGTACAGGCGAGGTGGTTCTTTACGGTCAAGCCCTTGTTTTGTTATTAGATAAGACGCTCTTTACTCGTAAAAGGAGCACTAGAGTCATTGCGATTGTTGCTATTGCATGGTTATGCGGTTGTTACATAATGCTCATGTATCCCGCTTGGATGGTTCCTTTTTTCTACATTTTTGCCCTCATGGGAGTTTTCAGGGCAATTGATTATTGTCGAATCCTTAAGTCTGGCGAGTACCGTTCGGTGCTTGCGTGGTCAATTAGTGACACTTTAACTTCGATCTTCTGTTTGCTGGTTTCGGCAGGACTTGTATTTTTCGCTTTTTTCCAGTCCTCTGAAGCAATGGCATCTGTTGTTAATACGGTTTATCCGGGCGCGCGCTTTGAAACCGGAGGAAGCGGGCTTCCCGAACTTTTTTCGAATGCGCTTTCTCTTTTTTATGCTTTTGATACGCCTTTGGTTTCAAATGAATGTGAAATTGCCACCATTCTCTGCTTTTTCCCTCTTGGGACTCTTGCGTCTCTGTCCTGTATCATCAAAAAGCGAGATTGGCATTTAATTGCACTACTAGTCCTTCAGTTATTTTTCCTTCTTTTTGCCTTCGTTGGCTTCCCGTCATTTTTATCCCGAATTACCTTGATGTATAACGTACCTGTTCTGCGGCTTTTATTTCCTATTGGGTACTTAGAGCTTCTTCTTTTCTTGATATCTGTTAAAAAAGCCAAAGAAGTCCAAGAGGCTAATAGCCAAATTAGTTCTTTGTTGGTTTTGCTAGTGATTGGAATCTGTTTAAGTTCAGTATTCCAGATTTATATTCTTCTTTCCGCCAAGTATCTTGTCGCAAGGAAATTGTATCTCTTGATGCTGATATTGCTTTGTGCAGTTTCCTGCCTTTTGTTCAGCGCATTTATCCTTGGTAAAAACTGCATTGGTTTATTTGTCGCATTTGCTATTTGCTTCGGTGTAATTCCTGGTTGCTGTATCAATCCAATACAAATTGGTGCAGCTCCGCTTACCGAAACGGAGTTGGCGTCTCTTGTTGATCAGTTCGCTGACAAGGATGATTATTCAGTTAAATGGGTTGTCGATGGTTCTTGGACAGTTGCCAATCTTTGCGCTGCGTATGGAGCGCCTGTAATTAACTCGACCAATGCTTATCCTGATCTGGCGCGTTGGAATTCTATCGATGATAATAACGAGAATGAGTACGCATACAATAGGTATGCTCATATCATTGCAAATGTATTCACTCCGTCTACGTCTTTTAATTCCACTCAGGATGATCTCTTCACAGTTAATTTGACTGAAGATAATCTAAGACAGCTTAATGTGAAGTACGTTTTGTCTAGTAGGGATTTGACGGAGTTTTCATCTGATCAACTGCGGATTACGCAATTAGGTTCAGCAAACGGATTCGTTCTATATGAAATAACCTATTAGGAAGAATGGGGCTGTCGGTTAACCGGCAGCCCCATTCTCCATTCTTTACGTGCTCATGAGTTAAGCGTCATGACACTTTTATATTTGATAATACAGATTTCCACTGACGATATTTATGTTTATATACGGATCGCCTTTCACGTAGTACTCTGGCCATAGGTAGTTGAGCAATGAGTATTCCCGATGGAACCTCATTTTCTTTTCATCGCTGATCTCATAGCCTCGTGATAACGACTCGTAATGATACAGCTCAGTATCGGGTGTATATACAACCAAATAATTGTGACTCCTCACTTTGAGGCAATAGTCAACATCATTAAAGGCGACAGCCAATTCTTCTCTAAAGCCGCCGACTTCGTCGAAAACAGCTCTCTTTGTCATGAGGCATGCTGCGGTCACGGCACTTAAATCTTGTGTACGATCGCATAGATTGAAGTAGCCCCATTTACCTCTGGGGTAGTCTTTTCCGAGGTGGCCGGCTCCAATCCCTCCGATGCCGACGCCTGCATGTTGCAGAGTATTATCGCTGTAGAAAAGTCTTGCACCAACAATGCCAACTTCTTTTCGCGAACAAATGCCCAGCATGTTTTCGATCCAGTTTGGGGTTATAACTTCTGTATCGTTGTTTAACAAGAGAAGATAATCGCCCTTTGCTTTGCTAGCGCCAAAGTTCATCAGTTTTGAGAAATTAAATTCCGCATCCCAATATTCGATGCGAATCGTATCGGGATAGCTTTTCTCCAATTCTGAGTAGTACTCGAATGTTTCTTGGTTCTCGCTGTTGTTTTCGATAATGATGATTTCGTAGTTATCGTACGTTGAGCGTTCTATGATCGACTTAATGCACGTATCGAGAACTGTGGGATGGTCCTTTGTTGGAATAACAATTGAAACAAGTGGATGACTTTCCGGAACTGCATAGGCAACTTTATAAGTGAAGGGGTCGTTTCCGCGGTAAACTTTCGCTGCAATTCCAAGCCTGTCCAAATGGGCCTGTACAGCTTTGACGCCAGCATCCCATGCATATAGCTTTGAGTTCGGGTCACCTGCAGTTGAGTTCTCGCTAATTCTCCAGTGATACAGGATTTTAGCCACGTGCACCACATGCCGTGCTTTTTCGATTGCCTTAAGCGTTAAGTCGTGGTCTTGGGCTCCATCGTACTGTTCGTCGCCGTACCCGAGAGAATCGAATAGCGTTTTTCTGATTGCAAGGAAATGGCAAATATAATTAACGCTTCGCAGCAAATCGATGCTTAAATCTGGCTTAAAGAACGGATCGCCATAGCTGCCATTGACAAACAGTTTGTCTTCGTCGCAGTAAATTAGATCAGTATTGTTTTCAGCATTAATTGCATGCGCATATTCATAAAGCGCCGAGGGCTCGAGAGTATCGTCGTGGTCTAAGAAGCAAATGAAATCTCCATTTGCTTCTTTTGTCCCAGCAAGAGTGTTTTTGGAAATGCCGGCATTGTTTGCTAGCTCTATCACCTTAATGCGAGCGTCTTTAATCTTAGCGGCTTCGATTATATCTGCAAGCGCACTGTTATCTGGGCTTGCATTGACTAGCACAAGCTCCCAGTTTGCATAGCTCTGTATAAGAACCGATTCCACCATTTCCCTGAACAGATTTTCGGGTGTGTTGAATAGGGGAACGACGATGCTAAACAAAGGCATTTCCTTGAAGGTAACCATCGATTGTTTTTCGAGTATCGCCGAGCTTGCCTTGTGTTGCTCGAGCCAATTTGGATATGCAGATGGATCAATCGAAATAGGTTTCATTTTCGATGTGGTTAAAATGCGTAGCTTATCGAGCTCTTCGTTGTCCACAACAGCGAAGCTGTTAAAGCTTGGGTGGTTGTCGTCTTCGATTGTGAAGATAAGCCTATTTGTGCTATTTGTGATTCGGACCGAGTATTGAATTTCGCGACGTTTTTTATTGGGAGCAAACCACAAGGGGATCGTAATGTCATCGGTTGTGATCGGCTCGATCTCAATACGATTCATCGAGGTATCGAAGCAGCTGATGGCTATTTTGTTGTCTTCGCGCTGAGGAAGTTTTACTGAGCAGCGAAGAATGGCCTCATCTCCATCTTCGATAAACTCGTGAAAACGCATGCTTGCTACATCCAAGTCGTGCTTATCGTCATAGTTCCTAATGGAATGGGACAAATCATTCTTTAATTTATAGTTTAATCTTGACGCCCATTTTGCCGTGCTAAAGCTGATTTTAATGACATCGTAGACGCATCGCGCACTCAAATCATTAATCTGAATATCGCAATCACCAGTTCCAAGGTCGGGAAGAACTACGACGTATTGATTTTTATTTGACTCGTATGGATAGATAGAGCTTGGTATTGTCGTTCCCTCGCTCTTCGCTGCTGTCACCTGAATATTTGATGCGTCTATCTCAACATTCTTTAGGAGAACGTACACCTTTCCGCTTCCACGGCAAATACAATCCATGCTAATTTTCATTTCAATTTACCTTTCCGTTGCACTGAGGATGCCTGCACTATTTCACTTTGATCTCAGGTTTATTCTTGCATTGAATTAATCCAGTACAGGTAGTCTCTCGATTCTTTCTTGGTACCGAATACGCGCCGCTGTTATTCGACGTTCATGCCATGTGGCCATAGTTGAATTGCTTTGCTCGTCTTGCGGATGAATGTTTTCATATCCAATTGGATGCATATATTCTTTAGGATTTGCTATATACATTTGCGCTGCCTCGAGATTTGCGCTGCACCTACTTCTTAAATCTGGATTTCCATTCAGAAGAGAGCCGATAGAAAAATGTGGATGTGCAACTCGATTTTCATTAATGCCGATTGCGATGAAATGTTCCAGCGCTCCAAGGGGGTCGTCTTTATATCTATCGAATAGATCCCCGTAATGATTTACATAAAAGGAATAATCAAATACCGATGAATAGTCTACTCCGTTAAATATGGCATTCGTAGAGCACGAGCATGTAAGTTGCGGTCTCCTTCGAGGCCACGTGCTTTGATTGATCGTGAGGGCCTCTTTATTAATTGGGTTAAAGATGTGGCATTCATAGCATTTAATGCCTTCCTTTTTAAGGAAGGCATTAAACAGTCGTTCTGAGATAAAGCCAGGCATCCTTTGTTGATAGCTATCGCGACCACTTATATAGTCAATACGCTTCTCAAGTTGTTTTTCGATTTTGAAAAGCCATTTACAATATCGGTCCATCAGCTCCTTTTTGCAAATAAACATATTGCATGGCGAAAAAGAACACTCCTCGCAAATTGCTTTATCAAAAGCATCCAAGTAGCCAGGGCATTTCGTCCTGATGATTTCCCTTGCCTGTAGCAGATCTGTCGAAGAATGGATCATTCTATACTGCTCAGCAACAGTGATTAAGTTGCACCCGATTGAGCTTGTGCAGGGTTCTTTGGCTGCAACAATACAGTCATAATGAGTAAGAATGTTCTCAATTTCATAGTCTTTGAGCATCTGCTTTGAGTCATTGGGGGACTCAAACGCCCTTCGATAATGCGTGAGCCCAACTATCGACTCAGGAGAATTCTTCCATATCCAATAGAGGCCGGTAAGCTCGCAGTAGTGTTTGTTTTTCTGGGAAATATTATCGCCTTGATCGTCGTACAGCCATCCAGCCTGACGATTGTCTATTGGAATGGAGCTTGCCCCAACGTAGAGCGGCTGATACGGCGCTTGCGCATCAATGTCAAAGTGCTTATGCGCTGCGATGTAAATCTTCACTGTTCCTGACGCTCTTTCCGTGCCGAGGCAATTAGATGGCCTGTTCAATGGGTATCGCTCATATATTTTTAATTGATATGACCGATAGAGATTATTATATAAGTCGTAACTAAATCAGTTAAATGACACGGAGGACTACATGAAAGGCATCATCCTCGCCGGCGGGTCCGGCACGCGCCTGTACCCGCTCACGC